>NZ_JBEXHZ010000077.1:0-16622 GCF_040608315.1 Streptomyces sp. NPDC005195
TTGCCCCCCACCTCGCCGCGGCCCGCCCAACTCCAACCCTCCACAGGTCAGTTGGGGGGGGGTTTACCCATGCTTACGGACCCCGGCGAGCTGACTATACGACAGCCCGCGACCAAGACCAGCTACAGCGCCAAGTCGTGGGAGCGGTACCTGGGAGGTACGGCGCTGCCGCCCCAGGAGGCGGTGGAGGAACTGGCCCGGATCACCGGCGCCGACCCCGTCCCCCTGTTGGCGTTGCACGAGATCGCCGTCGACACCTGGGACAGCAGCCGTGCCAGGCCCGTCGCACAGCCGCGGCCCACCGCGCAGGAGCGGCAACGGCCGCGGCAGCAGGAGCAGGAGCAGGAGCAGGAGGAGGAGGGGGAGGGGGAGGAAGGGCAGGAGCGGGAGCAGGGGCTGGGGCAGTCGGCAACACCGACGGCGCCGCGTCCCGGGGCACCGGCCACGCCGATCGCGCCCACGGCACCATCCGCCTCCGGACCGGCCCCCGGCCGCTTCCCGCACATCGCCCTCACAGCAGGCGTCGCCGCCCTGACCGTCGCCCTCTTGGCGACGCTGCTGCTCGTCCTGCGTCTCGACGAGGACGGCACCCCGGCGGCCGTCGCCGCCCCGCCCCGCACCACCGCGGCCTCGCTGCCACCCTCCTACGCATGCCGCATCGCCCGCGTCGACGGCCGCTGGTCGGCAGGCGTCAACAACGGCCGAGACACCGAGATCTCCTACGGGGCCACGGGCGCCGACGTCGCCGAGGCGCAGTGTCTGCTGCGCCGGGCAGGCATCTCACCCGGCGGGATCGACGGCATGTTCGGCCCGCTGACCCTGCGGGCGGTCAAAACGCTCCAGCAGCAGGCGGGCCTGGTCGTCGACGGTATGCTCGGGCCGCGCTCCTGGAAGGCGTTACGCGGATGACCTCAAGCGCACCCTCCCCTTCGGGTGCCCGACTGGCCGCTGTACTCAAGGAGTCGAAGCAGCGCACCGGTCTGAGTCTGGCACAGCTCGCGAACGCGACCACCTTCAGCAAGTCGTCCTGGGAGCGCTATCTCAACGGCAAGAGCTTGCCACCCCGTAGCGCGGTCAAGGAGTTGTGCCGTCTCGCCGGCGAACCCGCCGACCACCCGTTGGCGCTCTTGGACATCGCTCGAACGGACGGGACGGGCAGGGCGGCCGGCACGGACAGGGCGGGCAGGACGGGCCAGGCGGACCGAACGGAGGGCACTGGAACGACGCAGGGGACGCCGGCTGTTCGACAGCGCACCGGCACTCGAACGGACACGCCGGCTTCGGCCCTCGCCATTGCCCCGCCTGACACCGGCCCGAGCGAGACGGTCCCGAGCGAGGCGGTCCCCAGCGACGACGGCCACATCCGCACCAGCCCGACCGGGGGCCAGGCCGGGTACCGGCGCGCAACCGTCCTCACCGCCCTCGCGTCGGTCTGTGCCGTGGTCCTGGGCACGGTCGTGCTCACCCACCTTCCCCCATCGCCACGCGAGAAGGCGTCGCCGTCCCCCACGCCCCCTCCTGCCACCGGGGCGCTCTGCCGGCACACCGCCTGCCGTAACAAGGACCCGATCACGACGAAATGCGCCGCCGACCCGTTGACCCTCGCCGAGCACGAGACCACCACGGGCGCCTGGATCCAGATCCGCTACAGCCGGGAATGCGGCACGAGTTGGGCCCGGATGTGGGGCGCGGCCGTGGACGACCGTGTAGAGATCCGGGCCGCCGGCCGGGACGGCACCCTCCGGGGCGCCCGGGTCACCAGCCGCGACGAGGCCGACACCTACGTCCACACCTCCATGAGCGTGGTGAGCCCCGGGACGTCCGTGCAAGCTTGCTTCAGCCCCGCGGCGGGTGGCGGGAAGGAATGCTTCGAGACCCGCGCGGACCAGGCCGTCTTCACCCCTTGAGACGTCAGGCGTGCTATCCAGGTCCCGGACGTTCCACGGACACCACCCGCCACCGGGCGCTCCCGGATTCGTCGTACGGTCAGCTCAAGGCGGTGCCGCGACCGTTGCGTGCTCCGGCCGCGAACACCGCCGAGGCGGTGCCGTCTCCCGTCCCGGTCTCCCGGCGGGGGACGTGGCACCGCCACGGCGGCGGGATCGGGACCGTCACTTGAGGCCCGTCGTCGCGATCCCCTGGACGATCCGCCGTTGGAAGATCAGACGCGGTCGGCCGCGATCAGGAGGTACTGGAAGGAGCCGTCCTTGTAGGAGTTGATGAACGCCGTCTCGATGCCGGTGACCAGCGAGGACGTGGCACGCAGCTCCCAGTAGGGGAGGGTCTCGGGCGTCAGGTCGATGACGGCCTGCGGTACAAGTCGGTTGTCGGCCATGGCGCGGAGGTACTCCCGGCGGGAGTGGATGTTGCACTCGAAGTGGGCGTTGATCTGGGAGACCCACTTCGACGGCTGACCGTAACGCGGGTTCCAGCAGCCGGTGATGGTCACGTAGCGGCCGCCGACCGACAGGACGCGGGAGTGCTCGGCGAAGAGGTCCTCCAGGTCGACGTACATGCTCGACTCGTTGTTCCAGGAGGCGGCGGCCTGTCCGCTCTCGAGCGGAGTGTCGAGCATGTTGCACACGCGGGCACGGACGCGGTCCTCGACGCCGAGTTCCAGGGCGCGGCGGTTGGCGAACTCCGCCTGCTTGGCCGACAGGGTGACGCCCTCGACGTTGCACCCGAACCGCTGGTGCGCCATGACCATCGAGCCGCCGCGCCCGCATCCGGCGTCCAGGAGGGTGTCGTCACGCCCGATGGGGCCGAGGTGGTCCAAGAGGACTTCGGCCTGCGCCGACTCCAGGCGGTGCAGCTCGGAGATCAGCCTGCTCTCGTACCCCGCGTCTCCGGTGTCCCCGAGGGCGGCACGGTCGACGGCGCCGATGCCGTAGTGGTGGTGGTAAAGCCCGTCCACGTCACCCAGGCGCAGGTTGACGGGCCTCGCCTCGCCGTCCCAGTAGCGGGCGATGTCCCCTTGGTAGGGCGAGGCAGGGCCGGGGATGAACGTGGTCGCGCTGGCGGTGAGTTCGGTGCTGGTCATGGTGGAATCCGCTCCTTACCAAAAGTCGGGCAGGCTGTATCGATAGGTGTTGGACTGGTGCCAGTAGTGGTTGCCGTCGACCCACACGGCCACGCCTCGCAGGAAGCGCAGCACGCTCGGGACAGGGCAGGCGGCCGCCAGGGTGGCGGCTTCGGATTCGAATGTGTGCATGAGGTCGTTGTGGATCTCGACTGCTTTCAGATAGCCGTCCCGGTCGCAGACGCCCTCACGTTCGGCGATCACCACGGGCAGGTTCAGATGTCTGCCCGGGCTCTCGAGCTCCTTGGTGTAGGAGTAGAGGTCGTTCACGATGGTGGTGGCGTTCGAGGCGAGCGCGATGACCCGCTGCATCTCCGGCTGGGCATGCAGGTCCGCGGGCAGCTCGTAGCCGTCGATGGTGTCGGTGATCGTCGGGCAGGGACGGAAGTTGTTGAACTGGCGCATCGCCAGGTACTCCCAGACCTCGGGCACGTGATCCGCCTCGGACCACGCGGCCTCCGCGAGGTAGCCCAGGTGCAGACGTGCCATGTCGTGCCGATAGCGGTCGGCCTGCGAGGGAGTGGCCTGCTGGACGAAGTACTCCATGGCGGAGCGGTAGGCGCGCCGAGGCGCGTCCGACTGGAGCGATTCCGCCCACGATCGCTCGTACTCCCGCGTCGTGAGCAGGGGGTCGAGAGCCGTGTGTGCCAGCAGAAGGCGACTGCCGAGCCCGACCGGTGAGCCGCCATGGTCCTCGCAGTAGCAGTCGTCCAGCACGTTCTCCGCGACCATCAGCCGCGTAGCGATCATCAGCTGGTCGACCGTGGGAGCGTCGGGATGACAGGCCACCATGTAGCGCCCGACGGAGAAGCCGTCGAACTGGTCCTCCCACTCCGGGGGATAGGCCTGGACCTCGTCGACCGCCCACCTCTTGATCCTGCGGCTGACCTCCTCCACCCGAACCGGGTCCGGCTGGGTCACCGGGTGGTGGTAGAGGCCGGGGACCGGCGTGCCCTCGACCGGCGTCTCCGGCTCCCCAGGTGTCGGTGGTTCCTCTCGCCGCGTCAGATGCAGGCCGGCTGTGCCCAGCCCGCTGGGGCCCCGCAGAATCCGTTCCAGGGCGGGGAGCATGGGACCCACCACCACGGCATTGCCCTCCTCGCTGCTCCGTGGGACGAAGTCGCTGGTGGTGCCGCCGTCGGATGCGGACTGGGTGAGGCGGGTACGGGCCCCGACGAGGGCCGCGGCGTCAGCCACGCTCGGCTGCACAGGGGAAGGCCCGGGCTCGGGCATCCTTGGCTCCTTGGTGAAAGGGGAGGGCCTCGCCAGGCCGGGAGACCGAGACAGGTGAACGCGAGCCCTCTAACGGCGACTACGGGCGATCTGCACGTCCTCCAGCACGCCCAGCGCGTCGGGCAGAAGGATTGCGGCGGAGAAGTACGTGGTGACCAGGTACGAGAGGATCGCCTGCTCGTTGATGCCCATGAAGCGCACCGACAGCCCCGGCTCGTACTCCTCCGCCAGGCCGGTCTGACGCAGGCCGATGACGCCCTGGTTGTCCTCCCCGGTCCGCAGGGCGAGGATCGAGCTGGTGTTGTCCTTGCTGATGGGGATCTTGTTGCAGGGCAGGATCGGGACCCCGCGCCACCCCGGGACCTGCTGGCCGCCGAGGTCTACGTGCTCCGGGTAGAGGCCGTAGGCGTTGAACTCGCGGCCGATCGCCGCGATCGTCCTGGGGTGGGCGAGGAAGAATTTGGTGCCGCGGCGCCGGCAGAGCAGATTGTCGAGGTCGTCGGGTGTGGGCGGCCCGGAGTGGCTCTGGATCCGCTGCTTGAAGGCGGCGTTGTGGAGCAGGCCGAACTCGCGGTTGTTGATCAGCTCGTGCTCCTGGCGCTCCCGCAACGCTTCGACGGTGAGCCGGAGTTGTTCCTCCGTCTGGTTCATCGGATCGTTGTAGAGATCGGCGATCCTCGAGTGGACACGCAGGATCGTCTGCGCGACGGAGAGTTCGTACTCCCTCGGGTGGAGTTCGTAGTCGACGAAGGTACTCGGCACCTCGGCTTCGCCGGTGTGACCGGCCGACATGGCGATCTCGGCCTCGCCGTGGTGGTTCTGCCGCCGGAGGGCGAGCGTGCCGAAATGGTGCACATGGGTCCGCAAGCCGGGGGCCGAGGACAGCACGGCCGCGAAGTCGGCGCGGGACAGGGTCAGCAGGGTACCCGCCGTCTGAGCGGTGACGGTGCAGTCCCACCTCGCGTCGGTGTCCACGAGGGCGTTCTCGCCGAAGTGGCCGCCGTCGGCAAGCACGCCGACCGTCACCTCGTCCCCGTACTTGCCGACGGACGTCTGGCTCAGCCGGCCGTGGGCGATCAGGTGGATCTGCTCGGCGGGGGTGTCACGACGGACCAGGACCTCGCCGGCTCGGAAGTCGCGTTGGACGCACCGGCCGGCGATCGCCGTAAGCACGTCGACGTCTTCGAAGCCGCGGAACAGGGACAGCTCACCGAGACGGCGGGGAATCACACGGACGTGGGCACCGTCCTGGACGAACTCGACGCGCCCGTCACCGACGTGGTAGCTCAGCCGGCGGTTCACCCGGTAGGTGCCGCCCTTGGTCTCCACCCAGGGGAGCATCCGCAACAGCCACCGCGAGGTGATCTCCTGCATCTGCGGGGCGGACTTGGTCGTGGTGGCGAGGTTACGGGCGGCCGCGGTGCCCAGGCTGGACTGCCGACGCGGCTCCAGCCCTGATTCCGGGCTGGTCTCAACGGTCATCGAGCGAGATCTCCTTTGCGACGGCGCCGATCGGCGGATGAGCGCCGACCACTGCGTGCGGAAACGGATGGGGAAACTGCACGGAATCCCTCCAGATCCACAGGAACCGTAACGGCCGGTGCGCCCGACTTGCCTGTCGTGGCAATCGAGTTACTTCGAACCAGCGATCTTGCTCCGCGTCGGGTTTATCGGATATCCGGCGATATTCAGACAGCGTGAGTCGGATCCGGCCGACGTCCGCCGGCGGTCGGCGCCCTCGTCGCCGCCGACCCGCAGCGACGGGGCATGGCAGGGAGTTCAAGGCAGGGACAGAACGGGCGCCCGGCGTCGCAGAGTGATCTCAAGCGGGCTACGGTCGTAGGCGCCCCCCGGAGCGCGGCCCGAAACCGACGGCAACTCGGTTGGGTGAAGGAGCGGGCGGTGGGATCACCCTCGCACGTGAGGGGGTCACCGCGGGTTCGCAGCTCCGTAACCACCGGCGGGGTCGCCGGGCCGGCAGCTGTCCGACAGGGGCCCGGCTGGGCGGACGATCACCGGCGGACGGCGGACGGCGGACGGCGGAAGCGGGCGGCAGACGGCAAACGGCCGACGTCGCGTAGACGCGGCCCCGGCCCCGTACGCATCCGGCCGGCCGTTCGGCCTCGGCGTCCAAGAGCCAGGCGGCATCCTGGACGCCGACCGGTGGATCGAACGGCGGGGCTGCCGCGCGCACCGGGGGAGTGCTGCCCGAGCCGTTCGCCATCGCCCCACGCTGTGTGCGACGCATGGGCGGCCCGGTGGCCGCACCCGACCACGAGCCGGACCACGACGGGCAAGCGTGCTGTTCGGCGACGCGCTCGGTCAGCGATGCGTTCAGCCGACGATCCGCTCCGGATCGAGGACCACGGGCAGCTCGGTGAGTCCGCGGAACGCCGGGAAGGGCACGGTCAGCCAGCGCACCTCGTGCGGAGGTACGGCCAGCGTGATCTCGGGATACCGGCGGAACAGCGTGGTGAGCGCGACCTGCATCTCCAGGCGGGCCAGAGACGCGCCGATGCAGTAGTGGGGGCCGTGGCCGAAGGCCAGGTGGGGCTGGCTTCCGGTGCGCGTGACGTCGAGCCGGTCGGGTTCGGCGTACGCCTGCGGGTCGCGGTTCGCGGAGGTGATGGCGATCTGGACGAGGGCGCCCTTGGGGATCACCACGCCGCGCATCGGGATGTCCTCGGTGGCGTGGCGGAAGGTGGAGCTCTCCACCGACCCCTCGTACCGCAGCAGTTCCTCGATGGCCTGCTTCAGGGCATCGGGGCTCGCGAGGGCCGCGCGGTGCTGGTCCGGCTTCGATAGCAGGTGGTACACGGCGTTGCCGATGAGGTATGCGCTGGTCTTGTGACCCGCGAAGAACAGCACCCAAGCCGTGGAGACCAGCTCATGGTCCGTCAGGGCGCCGTCCACGTCCTGAGCCGCGATGAGCGCGCTCATCAGATCGTCGCCGGGCGTGCTGCGCTTGCGCGCCACGAGGTCGACGAGGAAGTCGCGCAGTTTCTCCTCCGCCGCCTCCAGAGCCTTCTTCGCCTCCGGCCCGAATCCGGACTTCGCCACGGTCGCCGCCCACTGGTGGGCGCGCTCGCGCTCGTCCTCCGGCACGCCGAGGAGTTCGCAGATGACCTGGAGCGGCAGCGGGAACGCGTAGTTCGGGAGCAGGTCGATGGACGCGTCGGTCGGGCAGCGCTCCAGCAGGTCCTCGGCGACCTGCTGGATGCGCGAGCGCAGCAACTCCACACGGCGCGGGGTGAAGGCGCCCTGGACGATCCTCCGGAGCCGGGTGTGCTTCGGCGGGTCGGAGAACAGCATGTTGTCGTCGAGCGCGATGGAGGAGTCGCCGAAGATGCGGTGGTAGGCGTCGAGGGCGCCGTACATGTCCTTGCTCAGCCGGGGGTCGGCCAGCGCAGCGCGCGCGTCGTCGTAACGGGTGATCAGATAGGTCTCCACGCCGTGCCGCGGCTGCAGCGGGCACACCGGGGCGGTCTTCCTCAACTCCGCGTACACGGGGTGCGGATTGGCGCGGAACTCGGGGGCGCATCGGGAGGCGGCCGCCGCGGCGTCCGCCGATCCGGGTTCGGTCTGCGTGGGTGTTTGCGTCATGGCCTCGACGGTTCCCGGCGGGCAGCCGCCAGCAAACGTCCTTAGCCCATCCGGGGCTGGGGCGGGACGCGGCGTCGCGATCGGAGCAACAAGAGGTGCGGGTCCCGTGAAGTGCGCGAAGAGTTGATGCCGAATGGAAAGGCCCCGAGTCGCCGTTTCCCAGGGTTGGGGCGTTCGGCTTCGGACGACCGACTTTGACGACAGACGTTAGGGGATCAGCTGATGAGCAGACGAGCCGTGGAATCCGTACCAGTTCTGGTGGTAGGGGGCTCCCTGGTGGGCCTGTCCACGTCGGTCTTTCTCGGCCGCCTCGGTGTCGAGCACCTTCTCGTCGAGCGTCACGCTGCGACGTCCACCCACCCCCGCGGCCGTGGGAACAACCTGCGCACCATGGAGCTGTTCCGGACCGCGGGCGTCGAGCCGGACATCCGTGCCGCGGCGGGCGCCCTGGTCGGGAACGACGGCGTCCTCCAGGTGAAAACGCTCGCCGGCGGCGACGGCCGGTGGATCGTGAAGGCCATCGACAAGGGTCCGTCCCTGTCGCGGATCACCTCGTCCGGCTGGTGTCTGTGCAGTCAGAACGACCTCGAGCCCGTCCTTCTGCGCTACGCCCGTTCCCTCGGCGGCGACATCCGCTTCGGCACCGAACTGGTCTCCTTCACCCAGGACGCGGAAGGGGTGCACGCGGAGGTACGCGACCGTGACAGCGGCGAGACGCGCATCGTGCACACCCGCTACCTCGTGGCCGCCGACGGGCCCCGCAGTCCGGTGCGCGAGCGGCTGGGGATCACCCAGTCCGGACCGGGCGCGCTGTTCCACAACGTGAGCGTCACGTTCCGCAGCAAGAAGCTGCGGGACGTCCTCGGAGACAAGCGCTTCGTCGTCTGCTACATCACCGATCCCGCCGGAGAGGGCGCCCTGCTGCCGGTGGACAACCGCGAGCAGTGGGTCTTCCACACCCCCTGGGCTCCGGACCGGGGCGAGACACTGGAAGACTTCACCGACGCGCGCATCGTCGCCCACATCCGCGCCGCGGCGGGTATCCCCGACCTCGACGTCGAGGTCACCGGCAAGGCCCCCTGGCACGCGGCGGACCGCGTGGCCGACAGCTACGGCGAGGGCCGGGTCTTCCTGGCCGGTGACTCGGCGCACGAGATGCCCCCCACCGGGGCCTTCGGCTCCAACACCGGTATCCAGGACGCCCACAACCTCGCCTGGAAGATCACGGCCGCCCTGCGCGGCTGGGCCGGACCGGGGCTGCTCGACACCTATCAGACGGAACGCCGGCCGGTCGCGGTCGCGACGACCGCCCGCGCTCTGTTCCAGGCGACCGAGGAACAGCACCCGGGATACACCCCGGAGAAGAAGCGCAAGGACGATCCGGCCGACGCGTTGACGGTGGCCCTGTGCTACCGCTACCCGTCGGGCGCCGTCGTCGGCGCCGACCCGGACGCCCCGATCGTGCCCGACCTGTTCCAGCTGGGCGGTGCCCCCGGGAGCCGTGCCCCCCACCTGTGGGTGACCACCCGGGACGGCCGGCGGATCTCCACCCTGGATCTCTACGAACGGTCCTTCGTCGTCCTCACCGGCCCCGGAGGCGAAGCCTGGCGCACCGCGGCCCGCGATGTCACCGCGAGTCTGGGCATCCCGGTGGAAGGCTACGTCGTCGGCGCGGACCATGACCTGGTCCCCGAGGACGGGGCCGACTGGGCGGCGCTGCACGGCACGGCGGAGTCCGGTGCCGTCCTGGTCCGCCCCGACGGCTTCGTGGCATGGCGGTCGCCCCAGCTCGTACCGGACCCGGAACGGGCCCTCACGGACACGCTGATGACGGTGCTTCGCCGCGAGACGCCATCGAACGCCGCGACGGAAGCCGCGGCGGAGCAGTCACTTGCGACGGCATCCGACGCGCGCGTCTGAGTGCCTCCACCTGAACGCCGCTTCTGAACGGAGAAAGAGCCCACGATGACCTCACCCCACCTTTCGTCGTCCGCCCCGGCCGATGACGACGCCCGAACCTCCCGCGTGGACGTCCACCACCACTTCACCGCGCCCGCCTGGCTCGACTGGGCCGAGGCACAGGGCCTGGTCCGGCGCGACAGGCTGCCCTGGTGGACCCGCTGGGACCTCGACTCTGCGCTCGCCCTCATGGACCGAACGGGGATCCGTACCACCGTCATGACCGTGGCCATGCTCGGCCGCATCCAGGAGCGCGGCAAGCGTGAGGAGAGTGCACGGGTCGCGCTGCAGGCGGCGGCGAAAATAGCCGCGGACCACCCCACCCGCTTCTCCTTCTTCGCACCGGTCTTCCTCGACGACCTCGACCTGTCGAGCTGGGCGCTGAAGCACGGCCTCGACGATCTCGGCGCCGTCGGAGTGAGCACCCGCACCAGCGCGGGCGGCGTCTATCTCGGCGACCCCTCCCACGACCGCCTCCTCGCCGAGCTGAACGAACGCTCCGCGGTCATCAGCACGCACCCGATGGACGTACCCGGTGGCCACGCCGACGGGGCGGGTGTCCCGGGCCTGCCGCCGTTCCTGTGCGACTTCCTCATGGACACGACTCGCGCGGCGATCAACCTCATCCTCAACGGCACTCTGGACCGCCACCCCGACCTCACCTTCATCCTCCCGCACGGCGGCGGCTTCCTCCCCTACATGGCGACCCGCCTGGAGCTCTTCAGCAACCACCTCACCCCCGAGATCGAACCGTCCCGGATACGCGACTACCTGCACCGCTTCTACTACGACACGGCGGGGCCCATGTCCCCGTCCTCGACCCCCACCCTCATGGCCACGGTCGACCCCGGCCGGATCCTCTTCGGCACCGACTGGCCGCCCACCCCCGCCCATATCGTCTCCGACGTCGCGGCACCGGCCCTGGACAGCGACCCGGCCATCGCCGGCCACCAGCTCCGCGGCATCAACCGGGACAACGCGCTGCGCCTGATACCTGCGCTCGAATGGGCTTGAGCAGGCCAGGCTCGCGTCCGCGTCACATCCGGCGCGGAGTCATCCCGCCCACTGCGGCGAACGCCTCGACGACAACGCGACGACGAGGCCGCGCTGACCGCGATCCGCCGCACGATCACTGAGCATCCGAGCCGCCGCCACGGGACGATCATCCGTGGCGGCGGCTCGCGTCCGTTGTTGGGGCGCTGACGAGTGAGGACCTGCGCCACCTGCCCCAGGCTCTCGATCACGCCAGCCCCTCCCGCGGTTCCCGCCGCTCCCGCCGCATCGTGCCGCAGAACGTCAGCCGGTCCTTGGCCGTCATCGTCGGCCTGATGCCACCGGCCCTGCTCGGCGTCCTCGACCTGGCCGCTGTGGCCGCCGTGGTCAGCGTGCACGAGGTCACCGAGATCGTCAGCGTCGCCCACGGTGTACGGGCCGGCCGCGCCAGGCCGCCGTTCCCCGCCCCGGCCATCTCAGCCCGCACCTGGACCGGCCGGGCCGTCCCCTGACCGGCGAGCCGACGGCCTGCCGCCTCGTCGGCGGGGGCCTGAACCGCATCGTGTACGCCGCGTAGGCCGAGGACCTCGGTCCGCTCGACCTCACCGCCCGCGTCCGGGCTCTCCGTCGTCGGCCCCCTGGAAACCGTCCGGTCGGGCGGGCCCGGACAGGGGTGCGCGGCAGCATCCGGACACCGGCCCACGAGCCCTTCCGCCAGACCCGACGGAACCGACGCTCACTGCCGTAGAAACGGTCTCGTCGCCGCTCATCACTCGAAGAGGTCAACTCCCGCCGGAGTGGTGCGGGGCCGTGGGTGCTGGGAAAACCAGCCGCGGACCGCTTTTGCCGGCGAGCAGCGCGCGGGCGGTATCCCTACGGTGGTGCCATGGCGGTGAGTATCGGTAGCAGGCCAGGTCATGGCCTCCGCAGCAGGTCCTTCGACGTGGCGGTGGCGCTGGGGCTGTTCGTGCTGTCCGTCGTGGCCGCCTCCATCATTCCGCGCGAGCATCGCTTCGACCTGAGGTGGCCCGCTGTCCTGCTGGCGGCGGTGGGCTGCTTCGCGCTGCCGTGGCGGCGCCGGTACCCCTTCGGTGTAGCGGTTTTGGCGGTCGGTTGCGGGGCGGCGTTCCAGGTACTCGGGTTCCGCGAGAGTCCGCTGGTGACGAGCCCGGTCATCGTGTCGGTCTACTCGGTGGCCGCGTTGACCGACCGTCGTACCGCCTGGGGCGTCGCGGCGGCTTCTGCCGCCGTACTGGTCGGGGCCGAGGTGGTGTACGAGCCGGGTTCCTGGCTGCAGCCCGGCAACGTCGCGATGCTGGCCTGGACGGCGCTGCCGGCGGCGGTGGGGGACGGGGTGCGCTCGCGCCGTGCCCATATCGCGGCCGTCGAGGAACGCGCGGAACATGCGGAGCGGACTCGTGAACAGGAGGCACGGCAGCGAGTGGCGGCCGAGCGCGTCCGGATCGCCCGTGAGCTGCACGACATCGTCGCCCACAACATTGCCTTGATCAACGCTCAGGCCGGCGTCGCGGCCCATGTGGGGAGGGACCGGCCCGAGCAGATCCTCGCCGCTCTCACGGACATCCAGAAAGCGAGCCGGTCCGCGCTGGACGAACTGCGCGCGACCGTGAGCCTGCTACGCCAGTGCGACGATGCCGACGCGCCGCGAGATCCGATTCCGGGCCTGGCGCAGCTGCCGGCCCTCCTGGCCTCGTTCGAACGCGTCGGTCTCCACGTCCTGTGCACCCGGAACGGATCCGCCCATCCGTTGACGCCCGCGGTCGATCTGGCCGCCTACCGCATCGTCCAGGAGGCTCTGACCAATGTGCGCAAGCACGGCAGTGCGGACAAGGCCCGGCTGCACCTGGCCTTCGGACGGCAGTGCCTGACGATCACTGTCGAGGACGACGGCTGCGCGATCCCGTACGGGCCGCAGCAGGGTACGGGCCATGGCCTGATCGGCATGCGGGAGCGGACGGCCAGCGTGGGCGGGAATCTCATCGCGCGACCGCGGCCCGAGGGCGGCTTCACCGTGATCGCTGAACTTCCCCTGCGTTCCGCCACGGCGGAGAGCGGTGCGACGGCGGACGCGCTGCCGGAGAGCCGGACCTGACGATCCCGCGTTCCGCTCCCCGGTGGCCGCCTTCCGGACCGCCCCCAGACGCCGTGCCCCCGCGGCTTCCCGGGCACTCCACGGCGGGCCGGACCTCATCGACCGTGGCGGACATCATGCTGTAAATAACGACAAAAGCTGTCACTCTCGAGGCCATGCAGGATTCCATTGTCTTGCCGGGGTACTCCCTGGCCAAGGCGGCGGGGTCGGCACGTCACCTCACCGACCGGTTGCGCGGCAAGCGGAGCAGCCAGGCGGTGTACGGCGTCAAGACCCTGGCCGCGACCCTACTCACCTGGGGTGCGGTAGCCCCGTGGTCCCCCGGGGGGCACCCCTACCTGGCCGTCACGACCGCCCTGCTCGCGGTGAACGCCTCCACGGTGTACCGATCCGTGACGCAGGCGGCTCAGAACATGGTCGCGAGGGTCGCTGGGCTCGTCCTCGCCCTGGTGACCGCCCGGCTGCTGGGATCGACCGCGGGCGGCGTCGTCGCCATCGTGGTCGTCGCGGTCCTGGCGGGCCCTCGCCGTTCCACGGACGACCGTGTGCAGATCGCCTCCACCGCGCTCATCGCACTGGCCGCCAGCGCGGCCGACCCTGTGGGCAGCCTGGTGTCCCCTGTGCTCCAGACCCTCGTCGGCGCGGCCGTCGGCGTCGCCGTGAACGCCTTCGTCCTGCCTCCGCTCTACCTGGACGAGTCCGACGCCGCCGTGCGCGGCCTGGCCCACGACATGGGAAGCCTGCTGCGGGACATGGGTTCAGGTCTGGCCCAGCGACACCTCACCGTCAAGGCCCACACCTGGCTGCACCAAGCGCGTCACCTGGAAGAACGCTTCACCAGCGCGGAGGAGGAGGTGCAACGGGCCGACGAGAGCCTGCGCTGGAACACTCGGTGCGTCGCGCACGCGCGTTGCGAGGACCTGACGTACGCCGATGCGTTCGGCGCCCTGCGCGGGGTGTCGTTCCAGGTCCGGGGGATCGCGCGGACCCTGGCGGACAACGCCCACAACGAGCACGCCGACCACCACCTGGGGCAGCAGTTCCTCGACCGCTACGCGAAGACCCTGCGGTTGGCCGGAGACGCCGTCCAGGGATTCGCCGGGCCGCGCGCGGCCGTCGGCCCGTCGGGCACGGCTCCCCGCGGGGAGCTCCGTGAAGCGATCGACGAAGCGCAGGCCTGGCACGACGCCATGACCGACCTGATCGGCGGGGGCACCCTCGTCAAGCCGGGTGCGTGGTATGTCTACGGCTCGCTCATGACCGACGTGGAACGGCTGCTCGCCGACCTGGACCACGTCGGCGCGCACTGAATTCCGGACTCCTACCCTCGGTGCTCGATGCCCTCGTCGACGCCGGCGCCCCGAGTCGGCGGGTCCGTCTGTGCCGGCAGGGTCGTCCGTGCCGATGGGGCGGCCCGAGTGGCGTGGGCTGTCGAATCGGCCGAGAAAATGCTTGGACCGGGCGCCCACCCGCGCGGGACACTGTCGATAACGGAGCGTGTGGGTGCGATCGCCCGCAGTCATCGTCTGCGTTCATCGGCGTGGGGCCGCCGTCCGCCACGGGCGTGTGGCGCGCCCGAGGGCGACGTCCCCAGGCGCACCGAAGCTCCGTACGACCGTCCGACCACGCGACAGTGCCCCGCCGCCGCGGCAGGCGAGGGGGGATGTCGTACGACATCACGGGGGTGGGGAATGGGATTGCTCGCACCACGCAAGTCTTTACCGGGCAAGGGCCCGGTTGTTCTCGCACTGCGCTACTACACCCGGGAACTGACCCGGCGGCGCCGGCTGACGGCGCCCGCGCTGCTGCTTCCCGCCGTCGGCAACATCGGAATCAGTTACATCGCCCCACTCATCGTCGCCAAACTCGTCGGCCGGATCGCCGACCACCCCGCAACCACCGTCCACTCCACGCTGCCGTACGTCCTTTGCTTCGCCGGCGTCCTGCTGGTCTCGGAGGCGTTCTGGCGTATCGGGCTGCACTGTCTCAACCGGCTCGACGCCCGCGGCATCGAGCATCTGTACGTGATCGGCTTGGACGAACTGTTCGCCAAGGACGCCGCCTTCTTCCACGACAACTTCGCCGGATCGCTGACCAAGCGGGCCCTGAGTTTCGCCTCTCGCTTCGAGGAGTTCGTCGACACCCTGACCTTCGCGGTCGTGGGACGGTTCGTCCCGCTCGCCTTCGGCGCGGTGGTGCTGTGGCGCTACGCGCCCCTTCTCGTCGTCGGGCTCCTCACGATGATCACCTTGACCGCGGTGTGCGTCGTCCCTTTGATCCGTCGCCGTCAGTCGCTCGTCCGCCAGCGCGAGGAGGCGATCGCCCGGGTGTCGGGCCACGTCTCCGACAGTCTGATGAACATGGACACGGTCAGGGCGTTCGCCGCCGAGGAGCGGGAGGCCGCCGAACACCGGTCCCGCGTCGCGGAGTCACGGCGCCTCACCCTGAGGTCGTGGGACTACGGCAACCTGCGCATCGACACCCTGGTCGCGCCGATGTCCGTGCTGACCAACGTCCTGGGCCTGCTGCTGGCCGTGGCGCTGGGCGGAGGCGAACTCGGCGTGGAGGCGGTCGTGGTCGCCTTCACGTACTACAGCAACGCCACGCGGATCATGTTCGAGTTCAACCAGATCTACCGGCGCCTGGAGAGTTCGATGACCGAGGCGGCGCAGTTCACCGAACTGCTGCTCACCTCGCCGACCGTGCTCGACCCGCCCTCACCGGAGCCCCTCCGCGCCCATGCCGCCGACGTCCGCTTCGAACGGGTCAGCTTCGCCCACGCGGGCGCGCGCCCCCTCTTCGAGGGACTGGATCTGGCGGTGGCCGGCGGATCGAAGATCGGACTTGTCGGCCGGTCCGGCGGCGGCAAGACCACGCTCACCCGTCTGCTGCTGCGGATGACGGACGTCGACGCCGGCCGCATCCTGATCGGCGGGCAGGACATCAGCAGACTTCGCCAGGCCGACCTGCGCGGCACCATCGCCTATGTCCCGCAGGATCCGGCGATGTTCCACCGCACACTGCGGGACAACATCGCCTTCGCCCGGCCGGACGCCACGGACACCGAGATCCGGCGCGCGGCCGAGGCGGCACACGTCACCGAGTTCAGCGACGCGCTGCCGGACGGATTCGACACCATCGTCGGCGAGCGCGGGGTCAAGCTGTCCGGCGGACAGCGTCAGCGGGTCGCCCTCGCCCGCGCGATCCTGCGTGACGCGCCGATCCTGTTGCTCGACGAGGCGACCAGCGCCCTGGACTCGGAGAGCGAACATCTCGTCCAGGAGGCCCTGTGGCGGCTGATGGACGGCAGGACGGCGCTCGTGGTGGCGCACCGGCTGAGTACGGTCGCCAAGATGGACAGGCTCGTCGTCATCGACCGTGGACGGGTCGTCGAACAGGGCACCCACCAGGAACTGCTCACCGCGGACGGCGCCTACGCGAAGTTGTGGCAGCACCAGTCCGGCGGCTTCCTCGACGACAGCCCGCCCCCGAGAGCCAGGTGGTCCGGCTGACCCTTGGCCGAAAGCGTCCTGCCGCCCCGGTCGCACGGTCCACCGGGTGGCCGCCGACGGGGACGATCTCAGGGTCGAAGGCGCCGGGCGCGACGGTCGTCGTGGTCGCCGAGGTTCGCCAGGGGGAGCG
>NZ_JBEXHZ010000078.1:0-16275 GCF_040608315.1 Streptomyces sp. NPDC005195
CGGGTGGATGCTGCAGTCATGCTCGGTGAGCGTCCTGCAGATCGGCTCGACTCCGCCGAAGCGGTCCCGGTGCTCGTCGATGAACGCTACGAGCGAGCGTGTGTGTGGCCGGTCGAGCTCGGCCGCGAAGTGCCGCAGCCTTCAGGATCTCGTTCGCCCGCTTCAGCTCGGCGACCTCCTTCTTCAGCGCCTTGAGCTGGGCGGACTTCTCCGTCGTAGTCCCGGTCCGGGCACCGGCATCGACCTCGGCCTGCCGCACCCAGTTCCGCAGGGACTCCGGCCCGATGTCCGAGCTTCGCGCCGATCGAGCGGATCGCCGCGGACTCCGTCTTGTACTGATCACGAAGTCTCCAGGACCAGACGCACGGCCCGCTCCTTGAGCTCCTTCGGGTATTGCTTCGCCATAACGGACTCGATCCTTCCAAAAGATCGAGCCTCGATCAAACCCGGAACGGTTCACTAGGACCTTCTGCGTTTTCGAGCTTGGCCCAAATCCGGGTGATGGCAGCAATGTCATCGTCGTCGAGGGGATCGACGAAGTGTCTCTTGACCGAATCCTCGAAAGTTCGTCTGACCGACTCGGCGAAGTGCCGTCCGCTTTTGGTGAAGCTGATGAGCGACACCCGCCCGTCGCCTTGGTCGGCGCCACGCTGGAGGTGCCCGGCAACGATCAGTTCCTGGACCAACCGTGATGCTCGAGTCGGGCTCACGCTGACAAGTTCGCCAGACAGAACTCGAACCGACTGAGGCTCGGTTTCCAGGAGCCAGCACAGGATCTCGACGGTGCTGAACGAGATCTTGTGCTGGTCCATCAGCGCGGCGTCGATCCGCCCGGTAACTGTGGCGTGGGTGAACAGCAGCGCAAACCAGCCCTTGACTTGGTCCGGGGAAATGATTCGCGGTTGCGACACGGGTGCCTTCACACCCAGCAGCATACCCGGAAACTGAGTGCCTTCCCAGTTAGATGCGCGCGCACGCATCTGGTACGATGAGCGTGTACCCACGACGGGAGAACAGTCCCGTTTGCGGAGCGCTTCGCACAACCGGCGCGTACTCGCCGGCCCGCAGGGTCCGCGCACCGTTCGGCCGTTCGGCCGACAGAAGGATGAAGGTCAACATGCCCAAACTTGATGGCAAGGTCGCCGTGATCACTGGAGCAACCTCTGGGATGGGGTTGGCGACGGCCAAGTTGTTCGTCGCCGAAGGCGCCTACGTGTTCATCACCGGACGAGACAGGCGCAGACTGGATGAGGCGGTCGCCGCCATCGGCCACAACGTGACGGGCGTGCAGGCGGACTCGGGAGATCTCGACGACCTGGCTCGCTTGGCCGAGACCGTGCGGGAGCACCACGGACGAGTCGACGTCCTGTTTGCGAGCGCCGGCCTCGGTTCGGTGTCCGACCCGTTGGGAAGCATCACCCCGGATACGTTCGATGCGATGGTGGGCGTGAACTTCCGCGGCACTGTGTTCACCGTTCAGTACCTGCTGCCGTTGATGAGCGACGGTGCGTCGATCATCCTGAACGGCACGACCAGCGCGACCAAGGGCATTCCCGGTGCCGGTGTCTACTCGGCGAGCAAGGCCGCCGTGCGTTCACTCGCCCGCACCTGGGCCGCGGAGCTGAAGATCCGCGGTATCCGGGTAAATGTCGTCAGTCCCGGTTCGATCGATACCGCGCTCTTCAGCACGGTATCCCCCGAGTTTCGGGAGCAGATCACCGCCGCCATCCCGCTGGGACGGCTGGGCAGCAGCGAGGAAATCGGGGCTGCTGCGCTGTTCCTGGCCTCCTCGGACGCCAGCTTCATCACCGGCGCAAACCTAGTCGTCGACGGCGGGTTCAGCCAGATCTAACAGCGAGCGACGACCAGAGAAGCGCCTCATGCCGGCGCTCCGACCTAACCGCACCAGGGGCAGAGAAAATGAGCAGTAACAAGCCCTCCGGGGCCCCCCGCGTCTCAGTCGTGGCGAAAGCCGACGCAGCGCAATCGACGGTTCCACACAATCCGTACCACGAGCGACGGTGGATGGCTCTGGGCGTCGTCGTCACCGCCCAGATCATGATTCTGCTGGATGCGACTGTCGTGAACGTGGCGTTGCCTTCGGCGCAGGCCGACCTGGGCTTCTCTGACGCCAACCGGCAGTGGGTCATCACTGCTTACGTGCTGGCGTTCGGCAGTTTGCTGCCGCTGGGCGGCCGGCTTGCCGACGCGTACGGCCGCAAAACCATGTTCATCGTGGGACTGCTTGGGTTCGCGATTGCCTCCGCCGTCGGCGGCGCGGCCCCGAACATCGGCACGTTGATCACTGCCCGGGCCGTCCAGGGTGGGTTCGCCGCGATTCTCGCGCCGGCGGCGTTGTCGCTGATCACCGTGATCTTCACCGACCTCAGGGAGCTGAACAAGGCGTTCGGGATCTTCGGTGCGGTGTCGGGCAGCGCCGGCGCCATCGGCCTGCTGCTGGGTGGTTTGCTGACCGACTATGTGAGCTGGCGCTGGTGCATGTACGTGAACATCGTCCTCGCGGTCGTGGGACTCATCGGCGGACTCACATTGCTGCACAACTCCACCGAACCCGACAAGCCCAAGCTTTCCGTGCCTAGCACGGTCGTCGGCTCGGCGGCGATTTTCGGGTTGGTCTTCGGCTCGGCCAAGGCCCAGACGGACGGCTGGGGCTCGGCAGTCACGCTGACCCCGCTCGTCGTCGGTGGTCTCCTGTTGGTCGGCTTCGTCGTGCTCCAGAAGGTCGACCGTCACCCGCTCATCCCGCTGCGCGTACTCGCCGACCGCAATCGCAGTGCGGCCTACCTGACGCTCTTCCTGGCGAACGCGGCGGTATTTGCAGTGTTCCTGTTCCTGACGTACTACTTCCAGGGCGTGCTGCGCTACTCGCCGATCACGACCGGCGTCGCGTTCCTGCCGCTGATGGTGACAATTGGCGTGGTAGCCACGCTGACCCAGGGCGTGCTGTTGCAGCGCTTGACTATGCGGTTCATCGTCGCCGCCGGCTTGATCGCCTCCGGTGCTGGGGCCGCCTTGCTGACCCAAGCCGATGCGGGCAGCCCGTACGCGGCCTGGGTGCTGCCCGGGCTGGTGCTGATCGGAACGGGTATCGGCTCGGCCGCCGTCGTGGCCGTCGCGGTCGGGCAGATGGGCGTCGAACTGCGCGACGCCGGCACCGCCGGGGCGCTCAACAATGTCTCACAGCAGCTCGGCTCGGCGCTCGGCGTCGCCTTGATCAGCACCTTCGTCGCCACCGCAACCAACCACTACCTGACCGAGCATGGCAGCACGGCCGTTGTCGGTGCCACCGTGCACGGGTTCGCCATCGGATTCTGGTGGGCCGCGGGTCTTTTCTGGGCCGCCGCTGTCATCTGCGGCGCCCTGATCCGCGGCGGCACCAGCCTTCACCACGAGGCCGGCCAGCCCGAGCCTCTCGACGGAATCGTCAGCGCCCTGATCTGACAACACGCTGTGGGCGACGACGTCGCGCGTCGCGGCTGACCACGCACGAACGACTGAAGGAGACATCGATGCCTGACTATGGTCATCCCCTGCGTTTCGCAACATTCATTGGTCCCACGAACTCCCCGGCGACCCGTCCGGTCGAGTTGGCGCAGCTCAGTGAGCGGCTCGGGTTCGATTTCGTGACCTTCCAGGATCATCCCTACCAGTCGAGCTTTCTCGATACCTGGACTCTGCTGAGTTGGGTGGCCGCGCGGACCGAGCGCATCGGTCTGTCTGGCAATGTGCTCAACTTGCCGCTGCGTCAGCCCCCCGCCGTGCTCGCCCGCGCGGCCGCCAGCCTCGACCTGCTCTCCGGTGGTCGGATGAGCCTCGGGCTCGGGGCCGGCTTCTACTGGGATGCGGTGCAGGCGATCGGCGGACGTCGATTGACCCCGTTGCAGTCAGTGGCGGCGTTGAGCGAGGCGATCGACGTGATCCGTGGGGTGTGGGACGCCGACGGGCCCGGCCGACTGGATGTCGACGGGGAGTTCTATTCGGTCCACGGCGCCGAGCGCGGACCCGCGCCCGCACACGAGATCCCGATCTGGCTCGGAGCCCACAAGCCGAAGATGCAGGGCCTGGTGGGACGTAAGGCCGATGGCTGGTTGCCGTCGCTGCCGGTCATGGAGCCAGGCGGCCTCCAGAAGGGAAACGCGATCATCGACGACGCCGCGCGGGCCGCTAACCGCGACCCCCGCGAGATCACCCGGCTGCTGAACATCTTCCCGAGTCAGCAGACTGCGGAGGCACTGGCCCAGATGGCCGTCGAGGACGGTGTCAGCGTCTTCATCCTGGCCAGCGACGACCCGGACGTACTCGAACGCTTCGCCGCGGAAACTATCCCCGCCATACGCGAACACGTCGCCCGCGAACGCTCTTAGCACTCCGCCCTGCGCGGCCAATGCTCTCGACGCAGCCCACCACACCGGCAAGACCCCTATTACCCAGCAGTTGATCGATAGACAGCAAAGGAAAACGTCATGACCACCATCAGCATCATCGGCTCGGGCAACATGGCCACCGCCATCGGCACCCGGGCGGCGAAGCACGGCCACACCATCGAGCTCATGAGCCGGAACACCGTCAAAGCTCAGGCGCTGGCCGACCAGATCGGCAATGGAGCCACCGTCGGCGTGTTCGGTGCAACGCCGGCAGGTGACATCGTCATCGTGGCCGTCCCGTACACCGGCGCAGTCGACGCGGTCATTCGCTACGACGGCGCGTTGGCCGGCAAGATCCTCGTCGACATCTCCAATCCTTTCAACACCGACGCCGACGGGCTCGCGACTACCCCAGGTCGCTCGGCGGCCCAGGAGATCGCCGCTGCCGCCCCCGAGGGCACACCGGTCGTGAAGGCGCTGAACTCGATATTCGGCCACGTCCTCGCTCACGACAAGCCCCTGGACGCGTTTCTTGCCGGCGACGACGTAGAGGCGAAAGCCCAAGTCGCGGCGTTTCTGAAGAGCATCGGCTTGCGGCCTCTCGACGCCGGAGGGCTCCAGATGGCGTCGGTCCTTGAATGGACCGGCCTCCTGCTGATGGGGCTGGCCCGCCACGGCGCCGGCTTCGACATCGCCCTCGGCGCAGAATTCAACTGAATACCTGGCTGTCTCGGCTGCCCCGTGCTGATCCGGTGAGGTAGTTGGGCGGCTGTGTGACTGGCACGGCCTCGGTGATCCGAGGGCGACCGGTGTCCCAGGACGTCGTTCCTAGGCCGACATCGAGCAGTAGCAACGACAGAGTAGGTGCTTTCGAGAAGGGAAGCAGAACTATGACAACGGTTGGATTCATCGGAAGTGGGCAGATCGGGAGCGCCGTCGCGCGGCTCGCCATCGAAGCCGGGCACCGGGTGGTGCTGAGTAACTCGCGCGGTCCCGAAACGCTCGCGGACTTGATTACGGAACTGGGGCCGCAGGCGTCGGCCGCGTCGAGCACGGATGCCGCGGCGGCTGGCGACATCATCGTGATAACGGTGCCAGTCAAGGCCTTTCCCAACCTGCCTGCCGCGCCACTAGTCGGGAAAACAGTCATCGATACTTGCAACTACGGCCCCGAGCGGGATGGGCTCATCCCCGAACTCGACGACAAGTCGCTGACCTCGAGCGCACTGCTGCTGCGCTATCTCCCGGACGCCGTGGTGGTGAAAGCGTTCAACAACATCTTCTTCAAGCACCTGCTGTCACTCGGCCGCCCGGTAGGAGCGGCCGACCGCTCCTACCTGCCGATCGCCGGCGACTCCGCTGAGGCCAAGGCGACGGTGGTCGAGTTCATCGACTCGATCGGCTACAGCGTGGTGGACACAGGACCGCTGGCCGACAGCTGGCGGCAGGAGACGGGTACGCCGGTGTGGGGGACGCCATATGGGCCGCACTCGGAAGAGGAAGGCCGGCCGGTCGGCGCGAATGCGATCCGCGTGGCCCTGGCCAGGGCCACGCGGTAACCGCAAGTCGGCGCGCGCCGCAGCACTCTCGGTGCTCCCGCAAGGCCCATGAACGCGTGCAGCAGGTGCACAAGATGGTCCCATATAGGGGCCTGAGGAAGCGGGCCGTCGACTATGAGATCGGACGGGCCGCCCGCTTCCCGTGTGAAGCGGGGGGCCTGCGCGTGGTGGGCCTACTTGAACCAGTACCTGACGCCGTGGTGGTGGGAGCAAGTGCCCTGGGCGTGCCGAGAGTACGAGAGCGAGGCGTCCTTGCACTTCGCCGTCTCGGTCTTGTTCTGCGGCCTCTGGCGGTGGGTCCAGCCACACAGGCCGGTCGTGTGATGGACACAGTGGTGCGCCGTGTTGGTGGCCGGCAGCGCCGCCGCGGCCGTGGCGGCCGGAGCGCTGAAGACGAGGCCGGCCAGAGCCACTGTGACGGCTGCGGCGGCAAGACGTGCGTGCAAAGCAATCCCCCTGGAGATGGTGCGAGTTACGCAGTGATTTGATGGCGGTTTGCATATATTTGATGGTGAAACGGGAAAGTCCATGCCGAGCCGCTGCGCTGAGCGTGACATCCCGGCCTCGGACTTCGGTAGGCGCTTCGCAGTGCCGCCGTGCGTGGCCGACCGGGAGCACCCCGGCCCGGAGAGTGCCGTCTCGGTCAGGGGCTGGGGCGCTGGCACATGTCGAGGTAGCAGCGCAGCCGTACGCCAGGCTGTCCGAGGTCGCGGTCAGGCGCTGCGTGAGCCCTCCGCTCGGAACCATCTGATCAACTTCCTGCCGGTCGCCGTTGTGGCGAGGCCAAGCGGATGCGGTGCTGCTGGGGAGGTCCGGACGGCTCAAGCGAGGTGTCCCCGTGACGCACTGCGGTGCCGCCGGATCCGGCGGCACCGCAGTGCTACCGGCAGTCAGGGGGCAAGGTCCAGGACGCGGACCGGCTCGCCTGCCCAGCGGTTCGGAGCGGTGGTGGCGACGATCGCGCCGTCGGGACGGTCCGCGGTGGGCTGTGCGGCGTACTGGCAGTGTGCCGCGGCCCAGGTCTCCTGCCGCGCGACGGCCAGGACGGCAGGAAGATCCAGGTCCAGGACGGTGATGCCCGGCAGCGCGGCCAGGTGCTCCGCCGTGCCGGAACGTGCCCGGTCGGCTTCGATGAGCGCGCACGCCGGGGCATATAGGAACCAGCCCGGTTCGGAGTGCGCCCGGTGGATCAGGCGGGAGGCAAGGACGTTGCCTTGGCCAGCCGCGGCCATCGCCGTGTCGTCCAGGACGATGTGCATGGCATCGCTCACCGGGCCGTCACCTGGGCCAGGCGCCGGTCCAGCTCACTGTCCAGATCATGCTGCTCGGCCCTGGTCGGGGCGTAGCCGTTCCACTCCTTCAAGGCGGCGCGTGCCTGCTCGGCACGCTCGGCACGCTCAACCGGAGTGAGCAGGGTCTCGGCCAGCCGGGCGAGATAGGCGCGCAGCGACAGACCTTCGGCAGCCGCCAGGGCGGCGAGCCGGACCTTGGCTTCCTCAGGGATTCGGACATTGGCATCGGACATCGTCGTACTCCTTTCCACCCCACAAGCCTATGGGTATGGGTACGTACCCGTACCCATACCTGCAGCAAGTTTCAGTCACACCTCTGCTGCATGACTGAAACTGGCGCAAGGCTGAGCCGTCGGTGATCCTTTCGCCTCCCCCAGCGGGAGGTCACCCACCCGGCCCTGCCCGTGTGCTACCACCTGCGGGGGGCCAGGCCGTCCCTCCCGACCCTCCCCACGGGAGGGCCGTCGCGTGCGAGGACCTGCTGAGGCTGCCATGTGCGGCTTCGTTAGGGTCCGAGGCTCCGAACGAATGCTGCGGCTGACCGGCGGCCCCCGGGGCTGGCAGCACCGTCGGGACCGACCCCCGCGGTATAGGTTTCTTCGGCCGTCACCAGATCGGGCTGATGAGCTGAGTTGAAGTACCTGTGGTGGGCCGTCGACCAGGACGGCAACGTCCTGGACATCCTCGTGCAGGACCGCCGGAATACTGCCGCGACCAGGCGGTTCTTCCGCCGCTTGATGAAGAAGGCCCGTACGGTGCCCCGGGTGGTCGTCAAGGACAAGCTCCGCTCCTACGGCGCCGCCCACCGCGAGGTCATGCCCTCGGTCGAGCACCGGCAGTCGAAGTACCTGAACAACCGGGCGGAGAACAGCCACCAGCCCACCCGCCAGAGGGAACACGCGATGAAAGGCTTCCGCAGCGTCGGCGCGGCCCAGCGCTTCCTGTCCGCCTTCAGCGGCATCTCACGCCACTTCCGACCCCACCGCCACCTGATGACCGCCACCCAGCACCGCGCCGAAATGACCATCCGCTTCACCATCTGGGACCAGATCACCGGCGCTGCCGGCCGGCCCACCACGGCCTGAACACCGCCCGGACGGCGGGCCCACCATGCCCCGACGCACCGTCAGGCCACCCACACCCAACAACGTGACAGCGCCGATGAAGGGCCTGTACTGCATCCCCGTTCACGAGAACACGGGCACGCACCTTCGCGTCCTCCTCGCCGACGGCTCCAAGATCACCATCCGTGGCACGACCGCCGACGGGCGCAAGGTCAGCTCCCAGCAGACGGTCGGCGACCGCGGCGGCTGGCTCGCCGTGTGGGGCGACGACACTGACAGTTCCGTCGAGGTCTACCGCTCTGCCGGCCGGGGCCTGACCCAGGCCACTCCCTGTTCGTACGCCTATTCACATAGGGCGCGGCTCAGGTTGCGAGGAGGGCGGTCAGGACGACGGCGGGGTCGGCGTCGGGCGGTCCGGCGGGCCACCAGGTGCCTTCATCCTTGGTGTACGGGTACCACAATCCGTCGCGGCCCAGGCGGAGTTGGGCGTCGCGGCCCTCGACGGTCCACCGGTTGCGCCATGAGCGGAGCCGGGGTGGTGTGCCGTCGGCCCAGTCCGCTCGCAGCGCCTCGCGGTCGCGCTCCAGGCGGAGAGCGGGAGGGTTCCAGGGGCTTTCCAGTACGTCCAGGGACGCTGCGCCGCCGTGCCGCCACGCTCGGGTGGCAGCTGCGAGTTCGCCGGGGGTGCGGCCGCAGTTCGAGGCGATCCTCGCGAAGACGTCCAGAGTGGCGTGAGTGGCGGCGAGGCGGACCGCGTCCTGCCATTCGGTGAGCGGGGCGGGTGGGACGGTGCCGGCGTGCCGGGCGCCGAGAGCTCCGGACAGGAGGTGGTGGGCCCGCGTCGCGGTGTCGGCGGCGAGCAGTTCCAGAGCCGCTGGGTCCAGACCGGGCTCGGGGACGGCGGAGTCCACCAACGCGGGTCGGCGGCCGGGTCGATCGGGGAGTGGCGGCGGGCCGGGCAGGCGCGGCAGCGCGGTACGGAAGGCGAAGGCGGGCCCGGCCGGATCACCGGGCCGGGCCGGGGCTACGGCCGGGCCCGCGGCCGTGGTCGTTGCGGACGCGGCGGCTTCGGCGGAGGCGCGGGCGGTGTTGCGGCGGCCGAGCTCGTCCATCAGCTCCCGCTCGCCGCGCCCCCGCAGGAGCAGCAGCACGAAGGGGTCGCGGTCCACAAGCCGGGCGACCTGGTAGCAGAGGGCGGCGGCGTGTTTGCAGGGGTAGCCCCAGTCGGGGCAGCTGCACTCCGGGTCGAGGTCCTGTGGACCGGGCAGGAGCGGGACGCCGGCGGCCGCTGCGTCGTCGGCGAGCCCGGCGGGCATCTCGCCGTCCAGCAGCGCGGCGATGTTGGCGGCGCGTTCGGCGATCATGTCGAGCAGCTGGTCCCACTGCCGGTCCGTCAGCTGCTCAACCCGGACCGTGGAGCGGTACGGGGTACGGCGGCTGCCGTGCACCAGGGCGCCGACCGAGCCTGCGGCGACGGTGACCGGTCCGACCGCGCCGCCACGAGCGTAGGTCCGGCCGCGCGACAGGCGGCCGGAGTCCAGGGAGGACTCCTCCAGGGCGCGCACCCATGCGCGGCCCCACCAGGACTCGGCGAAGGGCGCGCGGCTGCCCTTGGCCGGCGGGAGTGCCTCGAAGGTGCGGGCGGCCGACGTGCCCGGCCCGCTACGCCTGGTCATCGCCCCGTCCTTCGCAGTGCGACCAGTTCGGCCAGTTCGCTGTCGCTCAGTTCACTGAACGCCGCCTCGCCCGAGCCGAGTACCGAGTCGGCCAGCTCCCGCTTCTGGCGGAGCATCTCGGCGACCCGGTCCTCCACGGTGCCCTCGGCGATCAGCTTGTGCACCTGGACCGGCTGGGTCTGCCCGATCCGGTAGGCGCGGTCGGTGGCCTGGTCCTCCACGGCGGGGTTCCACCAGCGGTCGTAGTGGATGACGTGTCCGGCGCGGGTAAGGTTCAGACCGGTCCCGGCTGCTTTGAGGGAGAGCAGGAACACCTTCCTCTCGCCCGTCTGGAAGGCGTCGACCATCTCCTCGCGGCGCTTGACCGTGGTGCCTCCGTGCAGGAACAGGGTGTCCACTCCGCGGTCGGCCAGGTGGCGCTCGATCAGTAAGCCCATGGCCACGTACTGGGTGAAGACCAGGGCCGACCCGTCCTCGGCCAGGACGGTGTCCAGGAGTTCGTCCAGGAGTTCCAGCTTCCCCGACCGGCCCGGGAGCTTGGCGCCCACGGGTTCCTTTAGGAACTGCGCGGGGTGGTTGCAGACCTGCTTCAGGCCGGTGAGGAGCTTCATCACCAGGCCGCGCCGGGCGATGCCCTGCCTCTCCTCGATCTCGGCCATGAGCTCGCGTACCAGCGCCTCGTACAGAGAGACCTGTTCCTTCGTCAGGGACACCGGCTGGTCGGTCTCGGTCTTGGGCGGCAGTTCGGGCGCGATGCCCGGGTCGGACTTGCGCCTGCGCAGCAGGAAAGGGCGGACCAGCGCGGCCAGCCGCCGGGCGGCCTGTTCGTCGCGGTCGCCTTCGACAGCCGTGGCGTAGCGGTCGCGGAAGGAGGCGAGCGTGCCGAGCAGGCCGGGGGTGGTCCAGTCGAGCAGTGACCACAGTTCGGACAGGTTGTTCTCGACCGGGGTGCCGGTCAACGCGACCCGCCCCCGCGAGGGGATCCGGCGCAGCGCCTGGGCGGTGAGCGCGTGCGGATTCTTGACGTGCTGGGCCTCGTCGGCGACGAGCAGGCCCCAGGGCTGCCCGGTGAGGCGTTCGGCGTCGCGGCGCATGGTCCCGTAGGTGGTCAGGACGAAGCCGCCGTCCACTCCGCCGTCGAGACCGGACAGGTCACGGCCGGGGCCGTGGAAGCGGCGCACCGGGGTGGCCGGTGCAAAGCGCCGGATCTCGCGCTCCCAGTTGCCGAGCAGCGACGCGGGGCAGACGACCAGGGTGGGACCTGCGGTGGGTTTCCGTTCCTGGCGACGCAGGTGGAGAGCGATCAAGGTCACGGTCTTGCCCAGGCCCATGTCGTCGGCGAGGCAGCCGCCCAGGCCGAGCGAGGTCATCCGGTGCAGCCAGTTCAGGCCGCGCAGCTGGTAGTCGCGCAGGGTCGCGGCCAGGGCTTTCGGGGGCCCCTGGGGCTCGCGCGCGGCGCGGGCCTCGGGGTCGGCGATCCGGGAGCGCAGCTCCTCCAGTACGCCGCTCGTGGTGACCGCCACCTGTTCGCCGTCCACCTCGACGCTGCCGGTCAGAGCGGCACTCAGGGCGTCGATCGGGGTGAGCGAGGTCGTCGCGGACTGCCCGGCCCGTCGCAGTCTGCGGACCAGCTCCGGGTCCACGACCACCCACTGGTCGCGCAGCCGCACGATCGGCCGGTGTGCCTGGACCAGCCGCTCCAACTCCTCCTCGGTGAGTTCCCGGTCCCCGAGGGCGACCCGCCAGTGGAAGTCCAGCAGGCCGCCGGAGGACAGGAACGACTCGGCCGAGGACTGCGTCCCCTGGCGGCGTACGGGTTCCAGGACGCCGGAGGCCGTCAGCTCGCGAACCAGTTCCTTGGGCCAGTGCACGGCGACCCCGGCGGCGGCAAGGCTTTCCGCCGCGTCGCCCAGCAGCGACTGGGCCTCCTCGTCGGACAGGTCCAGACCTGCCGGGGCGGCGGAGTCCAGGAGCCGCCCGGCCGGGGGCCAGGCGCGGGCGGCCCGGCGCAGCGTCAGCAGCGTGTCCACCTTGGCCCGTGGACCGAACAGTTCGGGGGCGGTGGCGTGGCCGGACCACAGGTCCGCGGCGTCGGCGAGCACCGTGGGATCGGCCAGGCTGCGCAGCTGGACCACGGCCCGGAACGAGTCCTCGCGGCCCAGTTCCAGCCGCAGCGATACCGCCAGACCCGCGTCGCGGCCGGCGGCGACCTCCGCCGCCCACCCCCGCTGCTCCGGCACCGCCTGCGGAGCTCGGACCGCGAACGCCGGTCCGCCGGTCACCTGGCGGGCGGCGGGCGGGCGGCCGAGGGAATCGGCGACGGCGTCCAGGAAGGCCCGCAGCAGCGGCTCGGCCGCCGGAAGGGTGAGGGGGGAGAGTCCGGGAACCGCGACCGCGCGGGCCTGAGGAGGCATGGCGGCGGCCAGGGAAGCCAGCCGCTCGTGGTCCTCGGTGTCCAGCGGGCCGACCCGCCACGCGTCGAATCCTTCCGGCGACACCCCGGGCAGCATCCGTCCCCGGGCGAGCAGACGCAAACCCAGCAGGGCCGCTGTGCCCCAGAACGCGGTACCGGCCGACGCCCGCCCGCTGCCCTCCGCACCGAGTGCCCGGCAGCGGGTCAGCAGCGGCAGCGCCTGCTCCACCGGCAGCAGCACGGCGACCACCCGCACCCGGCGCACGGACGAACCGTGCGGACGGACCACGGTGAGCTCCTCGGGTTCCACCCCGAGGTCCGGCGGCTCACTCCCAGGCGTCCAGAACGCCACCCGTCCCATCCGGGGCGGGTCCGCGGGGAGGAACACCGCCTCGCCCGCGGCGAGCTCCGGCAAACAGGCGGACATCCGTTCCCGGTCCGGAGTCGCAGTCTCGGGCTCTGCCGACGGGTAAACCTTCGCCACTACGCCCACTCCTGGTACCGGCTCCTGCAGCTGTTCGGGAGGGCGCGGGTCGTCCGCGAGCCCTCGGCGGGTCAAGGTTATCCGCGCGGACGGGCGGAATGTGCCAGAAGCGCTTCGCCCACTCGGCGCAGTGCGGGAAGATGTCACCGGCACCCGACGCGGAGAGCTGCGACACCTTTGCGGTCGCAGCCCCTCACCGGTGCCGGAATCCGTCTCCGCCTCGAGGGAACCCTTCGCCGTGACCGCCGAGCCTGTGCCGACCTACCAGTTGAAGATCGTCCTGCGAGACACCAGCCCGCCGGTCTGGCGCCGGGTCACCCTGCCCGCCGACACCTCACTCGGCTGCCTGCACGCCATCGTCCAGACATGCTTCGGCTGGGGCGACTCGCACCTGCATTCCTTCACCGAACCTGCCTCCGGCCGCCAATTCGTCGACTTCGACGGACCATTGGACCGCGATCCCTTCCGCGACGCGGACGAGGAGTCCGTGACCGTGGCCGAGGTACTGCCATACGAAGGCGGTCGGCTGGAGTACACGTACGACTTCGGCGACGACTGGCGGCACCGGATCACCCTGGAGAAGATCCTCCCCGCGTCCACCCCGGAACGACGCGTCCGCTGTACCGGTGGACGCCGCGCCATGCCCTACGTCGAGGACATCGGCGGCGCCTGGGCGCTGCGGGCCGTACTCGACGCCGTCGCGGACCGTGGCGCGCCGGCCCCCGAACCGTGGACCGACCTGGTCGAAACGCTGCGCGAGGACGGGTTCGACCCCGCCCGCTTCGACCGCGACGCCCTGGACCGGGAACTGGCCGGACTGGACCCGCGGCCGCCCACGGCCGCCCCGGCACCAGGGCTGGCCGAAGCCGCCTCCAGCGGGCTGCGCTGTTCCTGCGGCGAGGTCCACGACGACGAGGACCTGGAGGCGGATCTTGTCCCCGTGCGCCCCGTCACCCTGGCACCGCGCGCCGAGCTCGCAGCGGCCGCCCGGCAGGTGCCGCTGATCGTCTCCGCGCTCCGCCTGGCCCACTGGTGCCAGGGCGGACGAGCCGTCACGTCCCGGGACGTGCTGAAGCCGGCACTGGGCCGCCAGGCCGTCCAGGAACTCGGACTGTGGGCCCGGGACGACGAGCTGAGCGCACTTCGGCCCGCGGAGCGCGACGAGCGGCTGGCCCGCCTGCGCAGCTCCGGCGACCTGCCCTGCCTGGACGACCCCTGGGGGCTCGCCGTGTACGCGGACCTGGTGGAGATCAGCGCGGGCACCGCCCGCCCCGGTGCCGGCCTGCCCGCCAGCGCGGGAGACGACGGCGTACTGGAGGTGTGGTGCCGGGCCCTCGGGGACGAACTCGACGACCTGAACGACCTCGGGGCCCTCGGCCTGCCCCCGATGCTGCTGGCCGCGCTGAGCATGGAGGACGAAGACGGCGACGGCTTGGCAGCGGTGGTGCTGCGGGCACTGTACGAGGCTCCCGACGGCGAATGGCTGGACACGGCACTGCTCGTCGGCGCACTCCGCAAGGGCCTCCCGAAGCAGGAGGCACGACTGGTCGAACTGTTCCTCCTGCAGATCCTCGACCAAGCGGCCCTTGTCCTCGCCGAGTACCAGGCGGCGGAGGTCGAGCCCGGCCCGGAGACGAGCCGGCAGCGCGATCACATCCTCCTCGACATCCTCGGCGTCGAGGGGAGCACCTCGAACAGCGACGACGCTCCCCTGCCCGGGGCACGGCTCAGGCTCACCCCACTGGGACGCCACGGGCTGCGCGAGTACCTGCTCGCCGAGGGACTCCACGCTCCGCTGATCGGCGAACTGGCCGACGCCGACGCCCCGACGCTGCTGGACGCCCTGCTCGACTACGACCAGGACGCCGCCCACTCCGAAATCACCGGATGGATCAGCCATCGAGGTCAGGGCCCGGCCGCTGTCCAGCTCATCGACGCCTGCGCCGGGTTGGAAGCAGACGCGGCTCTCCGTCGCCTGGCAGCCGCGCCAGTGCTCGCGGAACTCGTCGAACCCAGAGCGCTCGCCGTCCTGCGCAAAGCCGCGGCCTCCCAGGTCCCCGGCTGCGCCGAGACCGCGGCGATCGCGCTGGCCGGCCGTGGTGAGATCCCCGAGGGACACGGTCCGGAACTCCGGCTGTGGGGGCTCGTGGACCATCTGTGGGGCCCGCTCGGCGTAGCGGACGAGGCCCTTGCCATGTTCCTGGAACAGGAGGAGGACTCGGTGCTGCCGCTTCTGGAGCAGGCCGCCGACGATCTGTGGCGCTGCGACCACCCCGGCACCGGGGCCGTTCTGGAAGCGGCTGGGCGACACCTGAGGGCTCGGGACAAGGCGCTGACCAAGCGACTGCGCAGGTCCGCCACCAAGGTCGGATCCCCGCGCTGACGATGAGGTGCCTGCATCGGTCCGCCAAGGTGATCTCCGGCATGGTCGGTGAGCCGGCCCCGGACTCTCCCGCCGGACGACGGAGCCGGGGCGCCGCGGAACCTGCCCCGACCGCTCTCACGGCCGTACCACCGGGTTCGGTGGCGCGCCACTGCCCGCCGTATCCTGACCACACACGGGAAGGAGCCGTCCATGAGCATCGACATGATCGTGCACACCGAGTTCCCCAGGGGGTACACGGTTCTGTTCGGGGCCGACGGAAAGGTGATCATGACTCCGCAGAGTGAGGAGCACTCAAGCACCATCAGGTCGATGCAGATCGACTCGGCCGCCGCCCTCGGCCGTCACGCGAAGGTCACCTCCGACGTCTACATCGACTTCCCCGCCGACGAGAACTCCGCCCCGACCTGGCCATTCTGCGTGAGGACGCGCGCAAGGAGGGCAAGCGCTACACCTTCGAGGACGTCCTGCTGATCTCCGAAGTCGTCTCGACCTCGTCCGCGCGCACGGACTACGACGACTGCACCGCGAAGTACGGCCGTTATGGCATCCCCGTCCACCTTGTCGTGGACCCCTACGCCCAGGAAGTCGTCCTCCACACCCAGCCGACCGGCACGGGTTACATCACGGCGCACACCCACAAGTACGGCACGGGCAAGCTCCCCATCCCCCTGGCCGACGGCCGCACCTTCACCCTCGACCTCGACGAACTCCCCCACGCGGAGGCCCGAGGGGAACGCTCGCTGACGAAGGACTCCCGCCGACGGCTTGCTGTCGGCATCGCCGTTGCCGGACGTTGTCGTTCCTGGTCGGCGGCTGCCGTGGATCACGGCCTGTCGCACCCGGTTGGGCAGAGGCTTCCGACTTCCGGTCAGGGAGCCGTGCGGTTCCAGGTGGCGCTCGTGAGCCCGGCCCCGGGCGGCGAGTTCGTCGGCGTGGCCCGCGGCGCTCGCGGCGGAGAGCTCGTCGATGTAGGCGAAGGTCAGCTCGGCGAACTTGGCGACCTCGGCGGCGGGCAG
>NZ_JBEXHZ010000079.1:0-15959 GCF_040608315.1 Streptomyces sp. NPDC005195
ACCCAGACAGGGTGACCGAAACACGCCGCTCAGCCCAGGACCCAGACGGCGCGTCACATCACAACAGGGCAAACATTACCTGACGCGGCACTAGCAACAGCAGAGGGTGGGAAAGCAGATGGCGGAGCGGATGGCTCCAGAGGTGAGAGCTGTGCAACGGCGCATTGTCGCAACGGTCAATGCCTCCGGTGTGCTGTGTGCTGGAGGGCTCGCCCTGTGGCGGGAAGCGGGCTGCGGTGAGTGGAAGGCCACCGCCGGTGAGATCTCCGCTGACCTCACTCTCCTTGAAGTCCCTCACTATGTGGTCATGGCCTTCCGCTATCCCCTGGCGAAGTCGCTGGGCAAGTGGGCGCGGCGCGGGCAGGAAGTCCGCGTCGACCGTGAGGACCTTGCCCATCTGGTGCGGTGGATGCCCTCTCTTCAGCAGCCCATCGAACAGACCCAGGACGTGCCAGGGTGGGGGTTTGTTGTTTTCGAACCCCGCAGGGACTCGATGGCGATCATCGACCTGGCACTGTCGGTGGACTGGCCGCGCTGGAGTGCGAAGCAGGCGGCAGCGATGGGCCTGATGTGCGCCGACTGCGGTCACGACCTGCGCAACATCGACGACGCCCACTGCGCCTACAACATTCCGCTTCCGGAGAGACCGAAGAAGCGGCGCCTGGTGTGCGGGACGTGCTGCAACGACGGCCTGGACGAGCTGGACCGTCTGGTGGCCCGCGCCTGACCGCTCTTCGGCTGGGGTGCCACCGCGAGAATCCGGGTGGTTTGGTGTACGCGGCGAACGTGACTGCCGCCGTAGCCGAGGACGCGCTGCGCGGGCTCAGGCAATGGGCGGCCACGGCCGAGTTGAACGGCTCCGACGAGCTGCGCGCGGACGAAGGGCCGCGGTGCCGTTGCTTCGCAACGCCCACGTGCTGAACGGTCCGGCAGACGAGAAGTGAGGGCAGGCGCGCAGAGCGGTAGGGGTGCCGCTGGCTCGGATCTTCGCTGACGCAGAGGGCGGCTGCTGAACATCCGGTGGCGCCGCCTTGGTTGGGTTTGCGAGGCAAGCAACTGATCGTCGTCGGGTCACCACGGCGGTCAGCATCAACGGCATCGCCCGGGGCCTCACCAGTTGGTTGGCCGTCCGTGGCTTCCACGGACGGCCAACCAAACAGGTCACCGACTCCTCAACGCGCCTTGGTCGCGCGGAGCCGTTACTGGCGGCGGGGTCTTCTGAGGCCGAGCAGCAGAGCCGCTGCCGAGATCAGCAGCAGCACTACGCAGGCGTCGATGGCAGGGTCTCCGAGCTTGATCACCTCAGTTCGCAGCGCCGGCAGTTGCGTGACGCAGAAAGTACCGAGGCACAGCGCCCAGGCGCCGAACAGTCGGGGTCGCTCGACGTGCCGCAGCCATGTCGGGGCCCAGCCGGCGAGCAGCGAGATCAGGCCTGCGAGCGCGAGAAGGCACCCCACCGCGAATGTGGTGTAGTCGACAACGGTGCTCACGTTCACTCCCTGTTGATGTTGGGGTAGCCGAAGACAATCTGCAGCTTCACGCCGCGCTTCGGGTTTCTGTACAGCACCGACTGCATCCGCGCGCTCAGGTACCAGTAGTAGGCGACGACGATGCCACCGAGTGCAGCTGCCAACGCTCCCACACCCGTCGCCCAGGCGTAGGCGCCGATCATGGCGGCGAGTATCCCGGTTGCCGCGGCGTGCTCGTTGAACCGGTTGACCACATTCCAGCCTCGGGAGTTGGTCATGTCTGACTCCCACCCCCAGAAGTGCCAGCCGTGCGCGTTGTAATTGTGCTTGCTGAGGCCGGTGAGGTCGAGACAGGTGATCGGGTTGCCCGAGCAGTATTCGTAGGCGTTGGAGTTACCTCCGTAGACCGCATCCTGGCTCAGGAAGCGGCCGGTAGAGGGGTCGTAGAGCCGGGCACCCATGAGCGTGTAGCCGCTGAGCGTGTTGCCCGAGCGCTGGTAGGCGCCCAGCCAGTCGTACCCGGCGCCGTCCGTGGAGTCGGCGAGTACGTTGCCGTACTCGTCGTAGTGACGCACGGTGACGGTCGCTGAGGTGTCCAGCGGCTGCTGCACGGTGACGTTGCCGTGTACATCGGACAGTTGGAGGACCACGCCACCAGACGCCGTCGTGGTCGCGGCGAGAGATCCGGCTAGGTCGTGGACGTAACGGGCCACGGTAGTGCCGGTCACGCTCCACACCGGGCTGTCGGATGCGTCGCCGTAGTGGCTGGTCGTGACGGTGCCGGTGCTCCAGGTGCCGTCCGTGCCCTTGCTCTGGGCTGTCTGCACGGCGAGGCGCCCGGCTCCGTCCAGGTCCCAGATGTTGCGGCTGGAACCGAGGGTTTCGGAGCGGACCAGATCGTTGGTGTAGTACGCCAGCGCGGTGCTGGCGTTGGCTGTGGTGCGGCCGAAGGCGTCGTAGGCGTAGCCACTGTTCACCAGGCGGTCGGCCGTGTCGTAGGTGTACGGCGTGGTGACGGTGGTGGCGTCGGAGGTGCTGCTATCGCAGTCGTCGGAGGTGGTCGTCAGTGCGGTGCGGTTGCTGCTCCCGTCGAAGGTGTAGGTGCGGGCCGTGCAGCCGGCCTGGGTGTTGTCAACGGCGTGGCTGAGACGGCCGGCGCTGGTGTAGGTGTAGGCGGACTGGACAGTGGTGCCGTCTGTCTGCGTGTGGTCGGCCCGGCGGCCGTCGATCGTGTAGTCGGCGGTGTCTGAGGCGATCGTGGTGTGGTCGGCGGTTGTGTAGGAGCGGTCCGTGACCTGTCCTACCGGATCCGTGTCCACGGCCAGCGCGTAGTTGCCCGGCAGGGTCTCTGCGGTCAGGGTTCCGTCGGCGTCGTAGGTGCCGCGGAAGGTGCCCGCCACCGAGTCGGTCAGGGTCTTGAGGTCACCGGCGGTGCTGTATGCGTAGGTCTGCGTGGACGGAGCCGAGTCGGTGCGCCCGGCCGTGCGGTCCAGGATGTCGTACGACGTGGTCGTGGTGTTGCCCGCGCCGTCGTCGTAGGAGATTTGGCGGCCCAGGTCGTCGTACCGGTAGACGATGGTCTTTCCGCTGGAGGACTGGGTGGCCGGCTGTCCGTTGCTCGGATCGTACGTGGTCGTGGCGGCCGGGGAGTCTGTGCCGGTTCCTCCGGTGACAGCCTTCTTTGTAGTACGCCCAGCCGCGTCGATTGTGATGGTGGTCGTGCGCGTCACGCCGTTCGCGGTCTCGGACTTGCTGGCCATCTGGCCCCAGCGGTCGTAGGTGTAGACCGTGGTGGCCGCCTCGGACGGGTTGCTGGCACCGTTGGTGATGGCCGCTGCGGGAGCGGTCCGGCACAGCAGGCCGTCCCACTCCGCGGAGGCACAGACGCCTGTGGCGGTCGCACTGTAGTAGGTGTAGTTGAGCGTGTCTGCGTCCGAGCCGGAGGAGCCCGGGGTTCGGGTGCTGGCCACGCGTCCGTTGTTGTCGTAGGTGGCGACGACGTCGCTTGTCGTGCTGCCTGTGGCGGACTTCTGCTGACCGGTCGACCAGTCGTAGCTGTAGGCCACCGTGCTGGTGTCGGCGTCCGTTGCGGAGTTTGCGATGGCCGCGCCCGTCACCTTGGAGGTGAGCAGACCGGAGATCGCCGCGTCGGCCGGCCGGTTCTCGTCGTAGGTGAGCGCGGTGTGAGTGCGGGCTGGGACCACTGAGCCGGCCGGCAGGGTGACGGAACCGGTCAGGTCCTTGGTGAGGGTTACCTGGTGCAGTGGTCCGTAGGTGCCGGTGCCGCGTGTGCCGTCGGCGGAGTACGTGGAGACGGTGGCGAGCTGCTGCGCGCGTTCGGCCGTGGCCAGACCGTCCAGGCCCAGCTCCGTCAGCTCGTCGGAGGAACTGCTCAGCGCGAGAGCGCGGTTGGCAGCGCTGAGCTGTGAGGTGTTGTTGCCGAGGATGTCGTGCTCGGTTGTGGTGATGCCGCCGCCGGGATTGGCGGTATTGGTCTCCTGGCCATCCGCATCGATGTACGTGATCGTGGCGCGGTCGTACGAGGACGCCGTCAAAACGCTGCCGGTGCTCGAGGCGGGGACGCTGTCTGCCGGGAAAACGGCCGTGGCGTCGGTCGGTGCCTCGTACTGCGCCCAGGTGGCAACGGTGTTTGAGTCCATCTGGTATGGCGCGGAACCGCCCGACAGCGGCACGTCGTAGACGACCGTGGTGGTGGCCGTCCCGGACGTTGTGTGCGCACTGTCCTGGGCCAGGGCCGGACGAGAGGCCGTCAGTAGCATGCCGTCACCGGCGGTGGCCTCGTTGCCGACCTTGCCGTAGGTGAATGTCCAGGGCAGCTCACCAGCGGGTGTGAAGGTACTCAGACGGCTGTTGGACTCATAGGTGTACTGCGTCTTCAGCGCGGGGCTGATCCGCGGGTCCCACTCTTCGCGCAGCTGGCCTGCGTTGTCGTAGGCGTATTGTGCGACTGCCGTTGCGGTCGCGGCCGAAGCGCCAGGGTCTGTCGCCCACAGCTTGATCTGCTTGACCTGGTCCTTGTAGTCCCCGAACACCGAGCTGGTGGCGGTGGTGGAGGCTGCGTAGACGAACTCCATCACGCGGCAGCCCTTGGTCGACGGCGCGCTCTGGCAGGTCGAGGACGCGACTGCCGTGGTCGGCGCGATCATGTACTTGGGCCGTGACAGTGTCTTTGTGCCGGAGGTGACCAGCTCCGAGACGATCTTGGTGGTGGAGTTGTCGGTCGGGAGGTAGGTGGCCGACACCTGCCAGGTCGTGGCTGGCGTATCCACCTTGGCGAAGGTGGTGGTGGTGCCTTCCTTGTCCTTGAGCGTGAACGTCCCGGTGAACGAGCCGGTCAGGGTCAGGTCCTCCGAACCCGGTTCAGGCTTCCAGCCTCCACCCGAGGTCGCGGTGAAGCCCGTCTCGCCGCCGTCCGCATCGACCAGGGCGACCGAGGCCGTCGAGGTCTCGCGGACGTAGGACCACTCGGAGCCGACCGCTGTAACACCCGATATCCACTCGGGGCCGAAGATGGCGGCCTGGCCGTCGGCGTCGGCGCCGGCGGTCGGACGGCGTGAGGAAGCCGTGCGGGACACGGACAGGCCGAAGCCGGAAGTGTCCTTGGCAGACAGACCGAAGTCGCCCGTCAGCATGTTTACCGAGCCCGGCCCGACGTTGGTGCTGGGGGCGCTGCCCGCGTCACGGTCCAGCGTGATCGTCTCGGGCTGTGAGTAGGCCTTGGTGGTGTCCTTGACAAAGGCCGCTCGAATTTCGAGGACGCCATCCTGGGTCAGAGTATCGGTGACATTCCAGGTCAGCGGTGCGGGTGCGCCTTGGGAGGCCGGAACAGGCCAGGCGGCGACGGCCGATCCGTCGGACTGTTTCACGTCCGTGGACGGGACGTCCCACCACGCATCGGTCTCGCCCCGCCGGAACTGGTAGGAAACCCCGGTGTAGCCCTCGGTGGAGTCGGAGGACGCAGCCAGGGTGATCCGTCGGGCGGTACGGTCGCCGGTGCTAGGGCTGTCCAGGGAAGCTCCGGAACCCGCATAGAAGACGTACGTGGTCAGCGCGGAGACGTTGCCCGCCCTGTCGTGCGTCGTGGCGTACAGGGTGTGCTTGCCCTGGGAGAAGGTGAGCGTGACCGACACCTTCGCCCCGGTGGTGGGCAGGGTGTGAGCGCCGGTGCCATCCAGGTTCCACAGCACCGAAGCCACGTCGCTGGCCGGCGGGGTGAAGTCGAACGTTCCGGAGAACGATCCGTTGTCATCCGGTGTCCCGGACCAGGCGTCGGCCGGGAAATCCGTCGACGAGGGCGCGGTGGCCGACGGCTTGGTGGTGTCGACGGTGAGGGAGCTCCATGCCGACCAGATGCTGCCGTCCGTGCCGTCCCGGGACAGGACCCGCCAGTCGTAGGGTCCCTGTCCCAGGGCTGGAGTGGTGGTCCAGGAGAACGTGGAGCCGGAGGTCACGGTGCTGCTGTCGCCACTGGCGATCATCGTGGTGTGCGCGGTGTTCCAGATCTCGAAGTGCCCGTACAGGCTGTTCCCGTCCGCGTCGGTCGCCTTCCCCGACAGCGTCGGGGTCGTGTCGTTGGTCGCCGCGCCCGTCACCGGGCTTACCGGGGTGGGCTGGCCCGGCTTGGTGTTGTAGTTCACCACCAGCTTGGGCGCGTAGCCGGAAGTGGTGTAGTTGGCCGAGCGGAACCGGCGCCAGGTGGTGGCGTCGGTTTCATCGGCGCTGCGGACCTGGACACCGTAGTTGGCGGCGCCGTTGGCCCAGTCCTGCACCATGCCGGTGAGCGTCCAGTTGGAGTACGCCGCCGGGCAGGAGGAGTTGTAGCCCCAATGACCCGTGTTGGTCGCCATGTTCGTTGTGGTGGTCGACGGCTGCGCACCCCACGTGAGCGTAGTGGTGTCCAGCGCAGAGGTGACCCGCTTGGCCTGCGTCGGCGGGCCGGTCGTGGCGCATGTCGAGGAGTAGTACGAGTACAGGGACATCGTCGCGGAGGTGATGTGTTTGCCTGTGAACTTCGACATGTCGAACTTCACGTACGCACGGGCCACGTCCTGGCCGGTGTCGTAGGTACCTGACTTCAGTTCCTGCGAGCCGACCTGCGAGTCGGGGTAGTCCGGGGTCTGCACCCACGTGTCGGTGGTCACCGCCAGCGTGGAGGTCGGGTCGACCGTGACCGGGTAGGTGGCCGTGGCCAGGAAGTCTGCAGCGGGGCTGAGGACCAGCGTCTGGTTTCCGTCGCCATCCGTCTCGATCTTCGTAGCGACCCGGCTCCGATGGTCCGGCTCGCCCGATACGGCGTTCGTGGCGGAGTCCCACATCATCGGTGCCGACGCCTCGGCCACCAGTTTGCCCGACGTGTCCTTCAGCAGCAGATGGCCGGAGTCGGCCTGGGACAGCTTTAGACCGTCCAGGTCCATCGGGATCCGGTAGGACACCGCACCGTCCGGACGCTGGCTGAGTACGACGTTCTGGGTGAAGCCTTCAGGGAGTGCGGAAACGGTCAGTTTCTGCCCGCCGCCGAGTGCGTAGGAGGCGGTGTTGTCCTTCACCACAGGCGTTGGCAGCTTGTCCTGCCAGCCCAATCCGAACGACTTCCCTCCCTTGGACACCGACGCCAGAGCACTGTCACCGCCGTCGGACACCGCGATGTCAGCCGCTGTCGCCTCCGGCGTCAACGCGCTGCCGGTGTCCGACAGCGAGGTGTCGATGTTCTCCCACCGCCCGTCCTGCTTCACCCGCACCGGGCCGGCGTAGGCCTCGGTCTGCAGTTCACCGCTGGGCAGCGCGTAGGTCGTGGAATCCGTCGTTCGCGCCGACAGCACCTCAATACGGCGGTCCTGTAGCCGGGCTGTCAGAACAGCCGACGCCTCGTCCTGAGCCTCTGCAGGACCCTCGGCGGCATTTGCCGCGGACGCCGCGGTGGGTGTCAGCGACGTCAGCGCGACCGACTGTCCGGTGGCCTCCACCACCAATGCCGTCTGAACCGCAAGAACGAGTGCAACAGCACTCGCGACCCGGCGCAGACGTCTACCTGCCACCGGCGTGGGACGGCTGAACGGACCTGGCGGTCCGCCCTTCAGCCAGAAGCCCATCACATCTCCTTCATCGGATCTCCAAGAGAGATCGAGTGGGAAACATTTATCTGGCCTTGATCAGGAGACGTCACGGGGATCGGCCGACCACCGCCCAGCCCTCGGAACAGGGCTCTGGACTGGAGCGATATGGGCGGCCAAGGCCGTCTTGCCCCCCGCCATCCACATGTCACGCAGGTGAATGAAAGGAAACATGGCGTCGCTAGAATCATCTACGCGATTTTGCAATTGTCGAACACTGGACAATCTGCGGCCTTCAACTCAATCTGAAAATGACATACTTACGGGCCGTCAGAAAGTAAAGAATTGCCTGCCCGTCAATGGTGGGCGTTTGATTCCCGCTTGTCAGTTTCGCCGGTTTAGCTGTCGCGCCAGTTGTCGGAGGCACCGTGGGTGAGACGGCCAGTCATGAGGTTGATGGCGGCGAGCTGCAGAACGTGGTGGTCCATCCAGGCCGGGGACTCGCGTGGTTGGCGCGTTCTTCGGCGCCATAGGGTTGGGGGCCCGGGGGAGAGGAAGTCATGTCGAGTACGGGGGCGGAGTGGCGGGAGGACGCCGCGTGCGGCAGTTCCGACGCGGACGACCTGTTCGCGGACAGTGCGCGCCAGAGGCAGGCGAAGGCGGTCTGCGCGGGCTGTCCGGTGCGCACGGAGTGTCTCGCCGAAGCGCTCGATGAGCGGATCGAGTTCGGGGTGTGGGGCGGTATGACCGAGCGGGACCGCCGGGCTCTCCTGCGGCGCAGGCCGAACGTCGTCTCCTGGCTGTCCGTGCTGGAGGCAGCCCGAGACACTTCGACCCGCGCCAGCTGACGGAGCGGCCGCTCAGTCGGTGGCTTCGATGGCGGCCCGGTAGGCCGCCATGGCGCGCACCGTGGCGCAGGCGACCCACAAGGCGCCCCACAGGTGGTCGACTGTCCGTGGGGTCTGCTTGCGGGCATCGTCGAGAAAGGCGGCCAACTGCTCCGGATGCAGATGCCGGCGCCGGAGATAGAGCATCGCGAGGTCGGTGGTGCTGGAGTGCCGGGCGATGCGCGCCTTGGCGTCGGCGAGGCTGATCTCCTTCCCGTCGGCTGCCTTCAGGGCCACGAATCGGTGCGCTTCGCCCGGGTCCTGGGCGATCGCGGCGAGTGCACACACGTCCGGCACGCCTTCGGTGTTGCGCCAGATGAGCGGGCACTCGGCCTCGAGGATGCCGGCGAATACTTCGGCGAGCAGGAGATTCACGTGGGGCTGTCCCTCGCGGGTGCCGCCGCCCAGACGTACCAGGACGGTGGCCATCTCCTCTCCTGTGGCGTCCCGTGCGGCCATGACGAGCATCTCCCGTGCGGCCACCGTGACGTCGGCGAGTGTCGGACGGCTGGCCATGACGCGCTCCTCGATGGCGGGCAGATGCTGGGGACCTGCTCACGGTAGCGGTGATCGCTGGTCGCGAGCCGGGCTCCGGGGATACACGGGGCAGGGCCCCGGGGCTGGGGACGGTTGCGGCGGGGTTGGATTCCGGGTGCTGTCTGCTGATGAGGCCACGGAGGGGGTCTCGTGCTGGCTAGCCTTGATGTGCGCTGCCACGGGTGCGGTCGCATGGCGAGAGGAGGTCGATGACAGACCAGGATCAGGCCACCGAGTCTCCGGGCGCGGCGGGTTCTCCCATCTTGACCATGGAGTTTCGGCATGTCCACCGGCTTGCCGATCCTTCTGCGGAGGGTGTCCAGACCTGGCAGATCTCTCTCGCCGCGGGCGGCGAGACCATCGCGCGGGTGCGGGCGGTGCGCGGTCAGTACTGGAAGGCCCACAACCTCGGCGAGCGCCTGGCCGACGAGCAGTCCCCCGCCGCTGTTGCAGCAGGGCAACTCTTCGACGCGGAGGGTCAGTTTCTTCCGGCCTACGAGGCCTTCGTCGACCTGCCGGGCAATGTCCTCGTGATCGACGGACTTGAGATCGCCGCACCCTGGGACGATCCGTGGACCGTCGCGGGGATGATCTCCAGCCTCATCGACCGGTTGACCGACAATCAGTACGCGGTGGTCCTGCCCCGGTCCTTGAGTGACACGAAGGATGCCCTGCTCGGGGAGGCAGGTGTCCTGCTGAGCGCCGAACCGTTCTCGGACGAACTGCTGATCATCGACACGTCGCTCGCCGCGCCTGAAGAGGCCGCCCGCCGGGTGGCCGAACACCTGCGCTACCGCGCCCGCCATGGCGACATCGACCTCCTGGACGAGGACTGGGACGAAGACGACGAAGGCGAGGAGGTTCTCACCGCGCGCACGCGAGCGGTGCTGCACCTTGCCCTGCGGGAACTGGCGGACCAGGGGTGGCACGAGGTGTCCGTGCTGGGGAAGCAGCCGGCTGCACGCAGCGCTGGTGGGCTGTTCGGCGGATTGCCGAGGGTGACCTGGCACCAGGACGGTTCGTGGCGGCGGCAGTTGGCCCGGACGTTCGACGACCTGGCCGCCGACTGCACTGCCGGCACGGGCGTCGAGCCGCGCTGCACGGGAGAGGAAATGGCGCTGCACCTCGGCATCGCCCGCGCCCGGGATCTGACGCACAACCGGCCCCGGCTCGTGGCCGACACCGTGGCGGGCCTTCCCGAAGCCCGCGGGGACGGCGACTGGGACGCCTGCTCCGGCGTCCTCTTTCAGGACCACGACGTGCTGATGCTGTTCGATGACGCACTCGACGGGATCGACGACGCCGAGAGCGATCTTCACCAGTCCATGGGGATGGTCAACCTTGCCCCTCTCGACTGGTTTACGCCCTTTGACCCCGAGCATGCCCGTGACCCTGAACGCGGCTTCCGCCACGCGTGAGCGTGGCCCGGCGAAGTAAAGGGCAGGCGTCGTACGTGGCGCCCCTCAAGAAATGGCGGCTCCTGTGTGGCATCCGGGCCGCGCCCGACAGCGACGTCGATCAGTCGTGCGAGGGCAGGCCTGGGAACCGGTCGTAGAGGGGGTCGCCGGGGAAGGCGATCGACTCGATGTGCTGCGAGGGGATCGCATTTCGATAGAGGACGTCGGCGTTGGCCGGCTCGTAGCCGATCGCTTTGCCGACGAAGGTGTGGATCACTGACCTGAAGACGAGATGCTTACCGGGACTGGCGAGGTCGACGTAAGCGGTGACGAGCGCGGGCCTGCCCAAGGAACGCAGTCTCTGCGTGACGCCCGTCCCGGCATCGCAGTGCCGCCAGTAGACTGCCTCGCCACCCCAGAAGGACAACAGCCGCCACACACCGTTGATGCCATGAGCGGTGGCCTCGGCGGAGAGCGTCAAACAGACCTGGTCAGCCCTCCTCCCGACCGCCGGCGCTCCCGGGACGACCAGGCTCTGGGAACGCAACCCTTCCCGCTCATCGCTCGTCAGATAGCCCCGCTGATGGGCTTGGTTCAGACGGTCATCAACCAGAGCGAGGTTCAAGGGGCGCAAGCCCTCAGAGCGGATCGCGTCAGCCTCGTGGTCGAGCAGCCTGGTGGCGTGCTGCGCACGCAGGAGGTGCCCGCTCAGCAGGTGGGGGCTGCGTGCCAGAGCGAGGCTGTTTCAACTCAGGGGAGACCGGCCGCAGCCGTTTCGGGTCCGACCGTCGAGTCCCAGTGCCAGCCGCACCATCGCCCGTTCTCGTCCAGCCGCCGCGGTCACCGGGAGGTCCACGACCTGAGTCGAGCCGGGTCGCCAACCCTCCACGCCCCTGATGAGGATCCTTGAAATCGGCCACGGCTGCTCATCGCCTCGCGTGCTCTGTTTTTCAACTGAGTGAGGAACGGCAACGAGCGCCTCGCGGGCGGGGAGTAGGGGCTGCCCGTTTGTTCAGCGTGCCTGTGGCGCCGAGCAGCTATACCGCTTTTGCGTTCCTGAGCGCTCCTTCGCTCGCTGCGTGGTGCTGCGGTGCTTCAGGCGGTGCGGTGCGGTCCGGCGAAGGACTGCAGGGCTTCCTGCGTGTGTGGAAGGCCGAGGTCCCGCAGCCGGTCGGCGGACGAGCGGATGAGCCAGGTGTGCCGGTGGTCGGCGAGATCGCCCAACAGTTGCTGTTGCGCCGCTGTCAGGTCGGAGTAGCGGGGTGCGGTGTGCGGCTGCGGAGCGGGAAACAGCTCCTGGATCGCTTCGCGGGTGCGGGAGCCGTGGTAGTCCCAGACGATGCGGGGCAGGCACGCGTCGAGCGCCTCGCGCACGGCGGCCGGGTCCCAGCCGGGCGGCAGGGCGTGCAGGGTGCGCTCGATGTGGCCGTGAAGGTCGCCCTCGCAGTAGTCGGTTACGCGAGTGAACGGGCTGCGGCCAGCTGCGGTGAGTTCGGTGACAGTCCGGCTGAGCAGGCCGGCGTCAACAGAGGTTCCGTCGAGGCCGGCGAGACGGATGAGGGCGGTGGCCGCGGCCCATCGCATCAGCGGATCTGTGGCATCCAGGTACGGGGTGATGTCCTCGGCGGTGGACGAAGGTCCGACGAGGCCGGCGGCGAGCAGCCCGGTGGCTGCGGTGACCGGGTCCTTACCTTGTGCGGCAAGGGCGAGGAGGCGGGGCAGGGAGGTGGTGGAGAATTCGGGGAACCAGGCCAGGAGGTAGGCAATCCGGGTCCGCAGCCGTGCGTCATCGTCGTCGAGTAGGGCGAGAAGGCTGGGGAGTTCGGCGAGGACGGCGTCGTATGACTGGAGTGCCGACCACCGGGAGTCGGGCGAGTTGCCGGCGGCCACCCAGGCCCGCAGGTCCTGCAGCTGTGCGCGCTGGTCGGCATCCGTCGCGGCGGCCAGCTGCTCCTCGTACCACGGCAGGAGCTCCTCCGGACCGACGTCCGCCGCGGCCGTACGCCATCCGGGTACGTTGATGCCGGTGGTCACGTCGTACTCGTCGTGCCAGTCCACGGCCAGGCGGGTGAGCAGCCACATCGTGTCCTCGCGGGCGGCTGCGGGGCCCGCGACGGCGATCCTCGCGAGGAACGGGACGGCGACCGGGGAGGCCGAATAGCGGCTGCCCTGATGGAAGATGCTATTGAACAGGCTGCTGAACACCTTCTTGCGCGCCTCGTCGTCGCTCCCGGACAGGGTGCGTATATGCCCTGGAACGTCATGCGCCGACTCGTAGGCGTGCGACAGGCCGGCCCAGTCCACATCGTCCAGCCCCGCCAGCAGCTTCTCGTACTCGTTGATCATCGAAGAAGGATCGCAGGAGGCACTGACACAGCCTCCGCGGCACACCAGCAGCTGGTCCCGCCCGAACAGCACCGGTCCCCAACTTGCTGCAAGTGGGGAATTGCAGCGAGCAGGTCAGAGTAGGTGTTTTCGATCCCTGGCCGTGAAGTGTCTGCGCCTGGATGATCTGGGTCGTGGGTTATGGGGCGCAGAAGGCAAGATGCGACGCCCGCGTACCGGAAACCTGACCGGCGGTGCGGCTACCAGCGCATGCCGGTCAGCGGTCCGCAATGCCTAGGTGCCCAGAGTGCCCGGGCAGTGGCTTGATCGGTCCGCGCGTGTTGATCGCTTCCGAGCCTGCTGGCTAGGTTGGCCGGCATGGCTGACCTCAGATCCCTCGCCTGGCCACCTGCCCCAATCAAGACCGAGCGGCTTGTACTCCGCGAGTCTGAGGCCCGGGACCGCGCGGCGGTCATCGAGCTGAACGCCTCGCCAGAGGTGAACGCCTACCTTGGTGGCCCTCGACCGCGCGCCGAGCTCGAACGCATGGTGCCCGAGGTGCCCGGGCAGCGCCGTGGTTGGTTGGTGGTCGAGCTCGACGGAGCAATGATCGGCACGGTCCAGCTCAAACCGCATGCCCCCGAGAGTCCAAGTAACCGCCGTCTGGAGGCCGGGGAGACGGAGCTTGGCTACTTGTTCCTACCAGAGGCGTGGGGCCGCGGGTACGCCACCGAGGCGTGCACAGCGGCACTCGACTGGTTTGTCGGCGCGCTGCCCGGTGAGCCGGTGGTGCTCTACACCCAGACCGCCAACGCCAGCTCGATGCGCCTGGCGGCGAAGCTGGGGTTCACCGAGCTGGAACGGTTCGAGGCGTGGGGCGCCGAGCAGTGGTTCGGCGTGTGGACTTCGCTTACGCCGTCCGCTTGATCGGATCTGCGGTTGACGATTGCACAGGTTTCCCCAGGCCCCGGTCAGGCGCCCTGCTTGGCGTGTTCGGCGGCGGTGGCTTGGTAGCGGTAGGACACGGTGCCGGCCTGGATGAGGCTGCAGCGGAAGGTGATCCGGTCGGCGATGGCATCGGAACACCCGACTGTGCGTGCTGTGCGGCTGCGCTAATAGCAGGTGTTTTCAACTGGCTTTCTGGGCTGCGTCCAGCAGTCTGGGAGCGAGTGATCATTGCTCGCCCACTGGACGACCTCGCCGGCTACATCGCCACCCCCGTCACCGCACGCCGCGGCCTCATGGCACGCCTGCACTACCTCACCCGCACCAGCCACGCCCGCAGGGCCGCCCGCACCGCGGGCCTCACCGTCACGGACCGCACCCTGCGCGCCTAGCTCGACGGAACCCGCTCGCCCTCGCGCCAGAACCTGGAGCGGATCGAACAGGCTTACAGAGCTGTGCAGCGCGAGAATGTCGCCCGCTATGTGGCCGCCCGCCTCAACCGGGCGGGCAGCGGCACCCGGGTCGAGATCCATCCGCTCAACCAGTCCCAGGTCGACCGGCCCCGCCAGCGGGGTTTTGGAGTTCCGCACGCTCAACGTGCGTCGCTGGGGACCGCATCGTCGCCGCCTGGTCCGCCGGTGACGACAGCGAGCTGGACGAGGCATGGGCGGACCAGGTCGTCGACCTGGGCAGTCAGTGGGGCCAGTACGAGAACGTGGCCAATGTCGGGTTCGCCGCATGACCTCGCCTGGTTTACAGCCAGCCCGCCACACCGGGAGATGGGTGCATCAGTTCGATAGTGCAGCCTCACCCGTCAGGCCGCGATGTTCCTCTCGGTCGGCCGTCGTCGCCGGGATCTTGCTGCAGGGTGACCCGGTTCGGGCGTCGGTCGTGCCCCGCCCGGGCAGGCAGGTGATAATCGGGGCATGGCTGTCAGTTCCTCTCGTTTCCCGGTGCCGAACGCGTTCGAGCTGCTCCGCGAGCAGTACACCAAGCGGCTGCCCGCGCGCCTGCAGGACCTGACGGGCCCCACCCACGGCTCGGTCGACCTGCCGCTGCACGTGGCATGGTCCGGACGCCGCTCCTACGACGTGGAACAGCCCCGCTCGCGGATGAGCCTGTACCGCACCGTCCTGGCCGAGGGGCAGCGCCAAGATCTGATCGCCTTCCTGAACCGGGATCTGCTGCTTGGGCAGTGGCCGGTGCTGCGTACTTTGATCAGCAGGCCGTTGAGGGAGGCTTGGGAGGCAGCCTTTCCCGAGCTGGCCGCCGTCCGGAGCGTGCCGGCCGCGTGAATCTGACCGACCTGCACCGCCGTCTCCTTGCCGATGTACTTGCGATCGGCACCCCGTACCCCTTGGTGATCACAGGCGGCTATGCCGTCCAGGCGCACGGCCTGGTCGACCGCCTCAGCCAGGACCTTGACGTAGCCACCGAGAATCCTGCCTCGATCGCAGAGATCGTCGCCGTGGTCGGCGAGGGCCTCACCACGCGCGGCTGGAGCATCCGCGAGATCGAGACAGGGGCCCTCTCCGGTCGTCTCATCGCAACCGACCCGAAATCCGGGGAAGAATGCGAGGTGGACGTCCTCAAAGAGGCTTTCTGGAGTCCGCCCACGCAGACCGAGTACGGACCGGTGCTGGCTCTCGACGACGTGATCGGCACCAAGGTCCGCGCGCTCGCGGACCGCGGCGCGGTCCGCGACCTCATCGACGTCCACGCCGCCTCCCAGCACCGCACCACCGCCGACCTCGAAACGCTCGGCCGCCGCCACGCACGCTACGAGTTCAGCCTCCAAGACCTGCGCGACCGCCTTAACGGTGCCGAATGGTGGGACGACAAGGACTACACCGACTACGGCCTCGATCCCGGCCAACTGGCCGACCTGCGCGCCTGGGCCCTTGCCTGGGCAGCCGACCTTGACGCCCGCCTGTACGCCGAGGAGAACCCGGACGAGGGGTGAGAGCCGTGCGGGCGGCGGATCACCGGTCAACCCGGAGAGGACCCGGAGTCTGTGCAGCAGCCAGCGGCGGCCGAACTCACGGAGCAGTCTCGCGCGCGGCGCCCCGCGGACACCACGGTCTGCACACCTGCCAGCTCGGCATTCCCCCGCCCTGCGAGCGCTGACAACTAGGGCCTGTGTGATGTCGTGATCATTCTTGGGTTCTGTCCTGTTTGAGCGGTGGAATCCGGTAGGACTGTGGTCGTGACGCGTAGGCAACTCACCCATGCCCAGTGGAAGTTCGTCGAGCCGTATCTGCCGATCGGTAGGTACGGCCCTTACCCGGAGCGGTTGCGGGAGCAGTTCGAGGGTGTGATCTGGCGGTT
>NZ_JBEXHZ010000080.1:0-15532 GCF_040608315.1 Streptomyces sp. NPDC005195
GCGCCCACACTTCCCTCGCCGGCGCCGAGGGCGAGGAAGCCGCCCTCGCCGTCACACCGGCACCCACCGAAGCCACCAGGGCGTCAACCTCGGACGCCGACTCGTCCTTTGCCCCCCAGACTGCGATGGGTGTACCCACCGCCACTGTCGTGCCCGCTTCCACCAGGAGGCGCAGGAGTACGCCGTCGCTCTCGGCTTCCACGTCGACCGCGGCCTTCTCGGTCTCCACCGTGAAGATCGTGTCGCCGGCCGCATAGGGGGTGTTCAGGCCGACATTCCAGGATTCCAGGATCGCCTCTGTGATGTTGGCGGCGACCTCGGGCATGCGGAGAACCTCAGCCATTGTTCTGCCCCTGCGTGATCTCGAGGAGCTTGGCGACGACTTCCTCCGTGGAGGCGAACGCGGCACGCTCCAGAACCTTGCTGATGCTCGGCGACGCCTCGCCACCCGTCACGCGCTCGATCGGGGCGTCGAGCCAGTCGAACAGCCGGCGTTGGATCTCGTCCGCGAGCCAGCCGCCGTAGGAGGTGCCGAGAGCGCCCTGCTCGGCGATGAGCACGTTGTTGGTCTTCCTCACGGATTGGGTGATCGTGTCCCAGTCCAGGCTGGCCCGGTCCAGCCAGCGCAGGTCGATGACCTCGGCGTCCACTCCCGTCTGTTCGACGGCGTCCAGAACGGCCTGCGTCGTCGACAGATAGGTGAGGATGGTCAGCGCCGCGCCTTCACGGCGTACGGCGGCCTTGCCGACCGGGAGGTAGTGGTCGTAGTTCTCCGCCAGTCCGGGACCGGTCGAGTTGTACAGATCCACGTGCTCGAGCACCACGACCGGGTCATCACAGGCCAAGGCCGTGTTCATCAGGCCTACGTAGTCGAACGGCGTCGACGGAGCGACTATGCGCCAGCCCGGTGCCGTCGCGAAGATGCCGGCCGGGTCCATCGAGTGCTGTGATCCGTAACCGGTACCCATGGCGACCTTGCTACGCAGGACGAACGGTACCTTGCCCTCACCGCCGAACATGTGGCGGGCTTTCCCGATCTGGTTGAAGAGTTGGTCCGCCGCCACCCACATGAAGTCGGCGTACATGAACTCGACGATCGGGCGGAACCGGCCGTCCAGGGCCAGTCCGCCGCCGAGACCGGCGAACGCGTTCTCCGAGATCGGCGTCGCGAGTACGCGGTCGGGGAACTGCTCGCTCAGGCCTCGGGTGGCACCGTTGGTGCCGCCGTTGAGCTTGTGTACGTCCTCTCCCATCACCACGACGCGAGGATCGGTCTCCAGGCGGCGTCCCATCACCCCGGCGACGGCGCCGATGAACTTGACATCGGTCAAGCCGTCAGCGAAGTCCTCGGCGTCGGTGAACTCGATCTCGGCCAACTCCGACAGGTCGCCCCGGATGCCCTCGTCGACGAAGGCCGGGTCCGGCCACTCCGAGGGCACGATGCGCCGCTCACCCGGCTTGCCGCCCGGCCGCGGTTCCAGGAGGACGTCGCCGAGTTCGGACATCAGAGCCTTGGCGCGCTTGATCGTCTCCGCGACCGCCCGCTTGCTGAGGATTCTGCGTCGCACCAGGTGATCCACGATGGTGTCGATCGGGTCGCGCGCGCGCCACTGCGCTTCCTCTTCCTTGGTGCGATACCGGAACGCCGAGCCGGGAAAGGGACCGTTCTGGTGGAAGTAGCGGTACACGTCGGCTTCGATCATCGTCGGGCCGCCGCCGCTGCGCATATGGGCGAGGGCCTGCTGCGTCACGAGGTGCACAGCCAGCGGATCCATGCCGTCCACCTTCCAGCTCCGGATACCGAAGCCCGGGCCGCGGCCGGACAGCCTTGGCTCGGCGGTGACTTCGGACACGTGGGTGGAGACGGCGTACAGGTTGTTCTCGACGAAGAAGCACAAGGGCAGCGACCACGCGGCCGCGAGATTGAAGGTCTCCAGCGTGGAACCGATGTTGATCGCGCCGTCGCCGAAGAAGGTGAAGGTCACCGCATCAGTGCCGGCCTTCTTGTGGGCCCACGCGGATCCGGCCGCGAGCGGTACCCCGCCACCGACGATCGCGTTGGTCCCGATGGCGCCGGCCTCGTGCCACTGGAGGTGCATGCTGCCGCCTCGCCCGTGGCTGAAGCCCTGGTCCAGTCCGCAGATTTCACGCAGGCTGCGCAGGAGCACGGCCCGCACATCCTCCGGGAACGGCTTCGTGGGATCCAGGCCCTTCGGATACAGATGGGCGAGGACCTTGGCGAGGAACTGGTGATGGCCACGATGTGACCCGTTCACGGTGTCCTCCGAGGCCAGGGCGAAGCACGCACCGACCGCGCCGCCCTCCTGGCCGATGCTGGAGTGCGCGGGGCCGTGGATGAGCCCGTCCGCGGCAAGCTCCAGGACGTACTCCTCGAAGGTCCTGATCAGCACCAGCTGACTGAACATGCCCGTCAAGAGGTCGGGAGCCGCGGCGTCCCAGTCGTCCTGAGTGACGACGAACTCCGACCACGCGGCCTTCGCTTCGAGTGTGTGTTCCGCAGGCATCGGGAGCCCCCTTCAATAGGTCCGGAGTGCGCCCGACCCTGCCACACAGTTGGATCCAATTTCAAGACTCCGCTCGACTTTCACTGCCGCAGGCGCCACCATGAGGACTGTTTGTATCCAAAGGAGGAAGATCATGGCTCTACCTGGCCTCATGCGCCTGGACCATGTCGGATTCACGGTGCCGGACCTCGAGCAGGCACACACGTGGCTCGTGGACGTCCTGGGTTGTGAGTACCTGTACTCGCTCGGCCCGTTCAGCTCGGCAGACGACTGGATGCCGGAGCACCTGAACGTGGACGCGCGCGCGGTCATGCGCCAACTGCGCTTCTACCGGTGTGGCGACCAGGCCGTGTTCGAGGTCTTCGAGTACCGAACGGAGGTGCAGCAGAAGGTCGTCCCGCGCAACAGTGACGTCGGCGGTCACCACGTCGCCCTGTACGTCGAGGACCTGGATGAGGCCGTGTCGTTCCTGAGAGCGAGGGACGTTCCCGTGCTGGGCGACCCGACCGTCAGCGCCGGACCGTCGCAGGGGCAGCGGTGGGTCTACTTCCTCTCCCCGTGGGGAATGCAGTTCGAGCTGGTGTCTTATCCTGGCGGCAAGGCCTTCGACCGCGACCCGTCAACGTTCAGAGGTGACCGCTCTTGACTCCTGAGCACGCTCGCGATCCGCGCGGGTCGGACAGTGTCAGCAGTCAGCGCATCGCCGGCACCCTCCGCGAGGAGATCCTCGCCGGCGAGCTGACTCCCGGCACGTGGCTGCGCCAGGACGAACTCGCGGAGCGCCTCGGCACGAGCCGGATCCCGGTCCGCGAAGCGCTGCGGATCCTGGAGTCCGAGGGTCTCGCCGAGTCGTTCCCCAATCGGGGGTCGCGGGTTCCGGTGCTCAGCCTCGAGGACGTGAACACGTACTACCGGATGCGCGAGCGACTCGAGCCGCTGACCCTCGCCGAGAGTCTTCCCCATCTCACTGATCACCACCTCGCCCGCCTGGAACGCATCCAGGACGAGATCGAGAGCCAGAACGACGTCAACCGGTTCCTTCTTCTGGATCGCGACTTCCACATGGCGACCTACGCGGGGTGTCCCAGCGACCACCTGCTGGCCATGACAGAGCGGCTCTGGAACTCCACCCAGCACTATCGCCGTGCGTTCATGGTGCTCACGGACCCCGACCGGGCCACGATCGTCAACGCCGAACACCGGCTGATCCTCGATGCCGTGCGGCGCCGCGACCCTGAGGACGGTGAGCGGTACCTCACGGGGCACATCCGCCGCACGAGGGTCGAACTCACGGCCCACTCCGAACTCTTCGCCGAAAAGCGGTGACGCGGGGCGGACTCCCGCAACGGCGTCCGCACCAAAACCGTGCCGCCCAAGAGCGCGCCAACCGGGGCAGGCCTTCTCAAGTTCCCTCCTGAGCGCCTGACTCGGGGAGGGGATGCCGACGCGCGTGCCCCGGACTGGGCGCGCGCGGACCGTCCCGTGGTGCGCGGCGTGCGAAGAAGCGTCCGCTTCAGCCATCGACCCTGGGAACCACGGGTTTACGGAGCCTGCGACGCCTCGCAGCCGAACAGTCGAGCAGCTGGAGACCGCGACGGCCGTCCCTCCCCTGTGCGCCCGAGCTACGCAGCCAGCCCTCTCAGCGCACCGTGAACTGTTCCCAGATGGGCACGCGCCCCAGAGATTGTATCCAACTGACGGCGAGTGGAAGGGATCACCCCGCATTCCCCTTGGCACACCATTTCCGCGAACCCTACGATGGATCCAATCAAGACTCATAGAAGGCTCCACACCACAAGGAGAGCGCCGTGCCCATCGCTACTGTCAATCCCGCTACCGGTGAGCTCATCGAAGAGTTCGCTTCACTCACGAAGGAACAGGTCGATCAGCGGCTGACGCGAGCGGAGGCCGCGGTCGCGACACTGCGGGCAACCGACTTCGACACTCGCGCCCGGTGGATGCGGGCAGCCGCCGACCTGGTCGAGGCCGAGGCAGCCGACACGGCGCGCATGCTCACGATCGAGATGGGCAAGCCGATCACGCAAGCGCGCGGGGAGGTCCTCAAGTGCGCTTACGCGATGCGGTTCTACGCCGACAACGCCGAAAGCCTGCTGGCCGACCAGCCACTCGCTGACCCGAGCACGGTCTCAGCTTCGGCCGCCTACACCTGCTACGAGCCGCTCGGCGTCGTCCTGGCCGTGATGCCGTGGAACTATCCCATGTGGCAGGTGATTCGCTTCGCCGCGCCCGCGCTGATGGCCGGCAACGTCGGCCTGCTCAAGCATGCCTCGAACGTGCCGCAGTCCGCGATGTATCTCGACCAGCTCTTCGAACGAGCGGGCTTCCCCGTCGGGTCGTTCCAGACGCTCCTCATCGGAGCGGCCGACGTCGAAGCAGTCCTCCGCGACCGGCGCGTCGCCGCCGCGACGTTGACCGGTTCGGAGCCGGCCGGCCGGTCGGTCGCCGCCGTCGCGGGCTCCGAGGTGAAGAAGGTCGTGCTGGAGTTGGGTGGGTCCGACCCGTTCATCGTGCTGCCTTCCGCCGACATCCGCGCGGCCGCCCGCACCGCCGTGACCGCTCGTACGACCAACAACGGTCAGTCCTGCATCGCGGCCAAGCGGTTCATCGTCCACACGGAGGTGTACGAGGAGTTCGTCGAGGCCTTCGTCGCGGGCATGAAGGCGCTGACCGTCGGCGACCCGCTCGACGAGGGGACCGAGATCGGGCCGATCGCCACTCAGTCCGGCCGGCGCGAGCTCGCCGACCTCGTCGGCGACGCCGTCGCGAAGGGTGCCGTCCTGCGGTGCGGCGGGTCGGCGGTCGGAACCGAGGGGTGGTTCTTCGAGCCGGCCGTGCTGGAGGAGGTCACCGCCGAGATGCGTGTGTACCGGGAGGAGGCCTTCGGCCCGTTGGCAGTGGTCCACCGGGTCGACGACGTCGAGCAGGCCGTGAAGCTCGCCAACGACTCGTCCTTCGGCCTGAGTTCGTCGGTGTGGACGACCGACCCGGACGAGGAGCGGTTCCTGATCAGCCGTCTCGCGGCCGGTGCCGTCTTCGTCAACGGTATGACCGTCTCCTACCCCCAGCTGCCCTTCGGCGGCATCAAGGACTCCGGTATCGGCCGCGAACTCGCCGCGGAAGGCATCCGGGAGTTCTGCAACCTCAAGACGGTCTGGAAGGGCTGACGGGAAGCGTCGGTTTCCTCGGGCTGTGCGCAAGGGGCCTGGCATCGCCTGTCGGCTCCTCGCGCACCGTCACGAGGTCATCCGGCCTGGCCCCTTCCCGCGCCGCTCTCTGAGCCGGCCGACGCACGGTCCTGATCGCCGGGATCGCCCCCGGTCGGCACCGCGGCCGCACCACGGGACTCGTCGCCGGCTCCTCCGCGGACAACCAGGCCCTGTCCGTCGTCGCCTACTCCGCGCGGGGTGGCAGGGGCACGCGACTCACGACCCGCAGGCCGCACCAGCCACACAAACCACGCAACCTCGCCCTTGCGGACGAGGTTGCGGGAGGCGTTCCGGTCGGCGTGGGCAGCGGCACCGCGGTTCCGGCGGACGGAGAGGGACCGGCTTTCTGGTGCCGAGTCAGCTGTGGGCCGTACGCCCAGGTCGCGGTGATCGGGCATACCGCAAGGATCAGCGCACGTCACCCTGACGACAGCGCCAAGTGTTCAGCGGCTGAAGAGCTCGGTGAATCGTGACAGCGACGCGTCGAACGCGTCGTCGTACGACATCGAGGCGAACTCGTAGACGGAGCGACGGCCAGGGGCACCCGCACCGGCCGCCCTCAGTGCCTTGTCGAGCCACTCCCGGGCGACCTCAGCTGCTCGGCCTGCCTCGACCACGGCCTGCACGAGACCGACCTCTCGGGCCCTCGCGGCGGTGAACGGCTCGCCGGAACCTATGTTCTCCATCGCCACGCGCGGCCCGAGCCGGTGGATGAGGGGAACTTGCGCGATCATCGGCCACATCCCGGCGCTGACCTCCATCGTGCCGATTCGCGCGCTGTCCACCGCGACGGCGAAGTCGCAGGCCGCGACGAACGAGGCACCCCCGGCAAGCGCGTCGCCGTTGACGGCGGCCGCGACAGCCAATCCCAGACGAGGGAAGATCCGGAGGGTCTCCATCAACGCCTTGCCGAACAGAGCCGGGTCCGCACCCGCCCTGATGGCACCGATGTCGAGACCGCCGCAGAAGGTGTCACCCGCGCCGGTGAGCAGGACGGCGCGGATGTCCGGGTTGTCGTCGCACTCCTGCAACCGGGTGCGGATGTCGGTCAGCATGCCCGGGTTCAGCAGGTTCCGCTCGCCGTTGCGAATGGTCAAGACGCTGATGGCGCCGACCACTTCTTGCTCTACGGCGCCGCTCCAGACGCTGTCCTCGCCATTCATCATCCGAGTCCTCTCACTTGGTTCTGGTCTGTTTGTCGAAAACGGCGCGTCACTACTGGGTTCGCGCCCGGGTGTCAGAGGACTCGGAGAATGTCTTCGACGCGGTCCTTGGCGTCGCCGAAGAGCATGGCGGAGTTCTCACGGTAGAAGAGCGGGTTCTGGACGCCGGCGTACCCGGAGGCCATGGAGCGTTTGAAGACGATGACGTTCTCGGCGTTCCAGACCTGGAGGACGGGCATCCCGGCGATGGGTGAGGCCGGGTCCTCGGCAGCGGCGGGATTGACGGTGTCGTTGGCCCCGATGACGAGGACGACGGTGGTGTCGTCGAAGTCGTCGTTGATCTCGTCCATCTCCAGCACGATGTCGTAGGGGACCTTGGCCTCGGCGAGCAGGACGTTCATGTGGCCCGGCAGCCGGCCCGCGACCGGGTGGATGCCGAAGCGCACGTCGACGTTTCGGTCCCTGAGTTTGCGGGTCAGCTCGGCGACGCCGTACTGGGCCTGGGCCACGGCCATGCCGTAGCCGGGGGTGATGATCACCGAGTTGGCGGACCCGAGGAGCTCGGCGGCCCGCTCGGCGGTGATCTCGCGGTGCTCGCCGTAGTCCTTGTCGTCGGCCGGGCCGGCCTCGATGCCGAACCCGCCGGCGATCACGGAGAGGAAGGACCGGTTCATCGCCTTGCACATGACGGCGGACAGGTAGGCACCCGAGGAGCCGACCAGGGCGCCGGTGATGATCAGCAGGTCGTTCTCCAGCAGGAATCCCGACGCCGCGGCAGCCCAGCCGGAGTAGGAGTTCAGCATCGACACCACGACCGGCATGTCACCGCCGCCGATCGAGGCGACCAAGTGCCAGCCCAGGGCCAGCGCGACGATCGTGACCGCGATCAGCAGCCACAGCGTCGGGTCGATCACGAACCACGTGGTCAGCACCGCGAACGCGGCCAGGGCACCGAGGTTGAGGTAGTTCTTGCCGGGCAGCATCAGCGGGGACGACTTGATCCGTGCCGAGAGCTTGAGGAACGCCACGATCGAGCCGGTGAAGGTGACCGCGCCGATGAAGACGCCGATGAACACCTCGGCGGAATGGATCCCGAGCAGCTCCTGGGCCTCCAGCACCTTGGCCTCGGCACTGACCGTGCCGTCCAGGCTGGACTCGACGTGCAGGTAGCCGTTCCAGCCCACCAGCACCGCGGCCAGACCCACGAAGGAGTGCAGCAAGGCGATCAGCTCGGGCATCCCGGTCATCTCCACGACCCGGGCCCGCCACAGGCCTGTCGCGGCACCGACTGCCATGGCGCCGATCATCAACGCCAGACCGACTCCGGAGATGTCACGGTGGACCGCCAGCGCGATCGTCGCGGCCAGGGCCACCGCCATGCCGCCGACGCCATAGGTCTTGCCGGCCTTGGCGGTCTCGTGATGGGACAGCCCGGCCAGCGCCAGGATGAAAAGCAGGGCCGCGACGATGTAGGCCGCTGCCGCGGCGGTGTCGACAGTCATCAGATCAGACATGACAGGGCCCCTCAGCTTCTCGAGAACATGGAGAGCATCCGGCGGGTCACGGCGAAGCCACCGAAGATGTTGACCGAGGCCAGCAGGATCGCGATGGTCGACAGCACCGTGACCGCGTCGCCGTTCGGGGTCTCACCGTGCCCGATCTGCAGCAGGGCGCCGACCACGATGATCCCCGAGATCGCGTTGGTCACGCTCATCAGAGGCGTGTGCAGGGCGTGGTGCACTTTCCCGATCACGTAGTAGCCGATCACGATCGCCAGCGCGAACACCGTCAGGTGTCCGAGCAGCGCCGACGGGGACAGGGCCGTCAGCAGGAACAACGCCGTGGCGCCGGCACCGACTGCCGTGTAGCGCCGCCGGGTGGACATCGGTGACTTGGTCTGGGGACCGGCCTGCTTCACCTCAGCGGGTGCCGAGGCGGAAGCGGTCGCCGGAGCGGCGGACACCTGGACCGGGGGGGGCGGCCAGGTCGACTCGCCGTCGCGCACCACGGTCATCGACCGCTGCACCACGTCGTCGAAGTCCAGAACCAGCCGGCCGTCCCTGTCCGGGGTCATCAGCTTGATCAGGTTGACCAGGTTGGTGCCGTACAGCTGGGACGCCTGCGCGGGCAACCGGCCGGGCAGGTCGGTGTAGCCGATGATCGTCACCCCGTTGGCCGTGACCACCGCCTCGTCCTTGACCATGCCCTCGACGTTGCCGCCGCTCGCGGCGGCCATGTCCACGATGACGCTGCCCGACCTCATCGAGGCCACCATCTCCGCGGTGATCAGCGTCGGCGCGGGCCGGCCCGGGATCTGTGCCGTCGTGATCACGATGTCCATCTCGGCGGTCCGGTCGGTGTACAGCTGGGCCGCGCGGGTGTTGTAGTCCTGCGACATCTCCTTGGCGTAACCCGTCGCCGACACCTCCAGCTCGCCGGCGTCCTCGGGCTCGACCGAGAGGTACTCGCCACCCAGCGACCTGACCTGCTCGGCGACCTCCGGCCGCGGGTCGGTGGCGTACACGACGGCACCGAGGCTTCCCGCCGCACCGATCGCGGCCAGTCCTGCCACCCCCGCACCGCAGACCAGGACCTTGGCCGGCGGCACCTTGCCCGCGGCCGTCACCTGGCCGGTGAAGAACCGGCCGAAGGCATGAGCTGCCTCGACGACCGCCCGGTAGCCCGCGATGTTCGCCATCGACGACAACACGTCCAATGACTGCGCCCGCGAGATGCGGGGCACCGCATCCATCGCCAACGCCGTGATCGGCCGCTTCGTCAGGTCCTCCACCAGCGCGGGGTTCAGCGCCGGGCTCATGATGCCGACGACCGTCGCACCCGGCTTCAATCCGTCCAACTGCTCCGTCGAGAGGGCGTTCACCCCGAGCACGACGTCCGCTGCCAGCGGGTCACCGATGCGCGCACCGGCCTCGGCATACGCCTCGTCCGGGAGTCTCGACAATGCGCCGGCCCCCGGCTCCACCACGATGTCGTACCCCAGCTTCACCAGCTGGACCACCGTGGCGGGAGTCGCGGCAACGCGCGTCTCGCCGCGGCGGGCTTCGCTCACGATTCCGATCAACATTCCCATGACTCCAGGCTGTCGATGTTGCAGAGCACTCGGCGGACCCTCGGGTACGCAAACCAGGAGCGCCATCCAAGGTGAGTGCGGACCCTGGATGGCGCTTGCCCTGGTGCCCGGGATCAGGCGACGGGCTTCGACAGCCCGCCGTCGACGCGCAGCACCTGACCGGTCACATAGGAGGCGTCATCGGACGCCAGGAACGCCGCCGCGGCGCCGATCTCGGCGGGCTCGGCCCAGCGGTCGAGGCGAATGCCGAGCCCCTTGGCCATGCCGGCCTGCACCTCTTCGGCGCTCTTGCCCTGCTGCTTGCCCATGGCCTCGGTCTTGGTGAGCCAGCCCTCGGTCCGCGTCATTCCGGGGGAGATCGCGTTGACCCGGATGTTGCTGGCACCCGCCTCGGTCGCCAGGTAGCTCGTGAGCGCGACCACGCCCGCGTTCACGATGGCCGTGGGGCCGGTGTTGGGAATCACCGCGTGTGCGGTGGCGCCGACGACGTTGACGATGTTGCCCCTGCCGTTGCGGCTCAGGAACGGGAGCGCGGCCTGCGAGACGCGCAGGAAGCCGATCAGCTTCGTGTCGAAGGCCGCCGCGACGACCGTCGCGTCGACGCCCTCCAGGGTGGACGGCGCGAGCTGCGGCCCCGCGTTGTTCACGAGGATGTCGATGCTGCCCTGCCACGCGTGCACCTCGGCCAGCGCGCTGTTGACGGAGTCCGCGTCGGTGACGTCCATGACGACAGGGAGTACGTCCCCGGCGCCGGCTCCATCGGTGAGACGACCGGCCGCGGCCTTGACGGCCGCTTCGTCCCTGGCCGCGATCGCCACCTTGGCGCCACGCTCAAGCAGCGCCTGGGCGATGGCGAAGCCCAGGCCTCGACTACCACCGGTCACGAAAGCCGTGCGGCCCTCCAAGTTCCAACCTGCGACCATGTTCGGTTCCTCCAGTGAGTGCGCTTCGTTGCTTCTGCCAGAGAGTGGACCGAAGCGCCGAGGCCGCTGCAAGCACGGCTAACGCGGGTTTCACACGCGAATCGTGGGGCCGCCTCGCGCTTTCCGAACGGCTAACAGCGCGAGGCACACACTGGCCTGCGCTCAGCCGCTCCGAGGCTGAAGGAGAGGTGAGTGATGGAGGTCCTCAGCATCGCGATACCCCGCGGGAAACGGGACACCGGCAGTCGCCGCACCGCGGGAACAGGCTCACGCGCCAATGTCGCGCTCGGAACCTTCGACGGCGTTCACCTCGGCCACCGTCAGGTCCTGCGCGGGTGCGACACAGTGCTCACCTTCGACCCTCATCCCATGCAGGTGCTCGCGCCACACCAGGTACCGGGCCTGCTGAGCGATCGCCGGCGGAAACTCCAGAAGCTCGGCGCCTTGGGGATCCGGCGCGTGGCGATCGTCCCGTTCGACCACGCCTGGTCACGCCTGTCCGCCGAGGATTTCGTCGAAGGCGTCCTTGTCGACCGGCTGGGTGCGGAGTCCGTCAGTGTCGGCCAGGGCTTTCGATTCGGCGCCCGGGGCGCCGGGACGACAACCACTTTCGATCAGTATCCCGAGCTGAGCACCCGGGTCGTCCCGCTCGTCAGGCGGGGCCCGGCCGGTGAGCCGATCTCATCGACACGCATCCGCCGGCTGATCTTCGACGGCGACGTGGAAGAGGCCGCCGACCTGCTGGGAGCCTCCCACGCGCTTCCCGCGGTCGTTGGCGATGAGGGCCGGCTGCTGATCTCGTCCGAGTTCGCGCGCCCCGCACCGGGGCTCTATCTCGGCTACGTCGACCGTCACCCTCACACGCTTCGCGTGTGTCAGGACCGGAACATCACGATCATGAGCTCAGCACGGACCGGTACCCACGCCGAGGTGACGTTCGTGAAGCGAGCCTGATGCGGCCGAGCACTGCCGAACACCTTCCCCCTCGTTTAGTATTACTGCACAGCAGCCTCGGGCAACGTCCGACGTCTGTCGACGACTGCCCGCATGCCGCATGCGGGGATCGAGGAGGGAACACACCCGTGGAGACCGAGGCACGCGCCCGCTTGCGCACCGCTCGCACCGAGGCCAAGCTCAGCGTTCGTGAACTGAGTCGCCGCGTCGGCATCTCACCGAGCATGTTGTCCCAGATCGAGAACGGGCACTGCGAACCCTCGGTGGCCACCCTCTACGCCCTGGTGTCCGAACTCTCGATCTCGTTCGACCAACTCCTCGGCGGACCGGGGACGGATCACCGTCCCGGCCCACCGGCGGCCCCTGCGTCGCCCGTCGCGACGCCCGTCGTGACGCCCGAGAAACGGGCTGTCCTCGTCATGGACAGCGGTGTCACCTGGGAGCGGCTCACGCCCAGCCCTGACCCGCTCGTCGACGCGCTGCTCGTGACCTACCCACCCGGCAGCAGCTCCTCCACGAACGGAGGACTGATGAGTCACCATGGACGGGAGTACGGCTTCCTGATGTCGGGGCGCCTGACCGTCCGCCTCGGGTTCGAGACCCACCACCTCGAACCCGGCTCGTCCATCAGCTTCGACTCCGCGGTCCCCCACCTGTACGTGAACGAGAGCGACGAGCCGGCGAGCGGCCTGTGGCATGTGATCGCCGGCGGCGGCGGTGCGCCGGGAACCGAGAGCCCGGCCCCCGTCTGGCGTCCCATGGACGCGCGGGGAGAGGGCCGCTCGTAACGAGCGGGCCCCGCGCCACCGATGGTTGACGCCGCCCACCCTCCAGGTGTTAAGTCACACTGAACACGCGGCACCATGCGGAGTGCAGACGGTGCGCGTGCGTCTCCCCTACCCGCAACTGTCCGCCTGGCAAAGGACTTGTGATGGCGATACCGACCTTTGGACCGAATGCAGTCGACTGGGAAACCCGAGTCGACATGGGCAGGCTCCGCGACGAGCGGCTGGCCCGTCTGCGCGCGTCGTTGGAGCAGTCCGACCTCGGCGCCGTCCTGGCCTTCGACTTCGCCAACATCCGCTACATGACCTCGACCAACATCGGCACATGGGCGATCGACAAGATGATCCGCTTCTCCCTGCTGGTCAGGGGAGGCGAGCCGATCGTCTGGGACTTCGGTTCAGCCGCCAAGCACCACCAGCTGTACAACCCCTGGCTGGACTACTCCAAAGCCCACTCCGACGGCGATCCGCACGGAGCCCACCACGGCGCCGACGCCCGCAACCCGAGCGGCGCCCGCGCCGGCATCTCGACCTTGCGTGGCGCCATCAACCCCCTCGTCGGGATGGCCGACTCCGTCGCCCGGAAGATCAAGCACGAGCTCGAGCTCTACGGCCTCCTGGACGAGCCGCTCGGCGTCGACGTCATCGAGCTCCCGGTCCTGATGGCCCTGCAGAACGCGGGCATCACGGTGGTGGACGGCCAGCAGGTGTTCCTGGAGGCCCGGCGCATCAAGACACGTGACGAGATCCATCTGCTCACCCACGCCTGCTCGATGGTCGACGCCGCCTACGAGAACCTCTACGAGTTCCTCCGGCCGGGTGTGCGCGAGAACGAGTGCGTGGGTGTGGTGGCCAAGACTCTCTACGACCTCGGCTCGGAGTTCGTCGAAGGGGTCAACGCGATCTCCGGGGAGCGGTGCGCACCGCACCCCCACGTCTTCTCGGACCGCATCGTGCGGCCAGGCGATCCCGCGTTCTTCGACATCCTGCACAGCTACAACGGCTATCGGACCTGCTACTACCGTACGTTCGCCGTCGGCAGCGCCTCCTCCGCCCAACGCGACGCCTATACACGGTGCCGTGAGTACATGGACGAGGCGATCAGCCTCGTCCGACCCGGAGCCACGACGGCCGACATCGTGTCGGTGTGGCCGACGGCGCAGGAGTTCGGGTTCGCCGACGAGGAAGCGGCCTTCGCGCTCCAGTACGGCCATGGTGTCGGGCTGTCGATCTGGGAGAAGCCGGTGTTCTCCAGGCTGGTGTCCCTCGAACACCCCGAGGTGCTCGAAGAGGGCATGGTGTTCGCGCTGGAGACCTACTGGCCGTCGAAGGACGGCTGGGGCGCTGCCCGGATCGAGGAGGAGCTCGTGGTGACCGCGGACGGGTGCGAGGTGATCACCAAGTTCCCGGCGGAGGAGCTTCTCGTCGCCGGCCAGCGCTACTTCACCGTCTCGGGACCGCTGTCGACCCAGCGTGACTCCCAGTCGCATCTCAACACCCCCGCCGGAACCCGGTCCAGCCACAAGAACGACGCCGCCGCCCTCTGACCGGACGGTTGTACCCCGCCCATTGGCCCAGGTGGACGCGAGCCGCCGACGCCTCCCGATGGGGCAGGGCACGTGAAGGGGTTTCTCCGCAGGGAGCACGTGCGTCTCCCCCAGTGCCTCCGAGTGGGTGGGGCCGAGTACGCGGAGACGCGGCACACGCACCCGCCGGCCGCCTCGCCGGTCGGCGGGACGGTGCCGGTACCGCCGCCCGGCCTGTCGGACACGGTGCGGCCTCGGCCCGAGCGGGCAAGGTCAACACGCTGTGCCACACACGATGAGTTTCACCCGGTCCGTGGCTCATCGGCCCGTCGACGGTGCGGCCGCTGCCCAGCGGGTCTCCAGAGTTGAAGGACGCAATGAGCCTGCCCGAACAAGACCCCCGAGCGAAGACTCCCCCTGTCGCCTGGAGTGTGGCGCTGCGCGGTGCCGTACGAGGCAAGGCAGTGGCACAGACGACCACGGCCGCCCTGATAGTCGGGTCGACTCTGTTCATGGTCAACCTGTACTCGCAGGTCCGGGAGGCCCCGTTCACGTGGGCACTCACGGCTCGCGTCGCCCTGACCTTCCTCGTGCCGTGGTTCAACGCCACGATGGGAATCGTGATCGGCCTGCGGAAGTCCGACGCTTCACCGCATCGCCGGCCCGGGCCTGCAGACAGGGCCACACTCCAGGAGTCCGCCCCGCCCTCCCCCTGAACTTGCCGATTCCCGGCAGGACCCGTCGAAAGGTAATTCTCGTGTCTCTGGTGCCGATCCTCGCATCCGATCAGTTCTCATCCGTCGACCAACCCGCCCTCGCACAGGGGGTGAACATGTACGGCGACGTGCTGAACACCTGGGCAGGTATCGGAAACAGCCCCGGCCTGCTCGCCAAGTACCTTCCGTTCCTCGGGCAGCTCAACGGCCCGGGCGCGCTGGAGCAGCGCATCAAGGAACTGGTCGCCGTACGCATCGCCGTGCTCAACCACTGCCGCTACACCGCGAGTCACCGCTGCACGTCCGCGCTGGCCAAGGGGGTGGAGCTCGATGAGCTCGCGGCCGTTGCGAGCGGCGAGCTCAAAGGCTTCACCGAGCAGGAGCGACTGGCGCTTCAGCTGGCCGAGGAAATGACGGTCGCCCTTCCGAAGGCCCCCGTGGAAAGCAGCCCCACGGGCGTGTCAGCGTCTGTCCGCGACGACGTGCAGCGCATGTTCGACGCACCGGAGCTGGTGGAACTCGTCATGTGCATCAGCATGTGGAACGCGTTGTCACGCTTCCACCGTGTGATGGCCTTCGAGCTCGACATGCCGGAGGCACCCGCACCTGTGGCAGCCTGGCT
>NZ_JBEXHZ010000081.1:0-14773 GCF_040608315.1 Streptomyces sp. NPDC005195
GCCAAGGTCCGCAGCGAACGCCAGCAACGCTGGGGACGGCCACGGCCTCAAGCCGCCTAAACAACCCCGGCAAACGTTCGTGGACAACGCACTAGAGGATAGAAGGCGCTGAAGAGGTCGCCGGCGAAGTCCGTGTCGACCCCGCGGTCGTGCCGGACCGCTCCTCCGGGCTCACCCTGGGCCTCCAGGACCTCCACGCTCCAGCCCGCGTCAGCCAGGAGGTTCGCGGCGACCAGCCCATTGGGGCCCGCACCGATCACTACGGCGTCCGGCATGAATCGCTCCCCTGGATGGACGGCGCCGCCCCCTGTAGGCGGCTGTCTTCAGTCTCGGTACCGGCTCAGGTCCCGCGTAGAAACAGTTGCTCAGGGGTGGCGTCGGCCGGGTCCGCATCCCTTCGCACAGCCGGGCAAGGCGCCCCAGCATCGCGCGGTGCCGCACCTGTTGCGCCATCTCCAGGAGGCCGTTGTGCAGGGCGCCTCCCGTGCCACGCAACGGGTGCTCGTCGAAAATGATCAGGGTGTGTTCACCCCAGGGCCGTAGTTCCATCGCGATTCTCGCGGTCCTCAATGCCCGCTGTCCGCCTCCAGTTCGAGGACGGTGGGCGGTTCGCTGCGGCGTACGAGAGTCCGATTGTGCAGGCTGATCGGCCCGAACTTGATCTCGTAGCGGAGGACAGCCCCCATTTCGGGCCATCGTCCGGCTCGGCCTGTGAGGTGCCGACGACCCAGTCCCCGTAGCGTGCGGCGTCGGACAGAACATCCCAGACCTCCCTGGGGGACTTCCTGATCAGACGGTGGCGTACGGCCATGCGTTCCTCCGCCGTTCAAGTGTCGCGTCGCTCGCCGCGCGTTCCCACGCTAGGCCGGGGCCCAGCCCCAGCCCCAGCACAATGCCACGCAGTGTTGCGGGCAGGGCATCCGACGGTTCGCCAGCCGGTCTCGGGGAAGTCAGATCATGGGGTCGAGTCCCTCAGGCGCGCCGCCCTGCTGCTCGCTCTGCTTGCGCAGTTTACGGGCTTTGGCCTGCAGTTGCTCGCGCTCCTTGGGGTCCGAGGCAGTCTCGGCAGCATCTTCCAGCTTCTGAGCCTTCTGACGCATTTGCTGGGCAGAGTCACGGGAAGAATCTGCGGCGCTCATGGATACTCCTTCATGGACGAGGAGAGCAGGCCTCACCAGCAAAGCAGCCCCCTCAGGTCCGCGCATTCCGGAATGCGTAAGGACGCTCCCGGGAAGTCCAGTCCGCGTGGGGCCGGCGCCTGCGGCCGCGGCCCGACCCAGACCGAGGTAGACGAAATCGGCGGATCAGGCCATCAATCCGATGACCTGGTGGGCAAATCGGCAGGGCTGTCAACAACGAGCGAGACGACGCTCGCCGCCCGAACCTCTTTGGCAGGCCGGCTCAGAGTGCGCGAAGACCGTCTTTCCGTCCGCTGCAAGGGATCCACCGCCCGCCCGTTGGTCACGACGCCCATCCACACGCAGAAGCGGAGCGGTCCTGGGCCCGCGAGCAGTGGAACGAGGACCACTCCGCATGGCACGACCACCGACCGTGGTGGGACGCCTGGGCGGATCCGCCGAGCGGCGAGAGGCGCCGGGCCCCATGCCATGCGCTCACCGCGCGTCGTCGTCCGCATCCTCCATGGCGGGGGCTTCTGCCAGGTCAAGGTGTCCATTGGCCGCGGCAAGTTCCGGGCCGCGCCAGGAACGGCCCTCGTCACCGCGGACGCATCGTCGCTGAAGAGGCTGCCCAGGATGCCCGGCGTCCGGCCGGGCGCTGCTGCTGCCGGGCGTGAGGTCTTCGTTCGATCAGTTCCTTCCCCATATCGACGAACGGCGCCGTCGGATCTACCTGGCCAGCGAAGCTGTCGCGCTTGGTCGTGGCGGGATCGCCCTGGTTGCGGCCGCTTCTGGTTCCAGTACGACCACGATTGCGCGTGGGATCGCCGAGCTGTCCGCGCGTCCCTTGTCGCCCGGCCGGATCCGGTCCCCAGGAGCTGGCCATAGGCCGGTGACGGTCACCGACCCCGGTCTGCTGCCCGCGCTTGAAACGCTGATCGAGCCCAAGATCATCGGCGGAGGTCGGCGCGGCCGCCGGCATTGCGGATGGTGGCGGCCGCGCGACATCGCAGAGCGGTTCGCGGTAACGCGCATATGGGGAAGGAGGCGACGGTGGCACTCGATGGCAGGCGGCGACGTTCAGGTCCGTTTGGTCACAGCGGCAGCCAAGATGTGTGGTCGTCATCGGCGCCAGAGGGGTTGTGGAGGCGGTGTCGCTCCAGTTGGATCGCCTGCCGCATGACTACTCCGGCACCGTACCGATGTGATCCGTAGTACCGTGTGCATCGGTAGCGTCGAACGCTGCCGATAGGAGTCCGAAATGCCAGCAGTCGGAGAGGTGGAACGTGCGCCCAATGTTGCAAAGACTGTGTGGGAAGCTGCCGGAGCACGGGCTCAGTCAGAGGGCCTGACCCTCACATGGATCATGCGTCGCGCCCTTACCGAGTACGCCGCCGGAACGTTGCCTTTGCCACGCGCCACTCCCGATTCCGACGCAGGGAATCGCCGTGGCCGAAGCGTCTTCGCGACGGACGATCTGTGGTCCCGAGTCGACGAGCGACGCACACAGGACGCGGTCCGCTCAATGTCCGCCCTCTGCGAGATTCTGCTGGACGCATACGCCCGTGGCGACATTCATCCCTACGCTCGCATGATCACTACCGCCCAGCGCGACGCCCTGACCGCACAGCACCCATCCGACAGCAATGGCGCCGCAGGCGTGACAGTCGTACCCCTAGTTGCCTGATCTCACCGCCGCCGCAAAGGAGCACGCACAGTGACCGCTTCCACCGCGGGCATGGAGGGGTCCGTTCCCCGCATGCCCGAACGCACACCCAAGGCACTGCGCGCCGCTATCGCACGGTACACGCCCAAGCTCCTGCCCGACTTCGACCGTAACTGGCGTGAGAAGATCGCCGACACCTACGATCTAGCCCCCGTGCCGGCCTTCATGGCCCGCTGGTGGGCAGAATTCGCCCTCGCCCGGGACCCCCAGCTCGAGACCAAAGTCCACAGCCTGGAGGACGAGGCTCACCAAGCCACGGATAACGCCCGAGCTAAGAGCCTCGTAGAGGAAGCGGGACGACTGCGCCGCGAAGCCAGTGGGGCGGAACCCGGCCAGTGACCGACGGATTCATGGGACCGCCCTGGCAGGCAGACTGGACGAAGGAAGCCGAAGACAATAGAAACGCCCTCCCAGCATCGGCCCGCACCCTAGTTGACGCTGCTCGGGCTGAGTTGGTCATCGCCAAGAACCCGTACTTCCGGGGCCTCGATGCAGCTGCAGACCTTCCCGCTGGCATGAGTGTCGAACCCGTCCAGTCCACGCGCCCGAGCGGCGCTCACGTCCTGTACTTCGATCATGGACGGGGATGGCTGCGGTATGTTTTCACACCTCGCACGGCAGACCCACAAATCGTCATCGACGAGTGCATCTGGCAGTAGATCCGAAACACGCCTGATGCGCACTCGTTCGAGTCGAATCTCGTCGATGAGCTCGTACGGGTCGGGGACAGGCTGATCGAGCATGACGGCTATCTACCGGGACTCCGCACCGTGGGCCGGGCGAAGAGCGTGACGCTACACCCTTTCCCGCCCAGCACGTGCCCACCGTTCCCAGCGGATGCGTAGTCGGCGGAAGCCGTGCAGCCAGTCGATCGTCCTCTCGACCACTCAACGGAAAATGCCGAGGCCGGAGCCGTGTTCCACGTCGATGACAGGGCGGATACCGCGTTGCCAGAGCTGGCGAAGGTACTTGTCGTGGTCGTAGCCGCGGTCGGCGAGCAGTGCGTCGGGACGGCGTCTGGGCCGGCCGACGCGTCCGGCCACGGGCGGAACGTTGTCCACCAAAGGTAGCAACTGCGTGACGTCGCCCACGGTTTCCACCGGTCAGCGACACCGCGAGCGAGATGCCCTGGGCGTCGGTGAGTACGTGGTGCTTACTGCCCAGTCGTGCGCGGTCGACCGGGCTTGGTCCACTTTTGGGCCGCGTCGGGCCGCCCTGACGTGAGAGGAGTCGATCACCGCCCGTGACCAGTCCAGCTTGTCCGCAGCACGCAGCTTCTTCAGCAGCACCAAGTGCAGCGCGTCCCACACGCTGGCGTCGTTTCACGCGGCCAGGCCCCGCTACTAGATGATCAATTCCAAGGGATGCCTGCGGAGGGTGTGGGTTGGGCGGCGGCCGAAGCCACCGCGAGACGGTCAGGCTGCGGGCTGCCGGCCCTGGTTGTCGAGGTGGCAGCGGGCGGTCAGGCGTCAGGGGCGACTCCGGGGTGCGTGAACCGCACGGGCTTGCCCAGCGACCGGGCGTAGGCGATTTCGGCTCGGGTGCTGTCTCCGATGTAGTCGCCGACTAAAACGCCTGAGTTCGCGAATACTGAGCACTCGGCGCCCCGAACCATTCCTCGTCGAAGGAGCGGTTGTGGGTCACGACGACTGTGTCCCGCATCATGTTGAGGAGTGTGCCGGCGATCTCGGCGAACCGCGGGGCTTCAGCCACCATGTCGTCATCGATGCCGTGGATCTGCCTGCTGCCGGCGGGGATCGGCCGCTCGGGGTGCACCAGGGTCGACATCTCCTCCAGCACCGTGCCGTCGGCACGCATGCGGATTGCCGCGACCTCACACACCCGGTCCCCATGAGCGGTCCGTGTGCCGGTGGTCTCCAAGTCCACAACGGTGTACTGGAGCGCGCGGGGATCGAGCCCATCGGGCCGACGGGTCAGATAGGTCGGGACGAACAAAGGTGGCGCCTTCCGAGCAGCGGGGACGGCGGCGGGCACGACGCCCTCGCTCATCCGGTGATGATGCCGGAAGTCACAGTCTGCTCATAGTCCTGAACAGAAGAATGCACTGGTGAGAGCTGCCCTGCGTACGCGAAGACGGGGCCGCCGCAGCTACTGACTCACGTGCCGTAGCAGCCTGAAACCAAGCAACTCAGCTCCACCCAGCTCGCACAGTCTGAAGCGTGCATCAGCCCCGGGGCGGTTCAGTTCAGGTCTTCACCGAGTTCGGCAATCAGGACAGGTGCCGGCCTGGGCGCGTAGGGGTGGCAGGCTGCTGGATCAGCGTCTCGATGCCGGCACAGAGCAGCCGCACGCTCAGGGTGAACTTCTCGTCCTCGTCGTGGGTGGACGCGGCGGCGAGGGTCAGCGGGTACTGCTCGTGGAGATCGGCGGCCTGCTGTTCGGTGACTGGTAGCGCGGGGGGGTTGCCCTGTTCCTGCAGGACGAAGCCTGTGACATGGCTGAGCAGCGCATCGGCGGCGATGCCGCGGTGGGCCTCGGGTACTCCCGCGTCGGCCAGGTTCTGCAGCAGTCGTTCCATCAGTGACAGGGCGCCTGTGCTGAGCACTTTCGGACTGTCGGCGAACAAGGCGGCTCCGCCTGGATGCTGACGGATGCTGCTGCGCAGGGAGGCGGCCTGGGCCTCCACTCTGGCCGTCCAGTCGGCCTGCTCGGGCAGAGCGGCGAGTGCGGCGCTACCGGCGTCGTAGGCCTGCCGGGCCAGACGGTCCGCCATCAACTGCAGCAGGGCGGCCTTGCTGGGGACGTGGTAGTAGAGGCTCCCGGCGTACGTGTCGAGTCGTTGCGCCACCTGACGCATAGACAACCCGCCGTACCCAGATTCGGCGAAGACGGCCATCCCCGCGTCGATGATCCGGTCTGCGGTCAGCTTCATGACGACAGACTACGCCAGTTTTCCAACGCTGTTTGAATCTCGTCATGAGCGAGGCTAATGTGACGACAGACGCATTTCAAACGGTGTTGGAAGGGGGGGTGACGATGGGCGCGCTGCTGTTCAACGTGACCACAGCGGGACTGATGGTGCTGATGTTCAAGGCCGGTATAGCCCTGATCGGCGAGAACACGGTGGGCCGGCGCCGCCTCCCTTGGGCCGCCACCGGGCTGAGTACGATTGCGCTCACCGCAGTGGCCACCCAGCTCTGCTGGTCGGGGGCTATGGACGCGTTCGACAGCGACCCGGCCAAGTCGGGCTGGTGGCGCGTGGTTACGTCCGTCTTCATGCAGAACGGCGGCTTCCTCGGGGCGGTGTGGAATATCGCCACCCTCGCCGTCATCGCCGCGCTGGCGGAATGGTTCTGGGGCGCGCCCTTGATGGCGGGCCTCTTCGCCGCGGGCATCCTCCTGCCACAGCACATCGACTCTCTCTTCGGCGCGTCTGACCGCGCCAGTTCCGATCCGCGCAATTTCGCCGGGAGTTCGGGCGCCACCTACTTCCTCGCCGCGACTCTGGCCGCCGCTCTCCTGCTGCGTCGCGGCGCCGACACCGGCGCGCCGAAGCAGCGACTGCTCGCACTCGCGGTGCCAGTCCTGGGCCTCGCGCTGTGGTTCGCCCAGTCCAACGGCCACGGACTGGTAGCGGCCTACGGCTTCGTCCTCGGCGCCCTGGTCCACGCCCTGGCCCGCCCGATGCTTCACCCCGACCGTGACCTCCAACAACGCCCGCGGACAACGATGGCCTCGCTCCGCGCCATCGTCGGCGAACGACCCCGGCAAGCCGACTAGCCAGGCCTGCCAGTTCCGCGGATACCGGTCGCTCGCCGCAATGGCCTGCAAGCTCACCCCACCCGGTCGGCGCACCATCAGTGACGACTCCCCGCAGCAGTCAGTGCATTCCTGCGACCGCGCCCGGGAGGTGGGCGAGTACTACCAGGGCCAGGCAGACCACGAGGGCCCGGCCGCTGACGTCGGTGGCGAGCAGGCCGAGCAAGAGTGGGAGCGCGATGCCGGTGATAATCCGCGAGATCGTCCTCTGCGCATCCGAGCTGCGGCTGGCGACGCCGGTGACCACGCCGAGGGTGAAGTAGGCCGCCACCGCGCCGCACAACAGCCAGCGGCCATCGTCGGGCAGCGAATCGGAGCCGTGGCTGACCACCGATGACAGAGACACGCCCATGGTGGCAACGACGCCGGTGACCAGGCAGTGCAGGCCAAGGGCGGCGCGGGTGGAGATGCGGCCGGCGCGCAAGTGTGGCAAGCCGGCGTATCCGAACACGACGGACAGGCCGAACATGCCCGCCACCAACACGAACGACGCGATTGCGGTAGCCAACAGACCGATGCCGTACCGCGCATCGGACGCGGCGTTGACAACCTGCACCACCGATTCACCGGTTCCGGCTCCCGATCCGGTGGTGGAGCCGGCCGGGCCCGCGCGGGTGGAGACGGCGTCCGGGGCCGGCGGGATGCTACTGGTGCCGCACCGTGCCGACGGCGTGAGCGAGGACGACCTGCCCGAGGACTACCGACGGATCCTGCAGGTCGTGGCCGGTGCGGAGGATCAGCCAGTGATGACGCGGCAGGTGTGCGAGGCACTCGGGATGGACACCAGGCCGCAGCAGACCGAGCCGATGCGGGGCAAGCTGAAGCGGCTCGCCAACCGGGGCTGGCTGCACCGCACACCGTCGGGCCGCTACGGACCACCGTGACACTCCGGCCTGGACGGGAGGCGCGGACGGGCTGATTCCGATAGTAACACGAGGGCCCCTGGCGGATGTTGGGGTTTCTGTGACGAAAACCAAGCCCGCCGAGGGCCCTCAGGAAGCTGTCTACCAGGTTCGCCTGCCGGTGTCGAGGCGGACCATCGATCTGATCGCGGGACTCATACGTGCCCGCCGCAAGCAGGTGGGCACCCGCTGGCGGAAGGCCGTCCCTGGCCTGCAGGCTGTCCTCGTTCTCGCTCATCTCCGACATGACCAGCGGCTCGCCGATCTGGCCGGCGGCAACGACATCGCCGCATCCACCCTGCGCAGCTGGGTGCTGGAAGTGATCGGCCTGCTCTCCGCCCGGGCCCCGCGTCTGGACCGCGCACTGAAGAAGATCGCCTCCAAGGGCGGTGTCGTGGTCCTGCTGGACGGTAGCCTCATCCGCACCCGCCGCCGCACCGAGAAGGGCAACCTGATCTGGATCTCTTCGGCCAAGCCCGGACGGTCCAGCGAGATCACCACCGCCCGCCACAACAAGCTCACCCGCCATCTCCGGGAAGTCGGCCTCGGCGCCCTGGCCGACCTCGGCTTCGTCGGCCTGGACGACGACCCCGACGACAACCCGGTGGTCATCACCGGCCGCAAGGCCACCCGCAACCACCAGCTCACCACCGCCGAGAAGGAAGCGAACCGCCTGCTCAGCCGCGAACGAGCCACCTGCGAACACGGCTTCGCGAACCTCATTCGTGGCGGATCCTCACCAAGGTTCGGATGAACACCCGGCACGCGACCACGCTCTTGCGGGCCCTGCTCGTCCTGGCGAATAGCGAGGTCCACAGGTGACCGACGATCACCCACAGACGATCTCGCTCCCAACCAGCCCGAGTACGTCATCCCGACCCCACACCAGCGCCGTGACCTGCGAAATCAGGATGGAAACTTCTCAATGGTGACGAGGTATCAGGTTTGGGATGGCTGCCAGCCAGAACCAGGGTGGCAGCCGAACCTGCCCCCACCGCGGCCACCTGCAGCGATGACTTTTCGAGCCCTACACGAGAACGTCGGGTCCCGGCGGAGCCTGTCCGCCTTCCCTCGGCGGCCACGCGATCGGGAAGGTGCGCGGCCGCACGCGGGGTGGGAAGGGGCGGGGACCGGTCGGGGAGCGACTCCCACCGCGCCGGTCCCGACTGGCTCCCCGACAATCCGAGGGGGCGGGACCGCTGGATGCGGTCCCGCCCCGGGTCGGTCAGCCAGGGCTGATCCGGTGGGTACCTACTTCAGGCCGAAGGCCCGGCTGATCTTCTGCGTGACGGTGTCGCCCTGGTTGTCGGCGGCGCTGGTGCGCAGGGTCACGAACTTGGCCTTGGTGGGGGCGTTCAGGTGAGTGCTCCAGCCCGCTGCGGAGCGGGTCAGGGCTGCGTGCTGCCAGGTGGCGCCGTCGTCGTAGGAGATGTCGAGGCCGATCGTTCCGATGGTGTCGGAGCTCGGACCGCCCGCAAGGTGCGAGGGAATGACGGTGATGGCGGCGCGGCGGCCCGTCTTGCCGGCGGCGTTCATGCCCTCGACCGTGTAGTCGAGCTGGATCAGCGGCAGAACGGCGTAGGTGCCGGGTGCGGGCTGCCCGGAGGTGAAGTCCCACTCGGTCCTGGTCGTGACCGAGTAGTCGTTCTCCCAGAAGTCCCGGGCGTTCTCCGAGACCAGGCGGTACGGCAGTTTCTCGGCGCTGTCCAGCGTGAGGGGGTACCGAGGGCTGCCGATGGTGTCGGTGGTGGAGTTCCTGAGCAGGAGCGGATCACCGTCGGGGAGCACCTGGTACATCTTCACACTGTTGTGGACACCGGTGTTGTTCAGGGTTCTGCCGACGTGCCCGGGCTCGGAGTCGCCCCAGCCCGGGATGACCGCCAGCACCTGGTCGCCCACCCGCACCGGCACGAAGTTGCCGTTCGACCGGGGACGCTGGATCGGCCCGAAGTACTCCAGGTGCGAGGTCGTGCCGCTCGGGTACCGCTTCACGTAGTCGCTGCTGATCTGCAGCTGCTGGTTCACCATGGCCGCTTCCACCCAGTCCGTGTCGCGCGACACCCAGTCGGTGCGCTCGGCTTGGGCGGGGGTGGGCAAGGGGTTGGATCCGTAGAAGCCTTGCCACACCGCGGAACGGTATTCCAGGGCCCGCGCGGGGCGGTTGTTGCGGAAGGAGACATCCACCCGGTTGAGGTCGCTGCTCCGCGGCTGGTAGGTGGGGTCCGCCGGGATCGCGGCCCAGTGCTGGCCGATGTCGTAGAGGTAGTCCGTGGTCGGGTGGGAGGTCACCTGGAGCGCCGTGCTCCGGCCCGGCTTGATCTGGGCGATCAGCTCGTTGCCCTCGTCCGCGGTGAGCGAGGCCACAGTCAGGGGAGGCGGGTTCCCGGTCTCGGCGTACGGGTTGTCGAGGTCGGAGTCCCACGGGTCCAGGCGGCCGTCGCCGTCGTTGACGACCAGCAGCAGCTTCGCACCGGCCTTGGCGGCCTGCTCGGCCTGCTCGGCCGGCCCGACGGCATCGCTGCGCCGGACCACGACGGCCTTGCCCGCGGCATCGAGCCCGGCGTACGCGGCGGCGGCGCCCTCACCGGCATAGACGGCCTTGTACTGGCGGCTGCCTTCCTTGAGCGGGGTCGCTCCGCGCGCGACGATCAGGTCGTCGAAGGCGTGCGTGCCGGACGCGACCGTCAGGGCCGGCTCCGTCAGACGCCAGTCGCAGCCGAACCCGAGGTGCCCGCGGTGACCGGCTTGGTGGGCAGGGCCCAGACGCTGTCGTACCCCTTGGCGGGCCACCGCTGCATGAACAGCCAGTTCCCGCTGTCGAACGTGCGGTAGAGGTCAATGCGAGTGTCGGCGGGGGTGCTCTCCTGCGGGGTCCGGACGGAGACCTGCTTCGCCTTGGAAGCGTCCAGGTCCACCGCGGTGTCCTTGTCGACGACGACCTCGGGAGCGGTCAGGATCGCCTTGCCCTTGGAGTGCGCCCCGTGAACGCCCTGGACATCGCCCTCCAGGGTCACGAGGTACTTGCCCGCAGGCACGTCGACTGTGCCGGTGCCCGAGTCGTCCAGAAGCAGCGGGCCCATGGAGACCTTGTCGCTGATCAGGTACACATCACCGCTCAGCGGGTGGCCGCTGCGGTCCTTGCCGTTGATCGTGAGGGTGAAGCGCGGGGCCTGCACGTAGGCGCCGATCAGGGTGTGAGCCAGCAGCGCGCCGGACGGACCGGTGGCGAGGATCTGTCCCGAGGTCGTGGTGTCGCCCTTCACCAGGTCGAAGTTGGTGGTGAGGGTGACCTTGCTGCTGCCGTGAGCGGGGACGGTCACCTTCTGAGCGGACAGCGAGAACGCGCCCGCGGGGGCAGCAGGTACCTGGACCGCCAGGTCGAGGGTGACCGGGGTGCCCGCGGTGTTGGTGTACGTCACCTCCTTCTCGGACTTGCCACCGGACGGCGCCGAGCGGTCGCGGTAGCCGCCGAACACACTGCCGGTGGCGAACACCGTGCCCTTGACGGCGGCGGCGACGTCGAGGCGGCCGCTGCCGCCCTCGTACGCGGTGTACTGGGGCGTTGCCTTGGTGCTGCTGACCAGGCCGTCCTTGAGCTGCTGACCGGTCCAGTCCGGGTGGGCCTGGGCGAGCAGCGCGGCGGCGCCCGCGACGTGTGGGGTGGCCATCGATGTCCCGCTCAGCGTCTGGTAATAGCCTGTGCCGTCTTCGGCGTACTGCGAGCGGGCCGCCAGCACATTGACGCCGGGTGCGGTCAGCTCCGGCTTCAGGCCGGCATCGCCCTGACGGGGGCCAGTGCTGGAGAACTCGGCGAGGGTGTCCGAGGTGTCCACCGCGCCGACGGACAGCGCGGCGTCGGCGACACTGGGCGTCGAGACGGAGTGCGGGCCGCCATTGCCGGCCGCGATGGTGAACAGCGCACCGGTCTCGGCGCTGAGCTGGTTCACGGCCTCGCTCAACGGGTCGTGGCCGTCGGTGGGCCCGGCGCCGAGGCTCATGCTGATGACCCTGGCGTGCTGGTCGCGGGCGGCCCACTCCATACCGGCCAGCACCCAGGAGTCCTGCCCGCTGCCTTCATTGTCCAGCACCTTGCCGATGTGCAGGCGCGCGCCGGGCGCGACACCCTTCTCCGTGCCGTCGGAGGCGGCACCGGTGCCGGCGATGGTCGAGGCGACGTGGGTGCCGTGACCGTTGTGATCCTCGACGTCCTGGTCGGGCACGAAGCTCGTGCTCGCAGCCACCTGGCCGACCATGTCGGGGTGCTGCGTGTCCACACCGGTGTCCAGCACGGCCACGTCCACACCCTGGCCGGTGTCACCGCCCGCCCACACCTGCGGTGCGCCGATCTGCGCGGTGGTGTCGGCCAGAGCGGCCTTGACCTTCCCGTCCAGCCAGACCCTCGCGATCCCGCTGTGCAGTTGGAGCTTGGCGTCGGCGCTGCGACCGCTCGCCGTCGCGGTTCCGCCGGTGAGTGAGTCCCAGAAGTCGGCGGCCTTCGACCGCGACTCCGAGAGCGCCGCGCCCTGAATGCTGCTCAGAGTGAGGGTCCTGGTGGCGCCGGGCGGCACGGCCTGGGTCCGCGCGCGGACGGCGGCGTCGGTGTAGGTGACGATCAGGGGCAGGCTGTTGCTCTGCTCGTCCCCGTAGCCGTCCGCCAGCAGCTTGGTGACGTTGAAGAGTTCGCGGTCCAGCTTCCCTGCGGCGATGTACCGAACGGCGGCGTCCGGGTACATGTAGATGTCCTTGCCGACCTTGTAGGTCGTGATGCCGGCGAGTCGGCCGTTCACGTCCTGCACGGAGCGGGTGACCCTGCCGTCGGCACCAGTGCTGACCGTCACCTTGTCACCGGTGATCAGGGTGACGGTGCGCGAGGTCGGCTGATGCGCCGCGTGGGCGGGCAGCCGCGGAGCGGCCTGGTCGGCGGGCGTCACGGCGGTGGCCGGTATGACCCCCATCGTCAGAGCGGCGATCGCGGCAAGCACGACCGGACCTGGTCTGGGTATGGGAACGCTGGGCAAAGTTACTCCTCAGGGAACCGAAGAACGGGCACCTGATGATGGGCCAGAGTGGGTTTCAGATGGCGGTCCAGGGGCGTCGCTTTATGGCCATGTCGCATCTGCGCCATCGCTGGTAATTCGCTTACTGACCTCAGCTCGTTGGGGTGAATCTTTGCGAAGTCCCTGATGGGTGTGGGTGGGTGACTGTATCCGTGGTGTGTGAGATATGCGGATGGGGGCGGGCTCGCTCCTGCGGGGCGTCAGCGTCGGGAGTCGGTACGGATGCAGGCGGCTGAGCGGGTGAGCGTGAAGTCGGCCTATCAGTGGCACCAGTTGTGGCGGGAGGACGGTGTGCGGGGACTGGCCTCCCGCGGTCCGAGCGGATCACGGTGCCGCCTGTCCCCGGGGTGTCTGGAGAAGCTGGCCGCATATCTGGAGCAGGGGCCGGCCGTGCACGGCTGGGTGGAGGACCAGGTGTCGACCGCATCGAGGGTGGCCACGCTGATCGGCCGGAAGTTCCACGTCTCTTACAGCGTCTCGGGTGCCACGAGGCTGATGCACCGGCTCGGCTTCAGCCCGCAGATGCCGGCCAGATGCGTGGCCGAGCGTGATCAGCAGGCCGTGAGTGCGTGGCGGGAGGCGACGTGAGTGCGTGGCGGGAGGCGACCTGGGCGGAGGTAAAAAGGCGCGGGCGGCCTGCGGGGGCTACGTCTTTTCGAGGACGAAGCCGGGTTCACCCGCAGGCCGCCCAGGGGACGGACCTGGGGCCGGCGCGGAGTGAAGCTTCCCCTTGATCTTGGACGCCTGGAGACTGGGATCTGAGGTCCCAGAGGAAGCAGTGCCAGGTGGGAAGCAAATACACGAATCGGTACTCGGACGAGTACAAGCGGGACGCGATCGAGCTCGTGCGGTCGTCGGGCCGGACGGTCACTGCGGTCGCCCGCGAGTTGGGGATCAGCTCGGAGTCACTGCGGGGCTGGGTGAAGAAGGCCCGCACTGCCCCGGAGGGCGGATCGGAACCCGGCGCGGTACGGCCCGCCGACGATCGAGACGAGGAGCTGAAGCGGCTGCGGAAGCTGACCGCCGAGCAGGCGAAGACGATCGAGATCCTGAAAAAAGCGACCGCCTTCTTCGCGAGGGAGAGCGACCGGTGAGCGCGATATGCCGGTTCATCCACGCGGAGAAAGCCAATTACGCGATTAGTCTCACCGCCCTGTGTGCCAGCGCCTCCACCTGGACAGTGGTCGTAGCCGGCCCGGCTCCCGCCTCGGATACCGTGTTCCTCTACGGGGTGCCATAACGGATGTGACGCCCCCCACCGGAGGTAGTCAGCGTATGAGTTCAAAGCGCAGCAAGAATCCAGCCCTGCCCGTACTTGACGACGCATTCCGACTCGCGTCGGTCAAGGACGCCGAAGAGTCCACCCGTGACTTGGCCGCGCGGCTGGCCACCACCGAGCTGCGCCGCGTTTCCCACCCGGGCCGGGTCACCTGGGAGCCCACCGATCAGGCCGAGCCCGTACCGGTCCCGCCGACTGTGGTCGACGGTGACGGGGACCTGTGGCTGCGGGACCGGGGCACTGGCACCTGGACCATGCCCGAGTTCAACCCGAAGGAGTTCCCGGCCCGCTGTGGCGAGGTTCTGACGTGGAACCAGCTTGCCCGCGAGTTCGGCCCGCTTACCGCACTGGCCGACGACCGCCGCATCGGCGGCGGCCGGCGCTGACCGCGCAGCCTTCTGGGATGACCGCGCCCCTGAAGCGCCCGTTACGGGTAGCTGGGAGCTCCAGCTCACCGCCGAGCTCGACGATGGCGGCGAGCAGGTGAGCGTGGCGGTTGGTCACGATGTCTCCATGTTGCAGCCGGATGCGTCGTCGCTGTCCGTGGGGTCGGGGTGGAAGAAGCGGGTGTAGCGGAGTCCGGTCTCCGGAGTGATGTTGAACACCGCGCATAGGTGCTGCGGGTCAGCGCCGGTGACGGCGGCCTCTTCGAGGATTCGGTCCTCGCGAAGTTGCTGGGCGGTGACCGGGAGGCCGCGCAGCAGAGGCTGCATCCAGCCGGTTGTGACCGGGGCCTGGGTGCGCGGTCTGCGAGCTCATGAACACGTGAGGGTTGCGGGTATGTGGCCAGCGCTGGTGCCGGAGGTGGGGGCCTCCCCGCCGAGTAGCCGAGGGGATTCTCACCCCTCGGCCCTCGCAGATCCGTACGTGACAATCTCTCGTCATACGGCTCTTGTCGTTCTGGTCACCAG
>NZ_JBEXHZ010000082.1:0-14440 GCF_040608315.1 Streptomyces sp. NPDC005195
CACCCGCGCCGCCCTCGTCCTGCTCCAGATGGAACACGGCCGCACCAGCTGAACGAAGATCACGAATCGTCACGAGACGTTACCGAGAAGGGCTCAGTCTTTCCAAGGGATTGCTCGGCTTTTGCTTTAGCTCTTTCTCCGGCACTCATCCGGGCACCTCCGCGGAGATCTTTCTGGCGGCGTGTCCTCGTGGCAGGAGCCACGCCACAACTTCTACAGGCACTCAAGTTTAGTCCAGTGTGCCCGTCACGGCGTCCGTGTCAGAATCAGGATTGGGCGCTGCGGCTTTCGATGTACCGCTTGAAGTTCTTGAGGTCACCGGCGGCCCGCCGCTTGACATGGCCGAGTCTGTCGCCGAGCTTCTCGGTGAAGCCTCGAGGGGTATAGATCAGCCGCAGGGTGATCTTGGTCTTCGCGTCATCAAGGTGCTCAAAAGTGATGACCGCAGCCCAGTTCGGTTGGTCGACGGTTTTCCAGGCGACGCGCTCGTCCGGGATCTGTTCGGTGATCTCGGCATCGAATTCCCGTTCGACCCCGTCGGTCCTCGTCTTCCAGTGAGTGAGGATTTCGCTGACATAGGTGACCTCCTCCACGCCGTCCAGGAAGTCAGGGAACGCGTCGAACCGCGTCCACTGGGTGTAGGCGATGCGAAGGGAAACGTCGACCTCGATGGACTTCTCGATCTGCGCCACGTGTCGGCCCTTCTCCTTGTGCGGCCACACCAGCAGGGCTATAGGTGCGGGGGACGAAGTCATGAGATTTCCCTCGCCGTCATGCCGCGCATATGAGCGCAGTCCATGGCCTCGGAGGAGTGCCTAGACCTAGCGTTCCGGCCCAGGGCCTAGTGGCCGGCGTTCACCGGGCCCATACGACCATTCCGCCGAGGAACCCAGCGCGAGGTGGCATTATGTGGCACTTTAAATGTAGGCCCGGTCCGTCGCATCCCCTTCGAGACGGACCGGGCCTACATGTACCGTCTGCACATCCCCGTGCCGAACAGGCGCGGGTCAGCTCCCCGGCAAGGGCGTTCGCAGGGCGGACAGCTTCTCCTCCCACGCGACCTTGATGTGGGCGGTGAGCCGGTCCTCGGGTAAGGGCTGTCCGTAATCCCCGGCGGGCGCGCGACGACAGCTACGGCGCCTCGCGGCGTTGTCGGATCGCCCTGATGCGCCCGGTATGAGGACGACACTCCGCCTTGCGATGCACCGCATCTGATGCCGCGCGCTGATCCACCGGGGATTACGGGACAGCCCTTCAGGAGGGTCGCCGCGCAGCCGATGGCGATGTCGGCCTCCGACGCCGCTCCGTCGGCCAGGAGGCCTGCCCCCTGGTGCTGGCCTCACACGAGCAGCAGCACGACGGCTCCTCAACGCGGCTTGGGCGGTCGGTCCGAGCGACCTTACGCTCGCGGCCTCCCACGAGTGTCACCGGAAGCGCGGGAAAGGGTGCGTTGACCCGATGTCCCATTGCGCCTATAAGCCGACAGACATGCGCCCGGGCCCGGGGGTACCGGGGAGCAGAACAGGTGCTCAGGGCGAGCGGCCCAGAACCTCGGGGGAGCCGGTTCGTTGAGCCGCTAGGCTTGCTCTCCCCATTGTCAGAAGGACTGGTCGTGAGCGGAAATATCGTAGTGGACGAGAGTTGTATCAGCGTCTTTCAGGAGTTGAAGGGCAGGCGGGACCTCAACACGGTGATCTACCGGATGAGCGACAGTCTGGAGACCGTCGCCTTCGACTTTAAGGGGAACCTGACGCACGACGAACTGCTGAAGGCCCTCCCGGCCGATGAGCCTCGTTACGTCGTCCACGACCTGCTCTTCGCATCGGCAGACGGCGCCCGGCAGGAAAAGATCGTGTTGATCTCCTGGTGCCCGGCGCGGACGACGACCGAGGAGAAGATCGCGCACTCCTCCGGCTACTGCCTACTCCAGAACTTCCTCGACGGTGTCCAGGTCTACGTCGCGGCCACGGACCTGTCCGAACTCGAATACCAGGCACTCGTATCTCAGGCCTCGTGACCCACGGGCGGGCGGCGAAGTGCTTGCAGCCGACGGAAGGGCGGTCTTCGCGCACTCTGAGCTTGCCTGTCAATGGGGTTCGGGCGGTGAGCGTCGATCGCCCTGCTGATTTGCCCACCCCAAAAAATGCCTCGGCAGCCCGCGCTCCGTCCGGACAGCGCGGTTTGCGCCGCGTGAGGTGGTAACCGATGGGCGTCGGCGTGGCCGTGTGATGCTCATGTCGCTGGTGATTTGCTCTCCGAAGCGTTTCGCCAACGTCCCCGACCCCAGGCCGTCGTCGAGGCCATCAACCGGGCCCTGCTTTAACCGGCCAACCAGACAGGGCACCGGCTTCGTCACCCTCGTTTACGGCCAGCTGACCCCAACTCCCACCGGCCCGGACATCGAGCTGGTACGCACCGGCCGCGCCCTGTCCCTGCACCTTGAGGTTGGAAGCGCTGTTCATCTTCTCGACGCGCCAGGAGCACTACTGGGGATCGGCGCCGACACCCACTTCGCCGTGCAGTGACGACCAACGGTGGCAGGGGTACTCGGCAATGAGTCGGTGGAGCGGCAGCGGAGGCGACGGTCCCGGCCCCCGGCCTCGGCGAAACCGGTCCCCCCAAGAAGGCAGTTGCATACCCATGAAGGCGCTCTCCAGCGGTACGGCGTGGCCCTGTTGGAAGAGCGGGCTGAGACGCTCCCCGCGGTCTGTCCGTCAATCCGGCCGCAACGATGATGTGCGGCGGGCACCCCGACAGGCAACTCTCAGCAGCTCCACGAAGTCGCGAAGCCTCGTCTCCAGGGTGTCGCCGCCCGCGAAGTTTGAAATTGCCGACATCGAACATACGGAGTCCTGACACGGCCTTTATACGACCAGGTAGGAGACACACATCATGGGCATCATCGCCTGGATACTCATTGGTTTGCTCGCGGGCATCATCGCCAAGGCGCTCATGCCCGGCAGGGACCCGGGCGGCATCATCATCACGATGCTCATCGGCATCGCGGGAGGTCTCCTCGGCGGCTGGCTCGGCAAGGTCATCTTCGGTGTCGATTCCATCGACGGCTTCTTCGACCTCTCCACCTGGATCGCCGCCATCATCGGCTCGCTCATCCTCCTGGCGCTGTACCGGGTCTTCACCGGAAACCGCCGCCGTGCCTGATCTACCTCGGTTGCGCTCGAGTGGCGGCTCCGCCCTCCCGTGGAGGGCGGAGCCGCCACTTTGAGACGCAGCAAGAGAAGGGACGACACCGCGGCCGACGTTAAGTTCCGATAGGGGACCCCCATCTTCCAGCGCCGTGCGGGGACAGGCGAGCGAGGGCAACATGTTTCGCGGGGCGCCAGTTGTCATGTCAGGGTCGGCGGCAACAGCACCCGAACGGCTCCCGGCCAGTGCAGCCGTCTCGGGGCGGCTGCCGAACCGCTACCCGACAGAGCTGCTAGCAGGCCCTATCGGCGCGCTTTCTGCTCAGCCGACTCTTTCGCGTCGCACGTTGCCGCGGCCCATGTCGCTCTCACCGCGGGTCTCCGGGTCCAGCGGCGAGATGACTCCACCCTTCGGAGCGAACCCGTCGCGAAGGCGCCGCGAGGCATTGCCGCCGGCGCCTGGTCTCTGGCTCTCCGCCACGACGAAGCCACGCTGAACCTCCAAGTGCATGACCCCGTGCTATCTGGCCCTGGGCTGGGCGCCGGTCAGGTACCTTTCCGACTTCCTGCACGCCGGCGGAGTGGCCGTAGGGTGCCGGCCCACCGTGCGCGCGCTGAACCAAGCGGGCGCACGGTGGTGTTCCCAGTTGTCCAGGGCGCTCAGGACGCACCCTGCTGGAGCCGGCCGCGGCCAGCGGCCATCGCCGAACTGGCCCGAGCCTATGAGCCTGGTCCCGGGGGTCGGCCCCGGCCCGGGGCCCGGCTCGCGCACCGGTGGGAGACGGTCTGCGCTGTCGTGTCCAACAGTCTGATCAGCCGCCGCGGCACGGGCCGGGCGGGATGATCCTGGACATGAAATTCGCACTCCCGCCCGGCGCGCGCCTGTATGCGGCGTGCGGCCTGTTGGCGTGCACGTGACCGATCGCCGGCTCGCCGCTGCCGGGGTGTGCGGTCATTTGCCGCGCTCGGGGCTGTCGGCGCCTGGGCGGTCCTCACGATGGCGGTGTCCAGGCAGCATCTCCTGGACCTTTGCCTTGATGCCCTGACGGATCATGCCCGTCCGGTCGCTGTCGCCGTGGATGATCGAGGAGGCCGCGGCTTCGATCTGGTCGAGCGAGGCGTGCGGCGGGATGGGGGGAACGGCCGGGTCGGTGCGGAAATCCAGGACGAAGGGACGGTCTGCGGCCAACGCTCGCTGCCAGGCACCCTCCACGTCACCGGGCTTTTCGACCCGCATGCCGTCCAGACCGATGGAGCGGGCGAAGTCCGCGTAGGGCACGTCCGGCAGGGCCTGGGACGGAAGGAACTGGGGCGCGCCCTCCATGGCACGCATCTCCCAGGTCACCTGGTTGAGGTCCTGGTTGTTGAGGACGGCCACGATCAGATGCGGATCCTGCCAATCCCGCCAGTACTTGGCGACTGTGATGAGTTCGGCCATGCCGTTCATCTGCATAGCGCCGTCGCCGACGAGGGCGAGCGCGGGGCGGTCCGGGTGGGCGAATTTCGCGCCGATCACGTACGGGACTCCGGGGCCCATGGTGGCCAGCGTCCCGGACAGTGAGCCGCGCATCGCGCCGCGCATCCGGATGTGGCGGGCATACCAGTTGGCCGAGGAGCCGGAGTCTGCGGCGAGGATGACATTGTCGGGCAGCAGGGCGTCGACCGCGTGCACCACATATTCGGGGTTGATGGGGTCGGCGTCGACCGCGGCCCGACGCTGCATGACCTCCCACCAGCGTGCGGTGTCCTTCTCGATCTTTTTGCGCCAGGTGCCGTGCTTCTTCTGCTTCAGCTGCGGGATCAGCGCCTTGAGGGTCTCCTGCGCGTCTCCGACGAGGTTGACCTCGAACGGGTAGCGCAGACCGACCATGGACGGGTCGATGTCGATCTGGACGGCCCGCGCCTGATCCAGCCCCGGCATGAACTGGGTGTAGGGGAAGCTGGATCCGATCACGAGCAGGGTGTCGCAGTCCCGCATCATCTCGTAGGAGGGCCGGGTGCCCAGGAGTCCGATGGAGCCGGTGACGTAGGGCAGTTCGTCGGAGAGGGCGTCCTTGCCCAGCAGTGCCTTGGCCACGCCGGCGCCCAGCAGGTCGGCCAGCTGTTGGACCTCGGCACGCGCGCCGCGTGCTCCTTGTCCGATGAGGAGGGCGACCTTCTCTCCGGCGTTGAGGAGGTCGGCTGCGCGGGTGATCTCGTGCGGTGCGGGCAGGGGGGCGTAGTCGGCTACGCCCAGGCTGGAGGGCACCATTTTGAACGCGTGCTGGGGCGGAGAGTAGTCCAGCTCCTGAACGTCGGCGGGAACGATGACGGCGGTCACGGTCCGCCTGGTGTAGGCGGTGCGCATGGCTCGGTCGATGACGTTCGGCAGCTGCTCAGGGACGGTCACCATCTCGCAGTATTCCGACGCCACGTCCTTGTAAAGGCTGAGCAGGTCGACCTCTTGCTGGTAGCTGCCCCCCATGGCGCTCCGATTGGTCTGGCCCACGATGGCGACGACGGGCACGTGGTCGAGCTTGGCGTCGTACAGGCCGTTGAGGAGATGGATGGCGCCCGGGCCGGAGGTCGCCGCGCACACGCCGACCTTGCCGGAGAACTTGGCGTAGCCGACCGCTTCGAACGCGGCCATCTCCTCGTGCCGGGCCTGGATGAACTGGGGCTTGTTCTCCGCGCGCCCCCATGCGGCGAGCAGGCCGTTGATGCCGTCACCGGCATAGGCGAAGACGTGGTCGACATCCCATTCGCGCAGTCGCTGCAGGATGAAGTCGGAAACCTTGATCGACACTGAGTTTTCCTTCCGATGTGTGGGTGAGGTGGCAGGGAGGACGCGGCTTCCGGTCAGACCCGGCGGCATCGGCGGATGAGGGCGTAGGTTCCCGCTGTCGCCGTGGCGAGCGCGGCGGTGCGGTCAGTCGGGCGTAGCGGACGGCGGGGCGGGGAGTCAGCCTTTCCGGGTGGTCGGCGGGGGCGGGTCCTTCGAGGCCGAGCGCCAGGGCCTCGGCCAGATGCATCGCCTGGCGCCCTGTGCCGTCTTGGGTGATCTGCGTGCGGTAGCTGAAGCCGTCGGCGAGGATCAGGGCGCTGGGAGCGGGGTGCGGCCCGCTCACGGCCGGGACCGACCGCTGGATCGTGCGTCGTCGGCGAGACCGCACCAATGCCCTGTACCACCTCCTGCGCGACCTGTAACAGAGCAGCACGAGCCCGCCGCAGAGCGACAGAGTTGTTGCTACTGCGGGTCATCGGCGTCGTGCTCCCGGCCGGCCCGTACGCAGCGGATCATCTCTTCCGCGTAGGGAAGGACGATGAAGAGCCCGACCCCGGCGGCGATGGCGCTGAGGTAGCCGGCCGACAGGGGGCGATGCTTGGGCAGGAGCTTCCAGTCGTCAGGCCGGCCCCCGCCCCGCATGGCCTCCCGCACTTGGTCCCAGTGCAGGCACGTGGTGAAAGCGGCCGCCGTCAGCGGCAGTACCTCAAGGAAGCTGTGGATGTGCTGTTCAACGGGCCGTACCTCTCGCTTGTCGGTGGCCAGCGACACGTCCCACAGTGCCGTTGCTCCGTGGACGACGGCTGCGCCACCCATGAGCGACAGCACGAGCGGATTGATCCTGGCGGTCAGCCCCGCGACGACGGGCAGGCCGGCCTCGGTCATCATGAGGGCGTGCAGCGCTGACTCCCTTACACCGCTGGTGTGTTCGATGTCCGAGCGCCGATGCATCACCCAGTCGGCGACGGCCGGGACGAACCACAGGGGCATGACGCCGTGCATCAGGAAGCGGCGGTTGACGCTCTCCACGTCGTCTGCCCCGTGGGGGGTCCGGAGCGTGGGCCCGGCGCGCCAGTGCTGCCAGCGGGTGAGCGTCGAATGGCGGCGGATGCGCATATCTGCCTTTCTCGATATCGGGGCTGAGGGTTCGCAGGGCGGGGGCGTCACCGTGGTCGTAGGTGTTGGTCGTGTCGATGACGATCAGTGCTGTCCTGTACCGGCCGTGCACCGTCGCGTCTTGGGCTTCATGTCATCGACCGCTTCGCGGGTTTCCCGGGTATCCGCTCACCCCTGACGTGCAGTGCCCTGCAGCCGGGGGAGAATGTCGGTGCGGTAGAAGTCGAAGAAGCCCTGCTGGTCAGGGCCGATCTGGTTGACGTAGACCTCGTCGAAGCCGGCCTCGGCGAACGCCCCCACCGCGCGGAGGTGCGCGTCCTCGTTGTCGCCGCAGACGACGGCGTCGGCCACCATCTCCTCGGTGACAAGGCGGGAGGCCTGCTCGAAATGGGCGGGCGTCGGCAGGATCTGGGGGAGTTCGCCGGGCAGCTGCTCGTTGGGCCACAGCCGATGCGCGGTTTTGAGGGCCTGCGCGCCGTCCGTGCCCCAGCAGACCTTCAGCCCGCCGATCACGGGCTTCTGCCCGCCGCCCGCACGGCGGAACTGGCCCACCAGATCCGCGTCAGGGGTCATCGTCACGAATCCGTCGCCGATCCGGCCGGCCAGCGCGGCGGCCTGCGGGCCGAACCCGGACACGTAGAGCGGGGGAGCCTCGTGAGGCAGCGTGTAGAGCCGCGCGTTCTGCACCGTGTAGTGCCTGCCGCGGTGCATGGTCTGTTCACCGGTGAACAGCTTGCGCATCACCTCGATGGCCTCCTCCAGCATCTCCATGCGCTGGGATGCCTCGGGCCAGGGGCCCCCGAGGATGTGCTCGTTGAGGGCCTCTCCGGTGCCGAGGCCGAACCGGAAACGGCCCTCGGTCAGTACAGCTGCCGTGGCCGCGGCCTGCGCATTGATGGCGGGATGCATGCGCACGCTGGGGCAGGTGACAAGGGTCGTGACGGGCAGCGACGTGACCTGGGACAAAGCCCCGATCATCGACCAGACGAAGGAGCTCTGGCCCTGCTCGTCATTCCACGGATGGAAGTGGTCGGAAATCGCCAGAGCGTCGAACCCAGCCTGCTCGGCGGCACGGGCCTGGGAGAGCAGCTCAGCCGGTGTGAATTCCTCAGAAGATAGGAAGTAGCCGTACGTCGTCATGCTTCGCCTCTCAGAACTGGATCACGGGTCTACGCCCCTCTTCGCCGGCCGTCGGGTACCCGCCAGTCCCAGCACCGAACGGGTGACCCGGAGCGGATACGCGTCACGTTGTGCCACGGCGATCCGCGTGGCAAAAGCCCACGCGCACCTGGCCGGACGCCGTCGAAGCACTCCCTGCCTCCTCCTGACTACCTGCTCCCCCACGGTGCCGCCACGCGAGCAGCGAGTGAGCGCACCCAGTGCGTCCTCGGCCCGCTTCAACCGGCCTCTCCACAGCCGACGAGCACTGTCAGTGACCAGATTCTGAGCGGCAGAAGACCGCATGCCTGCCCTGGCCCAACTGATGAACAAGTGCACCAACGCACCAATCCGCAGCTGCACACGCCCAGCAGCAGTGCCCGGGGTGGCCGCGACGGCGGCCACCCCGGGCAGGCCGAGCGCTGGTCAGCCGCGTCGTATGTCGTCCGGATCGACCGGAACCGCGCCTCCAAAACCTTGCGAGGTGTCCTCGCGGGTGCCCTCGGGGCCGACCAGGCCTCCTTCATCGGTCATACGGGACTGCGGCGTCTCCCTGATCGGGGTGCCGGGGGCGGACGGGCCGGTGTCGGTGCCCCCGGGGGATATCCGCCCGCGCCAAGCGCCGCTCTCCTGCCCACGCTCCTCGATGAAGCCCTTGAACCGCCTCAGGTCACCCTTGACCTGCCGGTCGAGCACTCCGAACATGTCACCCGCCTTTTCCGCCATACCGTGGGGCTCGAAGTCCATGGCCAGGCTGATGCGGGTGTGTGCGTCGTCGAGTTTCTGGAACGTGACCACGCCCATCTGCTCGGAATCTCCGCCGACCGTGCGCCAGGAGACCCGCTCATCGGACAGCTGGTCGACGATCTCGGTGTCGAACTCGCGCCGAGCACCCGCGACCTTCGTGGTCCAGTGGCAGTGCTTGGCGTCGATCTGCCGGACCTCCTCGACGCCGTCCATGAAGCGCGGGAACTCCTCGAACTGCGTCCACTGGTTGTAGGCACGGTGCAGCGGGACATCGACGTCGATGGATTCCTTCACGGTGCTCACGGCATCCTCCTTGCATCCGATCAGTTGAATATCGGGTCAAAAACGCACGTTCCCCACTCGGCGGGTCCCAATCCTCCGCAGCCGAAGGGCATCAGCGGCAGAACGAGCGGCAGGCCCTACGTCCTACTTGCCGAGCTTCTGCTTGAGCTGGGCCTTGTTCATCGACGAGCGCCCGTCGATGTTGCGGCGCTTCGCCTCTTCGTACAGCTGGTCGTAGGTGGGGCTTTGAGACCCGCTGTGCGAGCGCTGACCGCCCCGTTGCGATGACGACATGTCCTGCGTGGACGTCCTGCTCGCCGTTTTGGACTCGCCCGCCCGGGCTCGTTCCTTGTTGACGGTGCGGGAGGCGAGCTCCTCGGCCCGCTTCGTGCTCTCGCCGCGCTGCTCGGCACTCTCCTTGATGTGTTCGTACTGACGCTCCCGCTTGGGACTCGACCCGCGAGGCATGATCACTCCTCCTCGGTTGCTTGTGCGGTGCAGAGCCGACTGCCTGCGCCTGCATGCGCATCGTCCGGATCGCCTGCACCTCCTGTGTAGCCGTCGGGTACCCAGCTGAGACATCGCGACGACCCGATCACACCCTCAATATCCCCGCCGCCGGCGCCGGCGCCGTGACCGCGCCGCGCCAAGGGCACGGCCGCTCGCAGCCTTGCGGTCTCTCGCTCACGGATATGCCGAGCATTTTGCTTCAGTGCGGGTACTCGGTGCAGATGAACGAGGAATCACTCGCTGAGCTGGCCGCTTCTGCCTCATATGGCGGCGCCCTGTGGCTGATGGGTGCCGGCATCGGCCTGGTGGCCATCCTGGTCATTGCATTTTTCATCGGCACCCGACACGCCGGTCAGCGCCGCGTGTCCATGCTTCCGCCGCAGGCCGCCCAGGCGCGCCGGGACCTGTCCGACCCAGCGCGCCGCGGTGAGGGATGGAGCACACCGGACGATGATCCTGAGCTGGGGCATCCCCACCGTTGACACAGCATTCGGGCGCCACCATGCCTGCCTCGCAACGAGGTGTTTCCCGCCGGCCGGTGGGGCGACTTCCTGCCCGGCGACTTGCTCGCAGCCGCCTGCTGAAGCCTGGCACCCGCCGCGGTGGCGACGCACCGGTCGTCGGTTGCCTCGCCAGCGCGGTCACATGCCGACGAGTTGCGCAGTCGGAAGCTGGCTGCGCACTGGTGCGGTGGTGCATTGCGCACGTTCCGCCGCAGGACGAGAACGAGCGTTGGGTCCGGGTGTCAACGACTCCTGATTTTTGGTTCTGGATCACTTTCAGTGCCGGAGCCACGGAGGGTCACCACGACCGCGATCATAAACGGCCATGGGTGATGTTCTCCTTCAGGACCTGTGGTTCCACCAGGTCGATGGCGTCCTGATCGAAAGAGTCGTGGTCGAGGGCGAGTTGGTGGTTGTCCGGGCCCGCGTATCGGCAGAGCGGGCTGGCTGCCCGGCCTGCGGTGCGGTGTCTTCCCGGGTGCACAGCCGGTACGTGCGCCGGCTCGCCGACGGCGCGGTCGGCGGGCGCCCCGTGGTGATCGAGTTACAGGTCCGCCGGTTCCGCTGCCGCCAACGCGCCTGCTCGCAGGCGACCTTCGCTGAGCAGGTCAACGGGCTGACCTTCCGGCATGGGAGGCGAAGCGCTGGGCTGCAGGCGGTACTCGAACGGCTGGCGGTGATGCTGGCGGGCCGTGCCGGCGCCCGCCTGACGCACGCGCTCGCGGCCGGTGTGAGCCGGTCGACTCTCCTGCGGCTGATACGCCGCCTGCCCGACCCCGAAATCCACACGCCACGCGTGCTCGGGGTGGACGATTTCGCGCTGCGCAAGGGACACAACTACGGCACGATCTTGGTGGACATCGAGACACGGCAGCCGGTCGATCTGCTGTCTGACCGGACCACCGCGACGGTCGCCCGGTGGCTTGCCGAGCATCCCGGCGTTGAGGTGATCTGCCGGGACCGCTCCGTCGCCTACGCCGAAGCGGGACGGCTCGGCGCCCCGGACGCGGTCCATGTCGCAGATCGCTGGCACATCTGGAAGAACCTCGCCGAGGCCGTCGAGAAGGCGGTCGTCCAGCACCGTGCCCTCCTGCGTGAGCCGGAGAACACCGACCGCGTTCGCGCCGTTGCGCCTTTGTTGACCGGCGAGCTGAACGCCGGCTCCGGGCCCGGGCCGCGGCAGTCGGGACGGCTGTCTGACCGTGTGCGTGAACAGCACGCGGCTGTTCACGCCCTGCTCGAGAAGGGAGTTGGGCTGCGCGCCGTCGCCGACCGGCTTGGACTGGCCCGCAACACCGTTCGCCGCCTGGCCCACGCGGACACCGCGGACGAGTTGCTGATCGGACGGTGGACGGGCAGCACCAGCATCCTCGATCCCTACAAACCCCACCTGCATCAACGGTGGGCCGAAGGCTGCACCGTCGCCCGCCGCCTGTTCGAGGAACTCCGCGAGCGCGGTTACCCGGGCGGCGAGAGCGTCGTGAAGAAGTACGTGCAGCGGCTCCGTGAAGCCTTCCCGCACGACGATCCGCCCCGAAAGAACCCGTCCGTCCGAGACGTGACCGGCTGGCTCACGCGCCACCCCGACAGCCTCGACGATGATCAGACCCAGCGGCTCAAGGAGATCCTCGCCCGCTGCCCCGAGCTCGCCCGGACCGCTGAACACGTGCGAGCCTTCGCCGAGTTGATGAACAACCGCCAGGGCCAGCACCTGGGCCAGTGGATCGAGCGCGTCCAGGCCGACGACCTGCCCGCCCTGCACAGCTTCGTCAACGGCCTCGGTCAGGACCTCGACGCCGTCGTCGCCGGGCTCAGCCTCCGCTACAGCTCCGGCGCCGTCGAAGGCCACAACAACAAGATCAAAATGCTGAAGCGGCAGATGTTCGGCCGTGCCAACTTCGACCTGCTCCGCAAGCGAGTCCTGCTCACCGCGCGAGGCCGTTTATGATCGCGGTCGTGGTGACCCTCCGTGGCTCCGGCACTGAAAGTGATCCAGAACCAGTTTTCAGGAACCCGCGACACCGGGCTGTGTTATGACCTCCCCACGGCCCCCACCAGGGTGGTCCCCCGCTCTCCGTCCGTCTGCTGCGCAGTCCCGCCCGACGGACTGCGCAAGGCCGTGACCTGTGTGCTCGGGTCTGTGTCGGGGTGGGGCGGCGTGGAGCGGTTCGCGGAGCAGCGTGGTCGGGGGCTGTGTACGGGGGCGTCCCGCAGTTGTTCTTTCTACGGCGTGGCGGCGTGGAGGACGTCTTTCATGCCGTCACCATCGTCGGTCGTGCGTGCGGTCTTCTTGGTTTTGACGAAGGTGTACAAGGGCTTGCCGTCGTAGACCCACTGCATGGTGCCGTCTGCCCGTGTGATGTGGGTCCACTTTCTCGTCGGCTGGCTGTGGTGCGGGTCGGCAGGGGGCGACTGCTCCTTAGTGGCCTCGCCGTTGTACAGACTCTTGCTGTCGTGGTGCTTGTCGAATGTGTAGAGGGTCATCCCGTCATGATCAGCCGACGTGCGGTCCCTCTCTACTGCGTGACGCGAAGCCACCTTGGTGTCTGTGCTGTGGCGGAGCGGGTCGACAGATGGGCGGGGGTGCGCCTGGCCTGTTGCTGGAGGTGTTCGTTGAGCGGTCGCAAGCCCTTTGGCCCTGACGGGGGCGGGGCTGCGGACTGCCGCGGTCTGGTGCCATCCAGGTGACTTCCTGGTCGAGGTCGCCTATGCCGCCATGCGGGTGCTGTGGCCTCGTCACGGAGGCCGGCCGGGGTTGCGTGCGTTGAGCTGGGGCGGGATTGCGGAGGCTCGAGGACCTTGATGTCGAGACCGGTGATGGTGCGGCTGGTGTCGGGCCTGCCATCCTCGTGGCGGGTGCTGTAGCGGGACATCGGTGACTCGACCTTGCGGGTGCTGACCCGTTGGCGTCGGGGCGGGAGGAGACAAGTCAGGATCCGGTGCCCGATCAGTCCGAGGTGACCGGCGTCGGCGGGGTCGGTGATGACGGCGGCGGCCTGGACGACCTGGTCACGGGCGGCCTGGAGGGCGACGGTGAACCAGCAGCGGTCCGGATCGGTGCCAGGCAGCGACTCTGCGGCCTCGACCATCATGGTGCGTAAGGCTTGGTAGAGGGTGAGCACGGCCCACATCTCCTGCTCGATGCCGGCCGGGGTCGCCCGAGCGGAGGTTGCGGCCGTTCATGATCGTGTGGCGGAGCGCGTAGTACGCCGATTCGTGTTCCCACCGCTGGTGATAAAGACCCACCAGCGCGGTAGCGGGGTAACGGCGGGCATCGGTCAGGGTGGTGACCAGTCGGTAGGACCCGGCGAAGGACGTACCGTCCGCGCAGGTCACGGCGATCTGTGCGTCGATGATTCGCACTTTCGCGGTGCCGATCACCGACAGGTAGGAGCCGTCAGCGAGGCGGGTGAGGACCGGCGTGCGCCGGTTGCTGCGGGGCCGGCCCAGGACCTGGGCGCCGGTGTCGGTGACCCTCGCGAGGAAGGCGTTGCTGTCGAATCCTTTGTCCCACAGCACCAGCATGTCCGGCCGCAGCAGATGCAGCAGCCGGCCGGCGTAGCCTGTTTCGCCCTCGGCAGTGGGGCCGAACACTGCGCCGACCAGGGACCGGGTGCCGGTCTCGACCAGCGTCATCAACTCCAGCGTCGGATAGCCATGATGCGAAGTCCTCCCCAGCCAAGCCCGGTTCCGTTCGGAATCGGGCACCCAGACCACTGGCATCCCGGACAGACCCGCGGTCAGCTTGTCTCAGACGAGGCGGTAGCCGACCTCGGGGAACAGGCACATCGCCAGCAAGAAGTAGACCCCGACCCGCGACGGGAGATCACGCAGCCGCTGCTGCACGGTCCTCGTCCCCGCGAGGACCGCGTCCACCAGCTCGAACGGTACGACGGCGGTCAGTTCCCCCAGATGCCCTGGAGCGAACCGGCCGCCGGCCACGGTGACCGGTTCGGGTGATGGCCGTCAGCGGAAACGGCAGGGCACAATGACGGGGCAACGGAGCTCCTTCGGGACAAGCTGTCTTGGTCGACTGCCTGTACCAACGAGCTCCGTTGCTCTGCATCGAGAATTCTTCAACCCACTTGCGTGACCTGCGAAAACGCTAACTACCCGGCCTTGTTGTGTCCTGAACGCGAAAGGGAGAAGCATGTAGGAACTCTTCTTGTAGCGATGCTGTACGAAGGATGAAGGTTTGGCCCTTCAAATTCGCC
>NZ_JBEXHZ010000083.1:0-14118 GCF_040608315.1 Streptomyces sp. NPDC005195
CCCACCTGGCCGCCGAACAGATCGCCGCGTCCATCGGCACCGTCGGGGACGCCCTCGACAACGCCCTGATGGAATCGACCATCGGTCTCTACAAACAATGCCGCGGAGTTAACCTCTCTGTTTCGGTTGGGGTGTTGAGGTGCCGTTGATCGTCAGCTGTCTGGTGGCAGCAGTGTTTTGGCCGTTCGGGCATGGTGGGGTCCCGGCGCGGTGGTCGGGTTCTCCGGGGTCTTTCGGGTCGTGGGTGGGCAGGGATTTGCCGGTCAGCCGGCCGGGCGGGGCAGTGCGGCGAGGCGATGGAAAGCCGTGGCCAGTTCGTGTCTCCAGGGCCAGGTCGCCGATATCCGCAAGCGCAGACGCCGGCCGCCGCGGGTGAGACGTGCGGCGACGTGCAGCAGTCGGTAGCGGAGTTTCTTCGGCTCGGCGGTGGCGAGTTCGCCGTCCAGCAGGAGGACGCGCATCCAGGCAGCAGGTCGATCGCCGCGAGGCTGAGTTCGAGCCAGGCGGCATTGATGCCGAAGTGGCGGGAGGGAAAGCGGCCGAAGCCGGTGCTCTTGCCGCACCGGATGTGGTCTTCGACCGTGGCATGCCCGCGGTGGCGGACCTCCAGGAACTGGGCGGAACCGCCACCGGAGTGCGGGGTGTCGGTGAGGAACACCTGATGCCGCAGGCCCTCGTCCTGGTCGAACAGGGACAGTTGTGCTCCGGGGTGCGGCCGCTCGCGGCGCACGATGATGCGGGTGTGGGCCGGGTAGCCGTCCAGATCGACCATGCCGGTCAGCTCGGTGATCTCGGCGCCGTCACGCAGTGTCCCGTCCTGGTTGAGGGCGGGATGCCAGAGGCGGTCGGGCATGGCCCGGACAGCGCGGCGGACCGGCTCGGTGATGGCGTATCCGACTGAGAAGAAGGTACGGATTCCTCGTTCCCGCAGGTCACGGACGTGGGCGAGGAAGGCTTTCGCGGATCCGGCACTGTCGGTGCGGACGAGGATGTCGGTGCCGTGCCGGTGGGCGTCGGGGATCTGGGCGAGCGCCTGGTCGAGCACCGTGATGTGATCCGCGGCGGTGTTGGCGCCGGCGTTCCCGGGCCGCAGCCGGCCGGACAGCCCTTCGCCGGTGTTGGCCAGGAAGCACAGCAGCGGGTGGAAGCCGAAGCCGCCCTTATAGGTGGGTGCGGCCTGCTCTTTCTCGGAGTGGCAGGTGATCAGGGTGGCGTCGAGGTCCAAAACCAGGCCGGGCAGCATGCGTCCCGCGGCCCGGACCGCGGGTATGCCCTCCCCGTGCTCGGCGGCCTGCAGCCAGGCGACTTCCCGGGCGTGGGCACGGGCCGAGCGCAGAGAAGCCAGTGCCTTCTCGTCAACGTCGGCGAGCAGTCGCCAGGCCGTTGCTGTCGAGGCGACAGCGCCGAACACCCCTGCCTCATCCCGCAGCACGGCCAGATCCGCGATGGCCTCGCCGCCGTCGGCGAGCATCACCGCCAGATCAGTGGCGATCCGGCCCGGATCATGTCCGGTCCCGCGCGGCCGAAGTGGCCTGAGAGCGGCGGAGTACGCGGCACTCAGCCCGGTGGCATCAGCGAGGTCCGCCAGCAATCGTGCACCGGCATGCCCGACCACCCCCGAACCATCGGCACTGACCTGGACCTTGGGACGCAACGCGATAGCCTGCACGTAGAAAGTGCCCTCCGCCTGGACCGACAAAACCCCTCAGCAAGGTTCATCGTCCCAGGTCAGGAAGGCACTTTCGCGTTTCCGCCTCAGCCAGCCGTCCCCAAGTGAAATGGCGAGGTTAACTCCGCGGCATTGTCTCTACAAAACCGAGCTGATCAAGCCGCAGCGGCCCTGGAAAGCCCTGAGCGACGTCGAGTTGTCCACCGCTGAGTACGTCGATTGGTACAACCACCGCCGACTCCACGGTGAGATCGGCCACGTCCCACCCGCCGAATACGAAACCGCCCATTACCAGAACACACAAAAACAGCAGGTCACAGCCACAATCTAGAGTCTCTACCGAACCCGGAACGGTTCAAACTCACGGTTCAGCTCGGGTGTGGACGGGGCGTTGTCCTCGGAGCCGATGATGCCCTGGGCGGCCGCGTATCAGGAGCTGGATCGTCTCGTGCAGAGTCTGGGGCAGAAGGTCGGGTCCCTCCGGGGGTGGAGCGTTTCCGTGTAGAGGGCCGCCGTGACCGTACTGCCGTCGCCCTCCCCAAGAACGGTGCCTTCGTCTTCCATCCTCACGGCCTGGTCCGCGGCACCGCCCCGTCCGGCGGACTGCCTCCAGGGTAATACCGCAGCACAGGACGGGCGAGGGCCTGCCGCGGCCTGACAGAGGAAGAGGCGCCGGATCCCAGGGCTGGCTCTGTCCACGAACCAAGCCGCCCGCAGGGCTGACTGGCTGCGTGTGCCTTCCCGACGATATTGCTCATGACTTGAGGCCAGGTAAGCAGCCCGGCCTCTCCAGAGCGTCTACAGAGACCGGACTGCGGCGAGAACCCTAGACCGGGCAGCGGTGGCCTGGCTCTCACAGATCACGCAGCGGACTCGACACCGAAGCGCGATCTCATAGAAAACGATGCCGCTGCCCTGTGGACACGAAGCCCGGCGCCTTTACCGCCTTTGCGCCCTGGCGCGCAGGACTGTGGGGGACTGTAGCGGCCGTGTTGTCCTCCAGCCGCCACCCCTGCGCGACACAGCCTCATCCCCATGTCAGGATGCTGCCGAGCGCCCCGAACTCACTTCACCCAGGGGGCGCTCCTGGCCGTGCGCAGTCTGCTTCGTCCCCCGCCTGCGACTGCGCACGGCATCTTCACCCACAACTCCGAGCTACTCCGACTCGGCTGAGGCCGAGTGCGGCGAGCTGCGCGAGCTTGTCGGCGGTGCTTGGCTCGCCGATCGTGTGTTCGGCAGAAAAATCCCGAGTTTCACCGGGTGCTCCTGGCCCTCGACCACGATCGTCTCTACATGCCCCCTGGACACGGAACGCACCCAGGCCGACGACGAATACAGCATCCGACACCCTGGGCACAATCGAGTCGGCCTTCGACGTCGCCGTCGACCGTGAAGCAGTCCAGGAGGGGCTGCGCCGACTGCCGGAACGTGAGCGGGCGATTCTCTATCTGCGGTTCTTCGAGAACAAGACGCAGGCCCGTATCGCCGAACGCTTCGGCATGTCCCAGACGCAGGTCGCCGGATCGTCCAGGACACCTGGGCGCAAGTGCGCGAACAGGCCCTGGCGTAAGGGCCCGGCCCCAGCTGGTCCCAAACCGTTCTGCGGCGGCGCCGCGGCTCGGGCATCTGTCGTTTTTTGCCCGAGCCGCATAAGCGTCGGGTGGTCAGCTGTCCTTGCCCATAACTTTTTGCGGACGGTGTCCTTGGTGCGGTCCATCAGTGCAGCGACGGGGCCAAGCGTCATGTTGGCTGCGCCGGATTCCACCCTAGGGCGGGGTCGGGTCGGCGCGATGGCCTCGGCGGCTTTGATGGCCTTGGCCATGGCGGCAAGTTTGGCGGTATCGGTGCCGCGCCGGATGTGGATGAACTCGTAACGTTCCTCGGCCCGGGCGTGCTCCTGCACTTCATGACGCAGTTTCATCAGCTGCAGCATGAACTTCGGGTCGTCGGTGTCCACCTCCTCCAGCGCGGCGAGTGTCTCCTTGGCAGCCTTCTCCTCGGCGAGCCGGTCGTCGACGATCTGTTTACCCCCGCCCAGCGTTCGTCGGACGAACGTGGGGTCTGTGGTCGGACGCTGGGTATCCGCGTTTGAGTCCGATGGGCAGGGGAACCCGGCGGGAATGCGCTTCAGACTGGAGGTGCACGCTCCGCATCAGATCGTCACCCGTCCTCGTCTTGTGATCGTGCCAGGGTGATGGCGGAGCGGCCGCATGGGTCGGGTACTCGCCGGTTGTGTGTGGGTGGTCCGGGCTCACGTCCGACTTCCGTTCAGGAGCGATGTCCATGTTGCCTCGCGCATCTGCTCATGCGCCCGTCCAGGGCCATGCCGTCGGCGGCCCAGGTTCCCGCCCGGAAGTAGCCCCCGTACCGAACGGATTCAGGCGTCGACGAAGCGCTCCTACCGGGCGACCCCTGGGGGCTCTGCTGCCCTGTTCGCACATTTGACTGGCTTGGGGGAGGGGGCGGAGCGGGAGAGGATCCGGGCCGAGCTGGTGTCCCTGTGGCTGCCGCTGGCGCAGCGAGTCGCGGGCCGCTTCCGAAACCGCGGGGAGGAACACGACGACCTGCGCCAGGTCGCCGCGGTGGGCCTCGTCAAGGCCATGGACCGCTACGACCCGGATCAGGGTCCCTTCGAGGTCTACGCGGTACCGACCATCACGGGTGAGATTAAACGGCACTTCCGCGACCGCACCTGGGCGGTCCGGGTGCCGCGACGGACGCAGGAGCTCCGCAACCAGGTGCGGATTGCTCGCAGCGAGCTCGCCGACCGACCGGGCAGCCATGAACCCACCCCCGCTGCCATCGCGGCCCTCACAGGGCTCACGCAACGTGAGGTCGGGCGGGGACTGGCAGCTCTCGAAAGCTACAGCGCCCTCTCCCTGGACGCAGAGATCGCCAGCGAGGACAACTTCACCCTCGGCGACTGCATCGGAGAAGCCGACCCGTCCTTCGACGTCGTCACCGACCGCGAAGCGGCAAAGGAGGGACTGCGTCAGTTGCCCGAGCGGGAGCAGACCATCCTCTATCTGCGCTTCTTCCGGGACATGACGCAACAGCGCATAGCCGAGGTCATTGGCATCTCCCAGATGCAGGTTTCCCGACTCATCTACCGCAGCTGCGCGCGAGTGCGCGCCGAAGCGCTCAAGGAATGCCCCACGGACCCGACACCGGCCTAACCTACTGCCGTGCGCGGCCTCAAGTATCGCTTGAGAGGGCTGGGCAGGTGCCCTAGGCGACTGCAGTCTGGCCTGGACGTTCTGCAGGTGGGCCGGGCCACCTGCAGGCTGTGACTCGTTCATGCGGCGTGTCGTTCGGCTTGTCTTCCGGTCGGCAGTAGCCGCAGGGTTCGGTACTCGGTGTCGCGGAGCGCGACACGGAACTGAGCTGCGGTGATCAGTGACGTCTTCCGGCTGGCGCGGGTGCAGCTGTCGGCGTGGAGGACCGCGGGTTGCGGGTCTGTGGGGTGGTGTTTGATCTCCGGCACGTAGCCGTCTCCCGCCCCGGTGGGGCTGTTGGGGTGCCGTTCGGTGAGGCTGAGGAACGGCGCTGGCGCCAGGGCAGGCCGCGCCTGCCGTAGCTGCGGCCGCGGTGGGCGGGGTTGGCCGGCGGCCTGGAGGGCGCGCTGTACTTCCTCGCGCTGGAGGGGGAGGTAGGTGCGGATGGTGTCGGTGTCGGCGAGCTGTTTGTCGAGGTGGGCGAGGATCGCGCTGAGGCGGGCTGGATCGGGCGGCAGTTGTGATCTCGGCTTTCTCCACCAGGAGATGCCATTCGACGCGGACTCGACCCTCGCTGCCGTACTGGACGAGGCTCTGTGCGAGGCCCGTGAGGACCTCGCCGAACTGGACCGGCTCGGCGGGGAGCTGGCCCGCGTCCCCGAGGACGATTCACGCCACCAGGAACTCCTCGACAGCTACGGCAGACGTCTCGAACAGGCCCAGCACCGGGAGTCCTGGGACGCCGACCGCCGTGCCGCGCTGGTCCTGGACGGCCTCGGCCTCGGTGCCTTCGGCCACGACCGGAGCCTAGGCTCGCTCTCCGGGGGACAACGCGGCCGGCTGGCCCTGGCCGTACTGCTGGTCCGGCGGCCCTCCGCCCTGGTCCTGGACGAGCCAACCAACCATCTCGACGACCACGCCGCCGCCTTCCTTGAGGAGCAGGTCCGGGCCCTGCCCGGCACCGTAGTGGTCGCCAGCCACGACCGGGCATTTCTCGACGCCGTCAGCACCGACCTGATCGACCTCGACCCGGCGGTGGACGGACCCGTCCGCTACGGCGGAAACTACAGCGCCTACCTGTCCGAGAAGCAGGCCCAGCGGGAGCGGCGGTATGCCGAGGAGCAGGACGAGCTGGTGGGACTGCGCGCGTCGGCAGGCGTGACCGCGCAGCGGGTGGCTCCGGACCGGGGCCGAGTCGACAACGAAAAGATGGGCTACGGCCACCGGGCCGGCCGGGTGCAGAACTCGATCTCCCGGCGGGTGCGCGACGCCACCCGGCGGTTGGAGGAACTGGAGCGCGCGCGGGTGGCCGAGCCGCCGCAGCCCCTGCGGTTCGCCGGTGAGTTGGCGGTGGAAGCGCTAGAGGGCCCCGACCGCTTCTGATATTGCGCGATGTAGGGGTGCCGGGGCGGCTGGCACTGGACTGCCTGGAGGTGGCGGCGACCGAGAGACTGCTCGTCACCGGCGGCAACGGAGCCGGCAAGTCGACATTGCTTGCCGTGCTCGCCGGACGGCTCACGGCCCAGGGCGAGGTGTACAGGCGGGATGGGCTGACGGTCGGGATACTCACCCAGGACACCGTGTTCGAACGGCTTGGGCAGACGGTACGCGATACCTACGAGCTGTCGCTCGGACCGGCGCGTGCACGGCGGGTGCCGCTGGATTCGCTCGGCTTGTTGTGGGAAACGGACCTGGACAAACCCGTTGGCCAGTTGTCCGTGGGGCATCGCCGCCGCCTGGCTCTGGCGCTACTGGTGGCCTGCCCGCCCCACCTTCTGCTCGACGAGCCCACCAACCACCTCTCCCCGGGACTGTGTGACGAGCTCGAAGAGGCGCTCGGCACCGGACCGGGTGCGATCGTAGTCGCCAGCCACGACCGCTGGTTGCGCCAGCGGTGGCAGGGCCGGGAGCTTCGACCGGCGGCAGGTAGCCGGGCGACTGCCCGTGCAATTCGTTGAGCCTCCCCACATTTTCGGAGGCTTCCCAACACATCCGTGCAGTCCGCCAGTAGAAACCGGCGCCGACCTTGATCTCTAATGTTCGACATCGAGTGCCGAGCCTGGGCGGCTGGCCGCCCAGGCTCGGCACTCGACTGCAAGGACGGAGACCTGGCCGGTGCGGACAGGGAGTCGCAGGAAGTTTCCAGCTTGCGTTGCACCTGCTCCAGTCCGCGCTGGTGCACGTCAACACGCTGCTGATGCAGGAGGTCCTGGCCGATCCGAAGTGGGTGGACAGGGGCTTACCGACGCGGACCGGCGGGCGCTGTCGCCGCTGTTCTAAACCCGGGTGAATCCGTACGGCCGGTTCGAGTTGGACATGAACAGCCGCCTCAATCTTGACCCGTCCATCCGGGCGGCACCGCCCGGCCCGCGTACCCCAGAGAGCGAGACGGTCGCGGTTCCGGTGTGACGGGCGGGCCCGGGGGCCGAGGGCCGGGAGTATGCACCGCCTGGACCTCGACTGTCCCAACCGCCGGCTATTGCAGGCCGGTGATGGCCAGGTCGAGGAGCCGTGCGGCCTGGGTGGCACCGTCCGGTGTGTTGGGGGTACGCCACAGGCAGCTCAGCAGCATGATCACGTCAACGGGGTCGATGCCCGGCCGGATGTCGCCAGCGTGTTCGCAAGCGTCGAGGAGTTGCTGGACAGCTGCGGCGACGGGTGGCCAGGAGGAGCTGATGACCTCCTGTGCGGCGGCTGAGTGGAGGGCTTCGCCGAGGTCGTGCTTGATGCGGACGTAAGCGGTGAGCGTGATGAACCAGCGGCGCAGCGCTTCCAGCGGGGGGTGCTGGGCGAGGATCTCGGGCGCGGAGGCGGTGAGGCGGGCGAGGTCGTGCCGGTAGACCTCCAGGATCAGTGCTTCACGGGTGGGGAAGTGCCGGTAGAGCGTGCCGGCGCCGACGCCGGCCCGCTTGGCGATGGAGTTGAGGGAGGCGCCCGGAGACTCGGCGAGAGCGTCGTGGGCGACCTGGAGGATCGTCTCGCGGTTCTTCAGTGCGTCGGAGCGCTGTTGCGGTGCACCGGCCATCGTGTCCTCCTTGGGCGGCGCCCGCAGGTAGCCCCCAGTCGCGAAACGGAGAGTTCTCCACTAAGCTCGAACGAGTCGGCGGAGAGTTCTCCGCTTGGCTTCGTTTCCATTGTAGGAGCTTCCCCGTGCGCTACATCAAGCTCGGCCGTACCGGCCTGGACGTCTCCCCGGTCGCCATCGGCGCCATGACCTACGGCGAGCCCGACCGTGGGCACCCGGTCTGGTCGCTGGACGAGGAGTCCAGCCGTCCCCTGATCAAGCAGGCATTGGAGGCGGGCGTCAACTTCTTCGACACGGCGAACATGTACTCCTACGGGTCCAGCGAGGAGATTCTGGGCCGGGCACTGAAGGACTACGCGAACCGCGACGACGTTGTGATCACCACCAAGGTCCGCCACCCCATGCGCCCCGGCAGCCCTAACAGCAGCGGCCTGTCCCGCAAGGCGATCATGTCCGAGATCGACAACAGCTTGCGCCGCCTGGGCACCGACTACGTCGACGTCTACATGATCCACCGCATGGACTCCACCACCCCTCTGGAGGAGACGCTGGAGGGCCTCAACGACGTGGTGAAGGCCGGTAAGGCCCGCTACCTCGGCGCGTCCTCCATGCACGCATGGCAGTTCGCCAAGGCCCTCCACCTCCAGGAACGCCACGGCTGGGCCCGCTTCGTCACCATGCAGGACCACTACAACCTCCTCGCCCGTGAGGAGGAGCGCGAAATGCTCCCCCTGTGCGCCGACGAAGGCGTGGCCACCATGGTCTGGAGCCCGCTGGCCCGAGGCCGCCTCGCCCGCCCCTTCGACCAAGCCACCACCAGCGAACGCGCGGCCACCGACGGCAGCTACGCAGACCTTCTCTACAAAGCCAACGCCGACAGCGACCGCCAGATCATCGACGCCCTCGGCGCCATCGCCGCCCAGCGCGGCGTCTCGCGCGCCCAGATCGCACTGGCGTGGCTGCGCCGCAACCCTGTCGTTGCCGCCCCCCTTGTCGGCGCCCGCACCGCCCAGCAGATCGACGACGCCATCGCCTCCCTCGACATCAACCTCACCGACGACGAGGCACGCCGCCTGGAGATGCCCTACACCCCCCGGCACGACTTCCAGGGCATCTCCGACGAACGCGAGATGGAACGCATCAAGGCATCCATCCCCGGCTACGCCAACCTCTGACACCGCGCCGACACGCAGCGGCGCCGTCACCGCAGCGACTTTGCGGACCGAAGGGTTCCAGGACGGGCTGGGCCGCACGCACGCTGTACCACCCCCAACAACTGAAAAATGACCGAACCCGTAGCGCGGCTGGGGTCCGTGGCGCTGGACTGTGCCGATCCGCGTCCGCTCGCCGAATTCTGGCGGCGATGCTCGGCGGGGACGTCACAGCCGATTCCGACGCCTTCTGCGCTGTCGAACTCGGGGAACTGCTGCTGGTGACCGTTCGTGTACCCGACTATCGGCCGCCATAGTGGCCCGACGGCCAAGCGAAGCAGTTCCACCTGCCTGCCGCAGCCGGTGAGGGTGGCGGCTGCCGAGGCTCTGGAAGTGATCGAACAGAGCCAGGATGTTAAGCGGGCGCAGGCGGCGGTGTGGACCGTGAACGAAGCAGTCCGCGCCTGCCGCCCCGGCTTCATCTCCTTGCACGACGACCAGGATTCCTGAGAGCGGCGCTCACACCGATGCCACATTGGGTGCGGCACGGTGCCCTGGCGGCTGCCAGGATGCTGGAGGGATGCCTCGCCCGGCACGGCACAAGGGCTCCCTCCGCTGTGCGTGGCCTGCCTCCCTCGTGCGCAGGCCGCGCACAGCGTCCCCGCACCCGGCGAGCCCGCCGGCCGCGGAATGAGGCAGACTCACTTCCAGCCTCGCCCCGGCCCCGTACGCCGCGGTGGTGAGCACTGCCCCCTCGACAGCGGCCGCTCTGCACGGCTGGGACGAACTGCTCTCCGATACGCCAGCCGACCTCCCCGCCTCTGCCCGCGACCGCCTGCCGCAGCTCGCCGCACTCGAGGCCGCCTGGCCTGCCCTCGCCCACGGGGACCACATCGTCCACTGCGACCTGCGGGCCGACAACGTGGTCCGCGATGCCACCCCGGCGTCACCTTCGTGGAGAGCGCCGCGTCGTGCACGGACGCGTGGGTGGTGTCGCACATGACTGTCCGATCGTGTCGATGCCGGCCCGGAGTCCGCTGCTCACCGCCGTGCCCGCCCAGATCTCCCTGACCGTCCCCGTCGATGTTCAGCCGCCACACCATCCGCGGCCCGGCCACGGTCTGCTTGTAGACGCCGGTGTACACGGTCTTTCCGTGCCAGGGAACGTCCCTGGGCATCCCGACATTCACTGCTGCCAACGTGGCCACCACGCCGCCTCTCTCGGGGCGCCTCCCGCACCGCTCCGGACGGGAAATCGCATCAGCCGCCGCGTCCGCGGAGGATCAGCCGGAGTGCGTGGGTCTCGCTGAGCTTCATGTGAGGACGCGTCCGAGGAATCCGTGGATGTATCCGCTGATGGCGTCCAGATGCGTCTCCAGGGCGAAGTGCCCGGCGGGCAGCAGGTGAACTTCCGCCTCCGGCAGGTCACGGGAGAACGCCTTCGCGCCGTCCGGCCCGAAGATCTCATCCCGCTCGCCCCAGACCGCGAGCAGGGGCACCTGGCTGGTACGGAAGTACTCCTGCAGCTTCGGGTACCCGTCGATGTTCGTCGGGTAGTCGCGGAACAGCGCCAGCTGGATCTCGTCGTTGCCGGGCCGTTCCAGCAGCAGCTGGTCCAGGGTCCATGTATCGGGGCTGACCAGGCTGGTGTCGGTGGCGCCGTTCTCGTACTGCCAACGGGTCGTGCTGGGGCTGAACTTGGCCCGCGCGCCCGGTTCCGTGTCGCGGCCGGGCTTGGTGGCGTACGCGAACAGGTCGTCCCAGAAGGGCTTGGCGAAGCCTTCCATGTAGGCGTTGCCGCTCTGCGAGATGATCGCGCTGACATCGAAGGACGGGTCGAGCGCCAGGCGCCAGCCGATCGGTGCCCCGTAGTCGTGCACGTATACGGCAAAACGTTCGATGCCCAGATGCTCCAGGAATCCGGCGGTGATGCCCGCGAGGTTGTCGAAGGTGTAGTCGAATGCGTCGACCTTGGGCATGACGGAGTGGCCATATCCGATGTGGTCGGTGGCGATCACGTGATAGTCATCGGCCAGTGCGGGCACGAGATGACGGAACATGTGCGAGCTGCTCGGGAATCCATGCAGCAACAGCACCACAGGTGCGTCGGTGGGGCCGGCCTCGCGGTAGAAGACCTTTTGGCCGTGGACGGTAGCTGTCTTATGTCGCGTGGGAAGCACATCGACCTCCGGGCGCCAGGGCGCGGTACTGCGTCAAATCCACCCGCATACAACCCGGTTGAATGCGACCAAGAGTCAGGGCGGTCGCCGCGGAGGCTCGGGAACCATTTTCCCTCGGCGGCGTGGTGCCTCGCGACAGATGGCGCCGGTTGCCACCTTCCTCACGCTAGACCCGACCCGCAGGGAGGGCAACGCGGCAGAACCAATAAATGGGATCGCAGAAATCATGTGCGGCTCGCTGAATCACGGGTGCCAACACATTACGGAACACAAGCACAGCAGAGTGTCACAGCAATGTCGCGAGTCGTTGTCCCCGCGGGATCGCCCGGCGGTAGGCCCGACATCACTGACGTCAGCCATAAATGACGTATGGCCGTTCCCGTCCGGCTTCCTACCGCAAAGTCGAGTTGGCCGCCCAGCACTGCGTCAATAACCATTGGGTGTAGTAGGCGGTCCGCGCTTGTCTCCACTGAAGCATCGGCCGAAGCGACTGTCAGCACTCACCGAAGACCACCAACAGAGTCACACCGTGGCGTTAGCGCCTTGAGCGGCTGCTGAGGCCGTGCTCGAAGAATCCGATGTCGGCGCGGACGGCGTAGTTCTGGGCTTGCTGGGGGTGCTGTCCGGCGTTGGGCCGTACTTGCTGATGGGGTTCTTGCGGGTGCGGACCTTGACGTGGCGTTGACGGATGCTCCACTGGCGCCGCACGGGGTCAGTCTTCGGGTTCGGCCGCTGGCTTTTGCCATGGCCACCGCCCGGTGATCTCGAGCTCGAGAGAAAAGCTGAGGAAGGTGCGGATACCCACGATCACGGCCAGCACTCCGACGCTTGTGTACGTCGGTGCGACGGCGACTGTACGGATGATGTCGCCGGCTACGAGGAACTCCAGCCCCAGTAGGATCGACCGCCCGACGCGACGGCGATAGCCGCGGTACACACCCGCCTCTCGGCGACTGAGCCGGATAGCCACGAGAACGGTCGCCAAGAGAATTCCCACAACTATGATTGCTACACCGCCGGCGTCAACGGCCCGACCGACCAGCTCCACGATGTGCTGGAACTCCACAGTGTCCTCTCTTGCGCCGACCCGAATCTGCTCGCTTGTGGTCCGCAACCTCTGTTGGTACCACGCGTCGATCCGCACAGTGCACCAGCGACCGTCGACGGCGCCTTTCCGAAGCGTTACTATCGGACGGGCTGAGTGCTATTTTCCGGCTACGAGTTCCTCAGTGCATTCGATCGAGCACTTCGTCAGTCGACAGCAACTCGTGGGCGAAGAAACGATAGTTGATGATCGCCGCCTGATAGCCGTCGCCCCAGACCGGGTGTCGGGGTCCAGCGGTTGCGTCCCTTACTACGGCGACCTCAAATCCCTCCTCGATGAGGTGCCGCATATGGGACTCAACGCACATGTTCGCCAGCATTCCGCCAAGAATAATCTTTTGCATTCCCCGCTTGCGCAGTTGCAGTACCAAGTCATTGGTTTCCGGTCCGAATATCTTGTGCGGGCTGGCGACCACCGTTTTGCCGTCTTCGATATAGGGCTTGAACCGGTCCAGCCAGTCTGCCCCGGAGTTTTGGAACCCGGTCAGATCGAGCTGCCCCGTCCGCGCGAACGTGTGGGTCTCGAGCTCGCTTGTCTCGAGCGGCCCGTTCATTTGCCATCCGCTGTCGGTCGGGTAGAAGTAATGGGGCGAGATGAAGACCTCATATCCGCCCGCCTTGGCCGTCTCGAAGATCCTCTCCATATTCTCAACGGTCCTGTTCTCTGTGACGCTCGCTCCTACCGCGTCCCAGTTCGCTCCGCCCTCGCTCAGCACGTCGTTCTGCGGGTCGATGAACACAACCGCCGTGTCGGTATTCTTCATTTCCACCTGGTGCTCCTCACGAGATAACAAACCACTGGTGCGACAAGTATTAGGTACGGTGGATGTCCTTCCGAAGCACATTCCAGCGCGAGGTCTCTTCCTGGGCCGCTGCGGATTGTTCCGACACCAAGCGACATCAGCCGAGTTCCGTGCTCACCTCGGTGTGTGCCCTGAGGAGGCACTGCCCCGGCCAGTCGGCCCTTCGTTCCACTTTGCCCCATCATGCACCGATATGCATCGGTGAATCTGTCAGTGCTCGGTGGTCTCGTAGTCGAACCCGACCACGGCGGTGCAGAGCAGCGGGAGGCCGTCCGGGCCCGGCGTCTCTGGATCGGCCCCTCTCCAAGAAGAGCTCTGACCGCGTCGGAGTCCTTGGCGGTTACGGCTGCCACGAGCCGGTCGGTCAGCTCATCCTGCGATGTTGGCATCTGTCCCCATGTTCGTCAGAGCGTCCGGGACGCACGGACTACGGCGCTGCGGTCACCGACGCTGGCTTCACTGTCATCCGTCGCTGATCGGAACTACCAAGGGATAGCGGCTGAGATGCAGTGATGGCGCGCGGCCCCCCGCGGGGGCCAGTTCCTGGACGGTTCACCGCATGTTCCGCCATTGCTTTCCCAGGACTCGACGGGACCGAGCTCAGGAGTCAAGGCAACACGCCGGCGCCACCGCGGCAGGGGCTGCCCGTCTACCGGGTCTGCCGTACCCGCTACCGGACCCGCCGTACGGGCGCGGGACGAGCCGGTTGAAGTTCCCCCCGCGCACTGGACAGCGGGTATTTACGCTGCTGAGGTGAGGTTCTGCCTGAGCAGGGATCTCGTTTCGAGCGGGGTGACGTACCCGTAGTCGGGGTGCCGGCGGAGCCGGCTGCGGTTGTACTCGACCTCGACATAGCGGAAGACGTCGGCCCGGGCGGCCTCGCGGGTCTCCCACACGGTTGTCCCGATCTCCGCTTTCAGGATGGCGAACCAGCTTTCCGCGGCGGCGTTATCGTAACAAGAGCCGACGCG
>NZ_JBEXHZ010000084.1:0-13265 GCF_040608315.1 Streptomyces sp. NPDC005195
CTGGCGCTCGCGGCGATGCGGCCGGGCGCGCTCCTGGGCTCCGTGCTGGCCGGCCGCCTGCCGAGCCGGTTCGGCCACGGCGCGGTGCTGGTGTCCGCGGCGGCACTCGGCGACAGCGTGTTCCTGTGCGCGCCCGCGGTGCACGGCTCGTCCGCGGTCACGGTTCCCGCACTGCTCGCGATCAACTTCGTGTTCGGGACCTCCAACCAGTTGGTGTCCGTCACGGTCATGGCCGTCCGGCAGGCCGTCACCCCGGACGGTATGCAAGGCCGCGCGGCCGCTACGATCGCGTTCGTCGGCATGGGGCTGACCCCACTCGGCTCGCTGCTCGGCGGATATCTCGCGCAGGAGTGGGATGTGCGTACCAGCCTCCTGGTCACGGCCGCGGGCATGACACTCTCCCCCGTACTGATGGCCTTGTCCCCGCTCGCCCGCCTGGGACGTGCACTCCCGGTCTCACAGGATGCTCCCGCCACGAAGGTCGAAGTCACGTGATCAACTGATCTCGCCGGGACCGCCTTTGGAGAGAAGTCAAGGTTGCCGGTAGCCGGGGGCGGAGCACTTGCTCTTCCAAGACGGTGATTTGACGCACCTATTTTTCGCCTGCCTCACCGATAGCGGGAGAATGCCCTCCCCTGAGGCGAGCGAACTCGCAGGCCCGATGGGCGATCACCGTCGTCACCGGCGAAAGCTCCTCGAAGTCCGGCCGGTGCGGACGTCAACGAACCGGCCACTCGCCGCGGTCGGAGGATCCGACGCGAGCGCGTCATCCCCGCACGGCGCCGCCGGACGATTCTCCGACGTGAATGCGGTCGTTTCACTTCAGGAGTCCGTCGCCTGCCGCTATGTTTCTCATGTCCATGACAGCTACAGAAAGGGTCTCTCGGCATGTCTGATCGCAGATTCGTCGTGTCCCGGCGCAGCAGAGCCATCGCGGTGACCGCTGCCCTCGCCGCTGTCTTCGTCGGCGGACCCGCCCCGGCCGCTTTCGCCGGGGCCAGTTGTTCCATCGCCGGCTGCTCGTCACAGGTCAACGACTCCTCGCTGGGCGCCACCGCCCTCAAGAACTGGTGTCTTGGCGGGAATTCGACCGGTGACATGACGACGACGCAGCCCACGTGTTCCAGCGACAACGTCGCCCAGAAGACGTACTACCTGTCCTCCGGAGGCGGTCACACGCCCTACAGCGAGGACTGGGACACACTGCGGATCGACGCCGGTTACTGCTACAAGGTCAAGTTCATCATCGACCTCGCCCCCGACTTCACGAGGACCTATGACCGCAGGGGTACGTCGGCTGCCTGGGTGAAGTCGGCGGACAACGCCGACGCGCACATTCAGGGACAGAGTTCCAGTTCCTGCCCCTGACCGCCGGAGCCGTTCTGTCTCCCTGAAAGCTCCTGCCTTCAGGCGGCGGTGCGCTCGCCGACGGGACGACGGCGGAGGCTCACCTGCTGAAGAGCCGGAGGCACGTACGCCTGGTCGAGCGTACCGATGTCGGTGCCTGGTGGGACGATCCCGTCGATCCGGTCGAGGAGGTCGTTGGTGAGAGCCACGTCGATGCCGGCGAGCAGGTCGTCGAGGTGGCTCATCGTCCGCGGCCCGACGATCGCGCTGGTCACGCCGGGATGGGTGATCGCGAACGCCATGGCGAGGTGGGTCAGCGGCAGGCCCACCTCGTCGGCCAGCGAGATGAACCGCTCGACGGCGTCGAGGCGGCGCTCGTCGTTGAGGTGCTGGAAGAAGCCGGCGCGCCGGAGCTGGTTCGGCCGACCCCTGCGGACGCGCCCGGTGAGCAGTCCCTGCCCGAGCGGCCCCCACACCAGCGTGCCCATCCCCCACCGCTGGGCGACCGGCAGGACCTCGCGTTCGATACCCCGGTTGAGAAGCGAGTACGGCGGTTGCTCTGTGCGGAAGCGTTCCAGACCACGCCGCTCGGCCACCCACTGGGCCTCGACGATGTCGGACGCCTGCATCGTGGACGTCCCCACCGCACGGACTTTCCCGCTCTGGATCAGATGGGAAAGAGCGGAGAGCGTCTCCTCGATGTCCGTGGTGGGGTCCGGCCGGTGAATCTGGTAAAGGTCGATGTGATCGGTCTGTAGGCGGCGCAGCGAGTTCTCGACCGCGGTCACGATCCAACGCCGCGAGGCGCCCTGCTGATTCGGATCGTCACCCATCGGGCGGCTCACCTTGGTCGCGAGGACGACATGGTCCCGTCGCCCCTTGAGCGCCTTGCCGACGACCTCTTCGGAGTCGCCGTAGGCGTCGGCGGTGTCGACGAGGTTGATTCCCGCGTCCAGCGCCTTATGGATGATGCGAGCCGATTCGTCGGGGTCGGGGTTGCCGACGGACGTGGCGAACATCAACGCGCCGAGCGCAAAGGGGCTGACCTTGATTCCGGTCCGGCCGAGCGTGCGATATCGCATGGGAAATTTCCCTTTCGTCGTAGGAAGATCTGCGTATGCGGGAGCGCCGATGAATACACGGGCCGGATATAGCCGTCGTGTGGATACGGCAGGTGGCACGTGACGTCTCTTCGGCGCTCGTCCCGTCACCCGTGCGGGACGCGCCCGTCCGCCGAGCCGGTCTCCAGCGTGCGGCAGTACGGACCCCGGCGGGAGAGACCTCCTCATCCGGGGACGGCCGGTCCCTGGCTGCGCCCGGCGTCCCGAGGCATGGTGGAGGCGTGGACAGAACCGAACTCGCCGACTTCCTGCGTCACTGCCGTACCCGGCTTGCCCCCGCCGACGTGGGGCTCTCGCAGGGCGTACGGCGACGCACACCGGGGCTGCGCCGCGAGGAGGTGGCGCAGTTGGCGGGCATGTCCACGGACCACTACACGCGACTGGAGCAGGCGAGGGGCTCACGCCCGTCCCGCCAGATGCTCGCCGCCGTCGCCCGCGCGCTGCGACTGACCGGCGACGAACGGGACCACCTCTTCCATCTGGCCGGCGAGGAGCCTCCACGCCACCGGCCGACCACGGACCACGTACGCCCCGGCCTGCTTCTCGTCCTCGACCGGATGACCGACATTCCCGCCCAGGTGATGAGCGACCGCGGTGACGTCCTCGCGCAGAACGCGATGGCCAAGGCGCTCCACGGTGACGCGTCCGCCCGACCCGAGGCGGAGCGCAACGTCGTCTGGCGCTATTTCACGGACCCGTCCGCGCGCGAGCTGTTCCCTGCCGAGGACCGTGACCGCGCCGCCCGCACGTCCGTGGCGGATCTGCGCGCCACCTACGCCCGCCGCCCCGACGACGTGCGCCTGGCAGCGCTCGTACGACGGCTCCGCGCCCACAGCGAGGAGTTCGCGGCGCTGTGGGACGCCCACCACGTCGCCGTACGCCGCACCGACGTCAAACGCTTCCTGCATCCGGTCGTCGGCCTGCTGGAGCTGGACTGCGAGGTACTGCTGAACCCGGAACACGACCAACGGCTGATCGTCCACACGGCCCGTCCGGGCGGCAGATCCTACGAGCGGCTGGAACTGCTGCGCGTGATCGGCCTCCAGAATCTGACCCGGGGCTGAATCGCTCCGCCGAATCCGCCCGCGCCCGAGGCATCGATACGGGACGGCCCATTTCCCTTATGGTGCAAGGCCGTTACGCGGAAAACCTCTAGAAATTTCCTGGAGTTGGCCGGGCTAGCCTCCCCTTGCGGTGGACGGACCGCCGCGGAGGAGGAGAAGGACATGCGATCTCGACTTGTGGCATCGGCTGCCACGGCAACCACCCTCGCGGCCCTGGTGCTGACGTTCGGGCTCGGGGGAACGGCCCAGGCCGCCGCCCGAACCCCGGTCACAGCGGCGGAGTGCGCCGCGACCGGCGGCCTGGTCATCCCGCTGGGTCTGGCCGGAGCCGTCTGCGTCTGGCTCGGTCCCCATGGCTGGGTCGACGCGGACTCGGCTCAGATCACGGACATCCACTTTTGATCGGGCAACCCAGCGGCGGCATGCGCGGCTGGGGACGCCCGCCCGGCTCCGGGTTCGGTGACCTCCCGCGCGTGCGTTCAGGCTCTGTCTGCTGCGCTACGGAAAAGACGCGGGCGAATCGTCCCAGAATGTCGGCCTGTTGTCGTCCCGGGGCAGTCGCACCGCGGGCGGTCGTACCGCGGGTCGTCGTACCGCGGGTCGTCGTACCGCGGGTCGTCGTACCGGTCGCCGCGGTGCCTGTGTCTGCGCGGCCTGACGTTTCGCCGAAGGGGTGGGGCGGCTCAGTGGCCAGGGACGGTGATCGTCACCGTGGCGCCGGTCTTCAGCTCGGAGTCGGGGGCCGGGGACTGGGCTGTCACCTTGAGGGAGTCGTCGCCGATTTCGGAGTCGTCGGTGAAGGCCATGCCGTAATCCAGTTCCGCGAGTCGGTCGCGTGCGTCGGCGACGGTGAGTCCGGTGAGATCGGGGACGATACCTTTCGCGGCGGTCGGGCTCGGCTTGTCGTGGGACGTCGGGGAGACGGTGGCCGGTGCGGGTGACCCGCCGTCGGTGTCCTCGCAGGCGACCAGTGAGGCGAGTGCGAGCAGCAGCGTGGCGACGGGCAAAGCGGCGAGGCGGACAGGACGAGGGCAGACGTGGCGCATGAAGGACTCCCCGTGAATGACGCCCATGGACGTTCCGTGGCGCGCCGGATCTCAGGGTGGCGGCCCGCCGTCACCCGGCGCCATACGCAGAGCGGCGTAGCCCCGCGACCAGGAGAACACCTGCTCGAGCGGCGCCGCGATCGCCCGGCTCCTGGGGCAGAACGGCAACAGCGGCACCTGCCGAAGGGTCCGGTGGCGCCGTCGGCGAGTTCCGTCTCCTCGGACACGACAGTACGGGGCCGCCCTCGCTGAGGGAGGCCCCGTACCGTTCGTCACTGTCCGGAACTCACTCGGTATTGATCTTGAACGTGCTGGTCGTGTTGCGGATGTCCTGGGCGTTGCCGCTCATCCGCAGGTTGCGGAAGGTGGCTTCGCCGACGGCGGGACCCTGACCGGGCTCCGGCAGCTCGTTGGCCCAGATGCCGAATCCGGACTTGGCGTCGAAGGCGTCCCCGCTCTTCTTGGAGTTGGTGATGGAGATGTCGGTGAAGATCGTGTCCTTCACCGGGAACTGCGGCTGGCCACCGACGTAGTTGGTCTGGAACATCACGCCTCCGTAGGTGGAGTCGTCGATGTCCACATCGTTGACCCGTATACCCTGGAATACCTTGGAGGCCGAGAACGCCCAGATGGCGGGGAAGACCTGCGAGCCCCAGAAGTGGCCGCCCGTCCTGTCCAGGGACACGTTCTCGATCGTCGTGGGGTCGGTCCCGAAACCGTTCATCGGGTAGCCGAAGTCCAGCGAGGAGATCGTGATACCGGAGTAGACCAGGGTGTCGGCGACACGGATGTTGCGGAAGGTGTTGGCGTAGCCGCCGTAGACGGCGATGCCTGCCGCTCTCCAGGTGAGCGTCGATGTCAGGTTCTCGTAGAGGTTGTTCTTCTCGTCGGCGCCGCCGGAGTCGATCGCCGAGAAGAGCGCGAAGCTGTCGTCGCCCGTGGCGCGGGCGTCGTTGTTGACCACGTGGTTGTCCGTGGAACCGTTCGTCATGTTGATGCCGTCGGCGAACGTGTCACGGATGCGGGAGTTCTTGATGGTCATGTTGTCGGTGTTGGCGCCCCAGTAGAGGCACACCATGTGCTCGACCCAGATGTTGTCGATGGTGATGTCGGAGACGTTGGAGAAGTCGAACACCTTGCCCGGGCCGTCGATCCGGGACGTGTAGTTGCCGAAGTAGGAGAAGCCGGCGAACGTCGATCCCTTGGCGCTCGCCTCGGCCCGGAAGCCGACGTCGGTGTTCTCCTGCGAGGAGGGAGCGTGGAAGCGGGTGAACCACGGTCCGGCGCCGACGACCTGGACCGCCTTGCCGTAGACCTGGAACTTGCTGGAGGTCTCGTAGTCACCGGCGGGCAGGTAGACGCCGACGAGCTTGCCCGTGGTGTCCATGCGGACCTTGTCGAGCGCGTTCTGCACGTCCTGGTGCGCGAAGCCGGCCGGAACCGTGTAGGCGGCCGGGTCCGGGTTCGCGGCGGCGGTCGCCTGCTCGGTGTTGACGAAGTCGATGTCGTAGTAGCTGGCGCTGTTGGCGGCGTCCTTCTGGAGCCGGATCTTGGAACCGGCGGGCACGGTCTTGCCGAGCAGCAGGTTCGCCTCGTCGTAGATGTGGCGCGGTGCACCGGAGCCGGGCGAGTTGCCGGGCGCGGTCTCGTTGCCGTACAGCCAGGCGTACTTCGAGGTGAGGTCGATCGCCTTGAGGAACTGGCCGTCCACGTAGACGTTGAGTGTCGTGTCGGTGCCGTCCGGGATCGAGAAGCGGGTCACCAGGCTGTTGGTCGCCGCGCGGGTGGTCCACTCGACGTACTGGCCGGTCCCGTTGAGGGTCACCGCCTTGCGGCCGCTCGCCTCTCCGGCCGCGTCGCCGATGGTCCGGTTCGGGCCGACGACCTTGGCGCCGCCCCCGACCGTGCCGTCCTCGGCCTCGTACATGTCGTACGGCATGTCGGCGCCGCGGCCGACGAACAGGGACTGCGTGGTGGTGTTGTTGGCCCGCTTGACCGGCAGTTCGTTGGCGTCGTCGGCGATGACCGTCTTCACGGTGTACTTGCCGTTGACGCCCGTCCACGAACCGAGGCTGACCGGAGCCGTCGTCTGGCCCGAGGCGATGACGCCATTGTAGGAGCCGCTGAGCGTCTTGACGGTGGCGCCCTTGGAGTCCTGGATCGTCAGGGTGACGCCGTGGGCACCGGAGGCCGAGCCCGTCGTGCCCTGGTTCTTGATCGCGACGGTGAACTTGACGTCGTCACCCGCCGAGGCGCTGGAGGGAGTCCAGGAGACCGGCGCTGCGACCAGGTCGGAGCTGGAGACGGGCTTGACGACGAGGGCGTCCGAGCGGGTGAAGACGTTGTTCGCGTCGTTCTGCTCGATGACCTTGTTCGACGGGTCCACCTCGGCGCCGACCGGGTAACTGCCCGCGTCCCGGGCGCCGATGCTCGCGGTGACCGTCTTCGTCTCACCCGCCGCGAGGGCGGGGACGTCCGCCGTGGCGACCTTCGTTCCCCCGAGGGTGAAGTTCAGGTCGGTGGCCTTGGCCGCCTTGGTGCCGCTGTTGGTCACGGTCGCGGTGAGGCTGACGGCGTCCGACTCGACGGGAGCCGCGGGCGCGTTCGTGATGCCGGTGACCTTGAGGTCCGGGTTGGCGGCAGGGATGCCGATGACCTGGAACTCGGCGACCTGCGCGCCCGGAGCACCGGTGTTGGAGGTGAACTTGAGCTGGATGTCGGCGGCGGAGCCGGAGACCGGGATGGTCACCGTGTTGCCGCTCGCCGGCGAGAACGTGTAGTCCTTCGCCGCCGCGAGGCTGGCGAACGTCGTTGCGTCCTGGTCGCGACCGAGTACCTGGATGTTCTGTGTGCGCGTCGACCAGGCCGCGTCCGGACTGAGTTTGACGACGATCTGGCTCAGATCGGCGTTGGCGCCCAGCTTGGTGGTGAGAGTGGCCGGGTAGGCGCCACCCCCGCTCTCCCAATAGGTGCTCGTCAGACCGTCGTTGGCGTTGGCGGCGACGTACGTGAAGGTGTACGAGGAGGCCTCGATGGGTTTGCCCTGGGCCAGGTTGGAGCCGCCACCCGAGCCAGGCCTGGTGACGCTGTTGCTCGGCACGGACACGTTCCCGGCGGCGTCCTTCGCCTTGACGTAGTAGGTGACCGTGGCCGCGGCCGACGGGGTGTCGGTGTACGTCAGCACGTCACCCGTGACGGACTTGACGAGCTGGTCGTTGGCGTAGACGTCGTAGCCGGTGACCTTGACGTTGTCGCTCGACGCCTGCCAGGTGAGCTTCACGTCGCTGCCGGACTGTGTGTAGGCGAGGTTGCCGGGCGCCGTGGGGGCCTGGGTGTCGCCGCCCGATCCCTTGCGGGTGACGCTGTTGCTGTTGGAGGAGACGTTGCCCGCGGCGTCCTTGGCACGCACGAAGTACGTGATGTCGGTGCCGGCCGGCTGGGTGTCGGTGTACGTCAGCACGTTCCCGGCGACGGTCGCCCGCAGTTGGCCGTTGGCGTAGATGTCGTAGCCGGTGACGCCCGTGTCGTCGCTCGCGGCGCCCCACGTCAGCTTGATCTGCCCGGTGGCCGGCTCGGTGTAGCTCAGGTTCGACGGCGCGGTGGGAGCCTGGGTGTCGCCGGTCGCCGGTCCGTAGACCTCGAGTTCGGACAACTGCCCCGCCGGCCAGCCGGTGTTGGCGGTGATCAGCACGCGTACGTACCGCGTCGTGGTGGTGTCGAAGCTGATGGTCGCCGACTGGTCGCTGCCGCTGTCGAAGGTGTACGCCTTCGATGCCGTCAGATCGGTGAAGTTCTGGTTGTCGGTGGATCCCTGGATCTTGAGCGTCTGACTGCGGCTCGGCCATCCAGTGGGCAGCCGCAGGGCCACCTGGTTCACCTTGACCGAGGACCCGAGGTCGACCTGGAGCCACTGCGGGAACGCGTTGTTCGTACTCTCCCAGTAGGTGGCCCGGTTGCCGTCACCGGCGTTGGCCGCGCCGTAGACGTCGGCGTGCCCGCTCTCGCTGAAGGGCTTGCCCTGGGCAAGGTTGGGGGTCGAGGCGGCGGTCGTGAGGACCTGCATCTCGGAGAGCTGGGCGGTGGAGGCCACCGAGTTCCTGCTGAAGTCGGCCCGTACGTAGCGGGCGAGAGTCGCGGGGAAGGAGACCTTCACCGTGTTGCCGTTGCCGGGGCTGAAGACGTACTGCGCAGACGACTTGAGCGTGGCGAAGCTCTTTCCGTCGGCGCTGCCCTGAAGCGCCAGCGTCTGCTTACGGGTCTGCCAGGCTTCGGGCAGACGGAGCACGACCTGGCGGACGCGCTTCGTCCGGCCGAGGTCGGTCTGCACCCACTGGGCCGACTTCTTTCCGGCCTGCCAGTAGGTGTCGGTGTCGCCGTCGGTGACGTCGGCGGCCGCGTGAGCGCGGAGGGCGCTGCCGGCCTTGGTCGCGGCGTCCGCGGCGGCGTTGGGGCCGCCGGCCGCGTGGGCGCCGATGGCGGGCATGCCTAGCACCATGACGGTGGAGGCGAGCGCAGCGGTGGCTGCGCGCCGTCTCCAGGATCTGGGCTTGTGTCGAGTCATGCGAGGTCACTCCCTGCGGAGGTTCGCGCGCCGGAGGGGGCGGCGAGGTCGGCTCGTTCCTGGGCAGAGCGGTGGCGCGGTACGACAGGACCGAAGGAGCTGCCCGCGCAGAGATGTGTGATCTCCACGCGAATATGAGTGCGCAGCTTCTTGCGTTCTTTCATCGCAATATTGCAGAGCCCTGTGAGTCCGTCTACTGTCAGGACGCCACAAGTTTCACCGACCGCACCCGCGCCTCAGTGGTGGAGGTGTGATGCGGGCAGCCCTCAGGCCGATGAGCAGGGCAATGAACGCGCCCCGGGGGGACCCGAAGGCGAGACGGGGCCCGCGCACTACTTCCGTTGCGGGTAGCGCACTTGACAGAGCGAGAGTGTCCCGAACATCCCCCGTGGGCCCACCTTCACCCGAGCCCGCGACGCTCGCCCCCGGCGTCGGGCCACGCCCGTCGAGACCTTGCGCCACACAACGCAAGTTAACGCAAAGAGCGCAAGTTCTTGCGCGAGTATGCGTCTTGCTGAGGGGCTCCCTCGTGCGGATCACGCGGCGATCGCCTGCGGAAGTGGTCTGCCGGTTGCGGAATGGCGTCCCGGATGACGTTCACGACGCTCGCACCGAGAACTCCTCGCCGGCACACCCCGGCCCGCCTCCCGGCGGGAGGAGTCACTCGTCTGCCGCGTCTCGGCGTCCGCCGCGGAGTCGGCGAGTTCGTCACTCGGACTGCTGCACAAGGGGTTGGGAGAGCGGCTGTTCAGTCCAGATGATCTTGCCGGATCCGGTGTACCGGGTACCCCAGTGCTGAGCGAGCTGAGCGACGATGAACAGGCCGCGGCCGCCTTCGTCGAGGTTCCGGGCATGCCGGAGGTGGGGTGCGGCCGGGCTGGAGTCCGAGACCTCGCAGGTGAGGAACCGGTCTTTGATGAGACGCAGTTGTACGGGTGGAGCGCCGTAGCGGATGGCGTTGGTGACCAGCTCACTGACGATGATCTCGGTGGCGAGGGAACTGTCGGAGAGATTCCAGTCGGCGAGTTGCCGTATCGCTCGGTCCCGGGCCAGGGCCACCTCTTCGGGGCGTGGGAGGACGGTCCAGGTGGCGACCTGGTCCTCGCCGAGAATCCGGGTGCGGGCCAGCAGCAGGACCGCGTCGCCCTCGGGGCGATCGGCGGCGCGGATGGAGTAGACGGCGTCGTCACGCAGTTCGTTCAGGGAGCGCTCGTGGTCGGAGAGCACCTTGCGCAGGCGGTCACGGGCCGTTTCGAGTGAGGTGGCGCGGTAGGCCTCGAGAAACCCGTCGTTGTGCAGCGCGACGATGCTGCCTTCGGCAAGCCGTGTCCGGGCTGCGGCGAAGGGCTCCTCATCGTCGCCCAGGGACGGGCCACGGGGGACGTCGGGAATCGCGCTGGTGCCGTCCGGGCGGACGAGTACCGGAGGGGGGTAGTCGGCGCATGCCATCGTGCACTCACCGTCGAGCGGGTCGTAGACCACGTACGTGCAGGCGGCTCTCAGCGGTTCGTCGCGCATCGGGTCCGCGGGCGGCAGGGCGGACCGTTCCGCCGCGAGACGGATCATCGTGTCGTTGAGGCGGGCGAGGAGTTCGTCAGGATCCAGATCCAGTGCGGCGAGCGCGTTGATCGCCGTACGCAGCTGGCCCATGGTGGTGGCCGTGTGGATGCTGTGTCCGGCCACCTCGCCCACGGTGAGGGCCAGCCTGGCACTGGACAGCGGAATGGCGTCGAACCAGCCTCCGCTCACCTCCGCCGGCCGGTGGAAGTGGGCGACCTCGGCGGCCGTCTGGGAGACGTTGCCCTGCGGCAGGAGGTGGCGTTGCAGGGTGAGGGCGATGGTGTGCTCGCGGGTGAACCTGCGGGCGTTGTCCAGACATACGGCGGTGAAGGTCACCAGTTCCCCCGCGAGAACCACGTCGTCCGCGGTGAAGGGGTCGGGGCGCGCGGAGCGGTAGAAACCGGCGATGCCGAGCACCGCTCCGCGCAGCGCGATGGGGGTGACGATCATGCAATGGACCCCGGCCTCACGCAGCACCCGGCCCCGTTCCGGGTCCGCGGCCAGCCACGAGGTGGTCTCGTCCAGCGTGACCAGGCGGGGTTCGAGATCGCTGAGACTCTGTGTATAGGGCGTGGGATACGGAAAACGGCTGGTCCCGCCCGCCACGAACGCCCCCGGTCGGCCCGTCGCCGACCTGAAGGCGGTGCGCTGCATCGGCTCGTCGCCGAAGAGCGGCCCGAGCGGGGGTTCGTTCCCACGGATCACCGTGTCCAGCACATCCAGCACCACCGCGTCGGCGAACCCGGGTACGGCCACGTCCGCGAGTTCGCGGCAGGTCGTGATCGCATCGAGAGAGCTGCCGATCCGCTTCCGGGCCGCGTCGCGCACGGCCGCGCGTGCCCGCTCGCGCTCGTGTCCGGTGACGTCCGTCAGGGAAACCACAGCGCCCAGTACATGGCCGTCGCTGTCCTGGAGGCGGAACACGGAGACCGAGTGGACATACTCGGCGCCGGTTTCGGCGGTCGGACGACCCCGCACGAGACGGTCGAGGACCGGTACGCCGGTGCTCAGCACGGAGCGCGCCATCGTCTCCACGCCTTCGGGACTGGTCGTACTGAGGGCCTCGGTCACCGGTTGGCCGAGCAGACCTTCGACCGCGGTACCGCAGTCGCCGCGGGAGAGGGCGTTGACCCGTTGGATGCGGAGGTCGGTGTCCACGATCAGCAGTCCGACCGGCGCCTGCGTGAACAGAGCCTCCAACAGCGCCGAACCGAACTCGTCGCCGACTTCACCGCCGCGGTTCCCGGCCACCCGCACCTCCCCGGGTCAGCCGCCGTCTCCTGGGGCCCCGTGTCCGGCCCGCTCGCTCGGCGCGGCGGACGGCGGCAGTACGTCCCACGGTGCCGGCGGCAGGTGTCCCGAGCAGGCTTCCGACCTCCCGGCTCCATTCGGACACCGCGCTGTTCGCGCTCACGGCAAGGAGGCGTTCTCGCCGTCTCATGGCCGAATCACCTCCGCTGATGCCCGGCTCCACGACCACACGGGCCCGCACCGGTCACGTACGCCGCACGGCCGCTTTCCGCACCGCGCCATGGGCGCACCACACCTCTCCAGCCTGCCCCCAGCCGTCGCGACCCGCCATCCGTCCCCCGGGACCCGGCCGCCGTCCTCGTCGGTCGCAGGCCGGGATGACCGGGTGCCGCGAAACCGCGGGGCCCCGGCGACGCGGGGCCCGGGGTGATGGTGAAGCGGTTCACTCCGTGGAGCACGGCCAGGGCCCCATGTGGGAACCGGAACAGCAGGACGCCCCATGCCTCGATGCCCCGATGCCCCGCTCAGTGGACACCGGCTGGTGGCGGTCCCGCCCCACAGCAACCCGATCCGGACGGACCTCTTCACCGCGCGGCCGGATCGTCCACCGATTCCGGATACAGGTGATTGCCGTGCCACTCGTCGTGGGCGTGAGCGATGTGGACGTTCTCCGGCTCGTGCGCATAGTTGGGGCGGCAGGGCCGGTGGTCGCCCGCGCGCCTGCTCACGAAGGGGCGCCGCAGGGTCCCTGTTCAGGTGGCGGCCGGTCGGCCCGTCACCGCCATCGAACTGGTCTCCGAACGTCCGGCCTTGGACGTTCCGGCCGCTGTCCGGTGCTTACTGTATTCGAGTTGGATACCAAAGCGATCGGTTGAACAGTGGCCGCTCAGGGCGTAGGCCCTCGCTTCCAACAGCGAGGATGGCCGGCAGACGAGAGCCGTCGGACCACTGTCAGCTGGGGAGCAAACCGCCTTGAGCATGCGCAACGAACCTCGTGGTGCCACGGCATCCGAGGACTCTTACGAGAGCGAGCTGCCGGTCAGGCGCGAGCAACCCGGCAATGTCGTGGTGAAGTGGCTGACGACCACCGACCACAAGACCATCGGCACCCTGTATCTGACCACCTCGTTCGCGTTCTTCCTGATCGGCGGTGTGATGGCGCTGCTGATGCGCGCCGAACTCGCCCGGCCGGGGATTCAGATCATCTCCAACGAGCAGTACAACCAGGCGTTCACGATGCACGGCACGATCATGCTGCTGATGTTCGCGACGCCGCTGTTCGCCGGCTTCACGAACTGGATCATGCCGCTGCAGA
>NZ_JBEXHZ010000085.1:0-11675 GCF_040608315.1 Streptomyces sp. NPDC005195
GAGCTTCGTTGTCTGCTGAACTGCCGCAGCGAAGGTTCGTCACACCCTTGTGACCAGCAGATTCTCAAATCCGCCAGGACTATGAATCAGCCCTGCTTCCTTGATACGGCACGCATCAAGGAATTCCCGCAGCGTAAGCAGCATGGGGAACCACAGGCACGGACCGAATGGAATGCGAAAGCGAACGTGGCGCACGGGAATCCGTGCCGACGCAGGCGAAAAGGGGAGCCGCGCGAAAGTGAATCCGGGACATCGACGGGTACGGCTCCGAAATCGACGGGTACGGCTCCGAAGAGGAGGCCTCGTCCCTCGACATAGTGTTCCGACAGGAGAAATCACTGCGGAAACACATGCAGCTGGTGCCCGCACCCTGAGGGATGCGCGCCCCAGCTGCAAGATACGCGTCAGCGTCAGACGGTGACGATGTTCTCGGCCGTCGGGCCCTTCTGGCCCTGCGCGATGTCGAAGGTGACCTTCTGGCCCTCCTGGAGCTCGCGGAAGCCCTGGGCGGCGATGTTCGAGAAGTGGGCGAACACGTCAGCGCCGCCACCGTCCTGCTCGATGAAGCCGAAACCCTTTTCCGCATTGAACCACTTCACGGTACCAGCAGCCATGTCACATCTCCTTTGGGGCAGTACACCGACGTCCGCACTGTGCGAGCGCCGTGTCGCCGCGATGATTACCCCGCCGGAAAAGGACCGGAAATACAAAAGCGCTCTCCCCGGCAAGAACCGGGTGGGAGCACTTGAAGTTCGGGAACCACAACTGCAACTGAGATGGACAGTAGCACGCCGCAACGGCTCGCGTCCGTTAAGTAATTCCACTCCACTCGTTGTGGCAAAAACCCTCGCCGCATCGTCCGCCAAACTCTCATCTCACGAACACAGATATTGACTCACTCGCGGTGCAACGTTCCAGAAAATGCGGAACGCAACCAAGACCGCCAGCCGGGTCGAGCCGCCGCGGACGCTGCCCCGCGTTGCGCGGCGGCCAGCACACCGATGGCGCTGCACCGATGGCGCTGGAATCCATGGCGAGCCCACTGGGGTCGGGGACCGTCCGCGACGCACTGGTGCCGTCTACGTGGAGGGCCTGCCGCAGGAGGGGAACGTTGTCAGCGTCGACTTCGCCGCTCAGCGCCAGGATGCGGAAGCCTGCGGCGGTGGCCTTGTTGATCACCAGTCGGGCGCCCTGTCGGCCGTGCCGTGCATGTCGAACACTTGCCCTTCAGCATTCCTCTGCGGTATGGCCAACGCCCGCGAAGGGGGCACGGAAAGCCGTACAGCCTGCGAGGGTACTGCCCCCGTATGACTGTTCTGCAGGTAACGTTCCGGGCCTAGGCATACCCCGCCGAAAGGGGTGGCGGGCGGGGAGAGGGAGGCGGGCACAGATGGACGAGACAAGTGGGGCCGACGGTGGGACGGCCCCGCTGCTGGAGGCATCGCTCGCGCTGGACAACGACGGCTCCCGCATAGCCCAGGCCCGCCATCTGGTATCGGCATTCCTGACGGCGGCGCGGAACGACCACGGCATCCCGGTGGTGACCGCCACGGTCGAGATCGTCCAGCTGATCGTCAGCGAACTGGTCACCAACGCCCGCAAATACGCGCCGGGACCGGCCCTTTTGCGTCTGCGGGTCACCGGTGCTGTGGTGCGAGTCGCGCTCTGGGACAGCAATCCCGTCGTACCGGCGGCCAAGCCCCACGACCCCGAACGCGTCGGCCAACACGGCCTGGAGATCGTCAGAGCACTCGCCCAGACCGTAACCGTCGAGCAGACCCCCCTCGGCAAGCGCATCACCGCGGACATCGCCCTCACCGCGGCCACCACATAACCAAACCGGTCCCACCCGTCCACGTCCGCTCATGGCGACGGCCGCGGGGACTTTCTGGATCTGCGCTTGGATGCGGCCGGGCGCACGACTGGTGGCTGGTGCGCCCCGCCGTGGGGAGCGGGACCGACGAGTGGGTGGCGGAGGGGGTCAGCACAGGAGCCGGAGGGACTCCTCCCACATGCGTTCTGCGTTGGCGGTGTCGAGTGCGTAGGGTGCGACGCCGCTGGCCCAGCCGTTGCCGTCGGAGACCGGGATGGCTTCGTTGCAGTCTTCGAAGTAGCGGCCGCCGATGCCTTCCAGCTGAGCAGAGGTGGCCAGCAGCACGGAGGTTGCGGCGCCCTGCTGGGGCGACTTGCGGCGCTCGGGCGGGGTCTTGAGTCCGCCGGTGTGGCGCTGGAGATTTGTGGCGATGGCGCCGGGCATGAGGGCGTTGGCGGTGATCCCGTCGGCCGCCCAGCGCCGGCTGGCCTCGACTGCGAAGAGCACGGTGGCGGTCTTGGACTGCCCGTAGGCCACCAGAGGGTCGTAGGGGCGGTAGTGGAAGTTGAGGTCGTCGAAGACAACCGGGGAGATCAGATGTCCGCTTGAGCTGACAACCACGATGCGTGCGTTGCCGTCGGCGGTCAGTGCGTCGTGCAGGCCGGTGGTCAGGGCGAAGTGGCCGAGGTGGTTCGTGGCGAACTGCATCTCCCAGCCCTCGGGGGTGCGTTCGAGTTCGGGCGTGGCCATGATCCCGGCGTTGTTGATCAAGAGGTGGAGCGGCCCGTCCCACGCCTGCACGAAGGCGCCCACCGAGGTTCGGTCCGAGACATCGAGGCGGTCCACGTGGATGTCCCTGTTGCCGGTGGTCGCGGTGATGTCGGCAGCGGCTTTTTCACCGGCTGCCGTGTTGCGTACGGCCAGCGTCACCTGGGCGCCGGTGGCTGCCAGCGTCCGGGCGGTTTCGATGCCAATGCCGGAGGTGGCGCCGGTGACGATCGCCCGCCGTCCAGAGAGGTCGATGCCGCGGGCTACCTCGTCAGCGGTGGAGGAGAGGCCGAAGGGGGTCGTGATACGAGCCATGACTAGATTTCTTTCGCGAGAGGGCATGAGAGAGAGTGGGAGTTCGGGGTGGCGACCCTCGGAGAGCGCGGTGGGCATCAGACGGTGAGGGGTCAGGCCGCGTGACCTGGTGCGGTTGCGAGGGTGACCGCCTCCACCAGGCCGTCGGCGCCGGCCAGTGCACGGCGGCGCAGTTGCTCCGGGTCGAGGCCCTGGGCGCGTACGGCATCGGCGAAGTGCTCGATGTCCTTACGCATTAGACCCTGCAGGTGGGGGGCGATCTCGGGGGTTATGGCGGTACCGAGCGCGCGGAGTGAGGCGCTGCCTCCGCTGCTGGCGGAGATGACGTCGAGGACGGCCGGGATGTCCACGTGGAGCTGCTGGGCGAGGCGGACCAGGTCCACGGCGTTCTTCAGGTTCGACATCGTCATGGCGTTGTTGAGGAGCTTGGTCATCTGACCGCTCCCGACCGGGCCCATGCGGCTGACGCGCGTGGAGAAGGCCGCGAATACCGGTGAGCACCGCTCGAAGGCGCCCTCGTCGCCGCCGACGAACGTGGTCAGGGTGCGGGCTTTCGCCCCCGGGCCGTCGCCGCTGACCGGAGCATCCAGGTAGGACGCGCCAAGGCTGCGCAGAAACTCGGCGATCTTCACGTTCTCGCCCGGATCTCCGGTGCCATGATTGACGACCACCGTCCCCGGCCGGACGTGCTCGCGTACCCCGGGGGTATGCAGAACGTCCCAGATGTCGCTGTCGTCGCGCAGGCACAGCGCGAGGATGTCGCTCGCGGCAACGAGATCGTGCTCACTGCGGCCGCCTTACAGAAAGCGTTATGTATACGGAAACCGGAATATTCTGCGTTCCCAGTCCCCGTAATCGTTGCTCTGTGGCTCGACCCCAGCCAGGGTCGTGTCAACACTGGTAGTGCCAGGACCAGGAAACCGGGCCGCAGATCATCAGGCAACGGAGCCGACCCGCGTGGGCGTGGACTGCCTCGTACCGTGGAGCATGTGAGCGCCAACCACCTCGGCAACTACCTGCGAGCGCGTCGTGACCTCGTCGACCCCAAGGATGTCGGCCTGCCCGGCGGGGGCCGCCGCCGCGTGCCCGGATTGCGCCGCGAAGAAGTCGCCCTGCTCGCCGGCATCAGCAGCGAGTACTACCTGCGCCTAGAACAAGGGCGCGACCAGAACCCCTCACCTGCCGTCCTTGACGCCCTCGCCCGCGTCCTCCAACTCGACCTGGACGCGACTCGGCACCTGCACACTCTCGCCACCCCCGCTCCGCGACACTTCAGCCCGCCCCCCGACGAACGGGTTACTCTCGGCATCCAGCAACTGATCAACACATCCTGGGCGGGCACTCCTGCCGTGGTCCTGAACCGCTACATGGACGTAGTGGCGGCCAACCCCCTGGCCATCGCGCTGTCTCCCGGCAACCAGCCGGGCACAAATGCCATACGGTCCGCATTCCTCGACCCGCGCGTACGCTCCCTCTACCTCAACTGGGGAGAGATGACCATCCGCGCCGTCGCCAGCCTGCGCGCCCTCATCGGCCCGGATGGCAGTGATCCCAGCATCGTCGAGCTGGTGAACGAACTCTCCGCAGGCAGCGAGACCTTCCGCCGTCTGTGGGCCCGCCACGACGTCAGCCCCCGGGGAACCGGCACTTCACACATGCACCACCCGCAGGCGGGGCGGCTTGAGCTGCGCTACGAACGACTCCTGCTCGCCGGTACCGACGGCCAACTCCTCGTCGTACACCACGCCGATCCCGGCAGCCCATCCGCACAGAAACTGGCCCAACTCGCCACCACCCTCAGTACGTAGAGAACCTGAGGCCGGGTACCCGGCTTTCTGAGGAAGCGTCACCGAATTCGATGACGTCGATAACTCCGCAGTTCGCTGCGGCAGCAGCAAGGAATCTCGACAAGGGAGCGGTTCTACATGAGTGACAGCATCTGGGGCTACCAGCCGACCACTGGCTACACCGCGGGCACCGACCTCACCGGATGGAAGGTCGAGGCCACCGACGGCACCATCGGGAAGGTCGACAAGCACTCGGACGACGTCAGCTCCTCGTATCTCGTCGTCGACACCGGCGTGTGGATCTTCGGCAAGCACGTGCTGCTGCCGGCCGGGACCGTGAAAACAGTTGACCTGGCGGAGCGGAGGATCTACGTCGACCTCACGAAGGACCAGATCAAGGACTCCCCCGAGTTCGACAAGGACAAGCACGTCGGCGACGCCGCCTACCACGAGCAGGTCGGCGGCTACTACCAGACCCGCCGAGGAATCTGACCTCACGCACCAGCCCAGAAGTGGGGCCCGCCGGAGACTTTCCGGCGGGCCCCACTTCTCGTGGCCCGGACCAGCCCACTGGGCGAAAGCCGGGTGCGCCGGGTCCGCTGTAAAATCACCCGGCATGCATTCTTCGAACCCGGGTACGCCGTCTGTTGCCGCCGTACAAGGGGCCGGTGACACTAAGAAGACATCTCATTTGGTTTGTTGGATAGTCTGGCGTCGTGGGAATTGTTGAGCGTCTCGTGCCGGATGAGTTGTGGGAGCTGTTCGAGCGGGTGGTTCCGCCGGCTCCGGTGCGGCCTCAGGGTGGCGGTCGTCGACGCCATGGCGACCGCGAGGTGTTGGCGGCAATCGTGTTCGTTGCCACGTCGGGGTGTACGTGGGCACAGTTGCCGCCGTCGTTCGGGCCGTCGGGGCCGACGGCTCACCGTCGCTTCAGCGAGTGGTCCAAGGCCCGCGTATGGGGCAAACTGCACCGCTTGGTCCTGGACGAACTCGGCGCGCGCGGGAAGTTGGACTGGTCGCGGTGCGCGATCGACTCGGTGAACATGCGGGCCATGAAAAAGTGCCCCTATGGTTTTGGTCAAGCAGCGGCGGTGGGTACGGGGTCGTAGAACGTGCCGTCTCGGAGCATCGCGAAGAGCACGTCGATGCGGCGCCGGGCCAGGCAGACGATGGCTGCGACGTGGTGTTTGCCTTCCCGGCGTTTCTTGTCGTAGTAGGCGCGTGAGGCCGGCTGTGACAGCGACGCGAAGGCGGCGAGGTAGAAGGCTCTCTTGAGCTGTTTGTTGCCTCGTCGGGAGGGATGCTCACCACGGATGGACGAGCCGGATCTGCGGGTGGCGGGAGCCAGACCTGCGTAGGCGGCCAAGTGTCCGGCGGTCTTGAAGTTGCTGCCGTCGCCGACGTCGATGAGGATCCGGGCTGCGGTCCTGACTCCGATGCCGGGCATGGAGATCAGGACCTGGGAAAGAGGGTGGGCCTCCAGCAGTTCCTCGATCTTGGCAGCGAGGATTTTCCGCTGGTCAAGCACGGACCGGAGGGAGCCGGTGAGGCTGGGCACGATCAGTGCGGCGGCGTCGGTGCCCGGGACGACCACTGTCTGTTCGTCCAATGCGGCGAAGATGTCTTCGACGAGGCGTTCGGCCATGCGCGGAGCCTTGGGTCGCAGCAGCGATACCAGCCGTCGTCGCCCGGCCTTCCTCAACTGAGCTGGTGAGCCATAGCGTTCAAGGAGAACCAGGACGGCCGGATGGTCGAGCCGCGAGCCCAGGACCCGCTCGAGTGAAGGGTGAACCTGAGTGAGGAGCCCGCGCAGGCGGTTCTTGGTGCGTGTCACCTCGCCGGCCAGGTCGTCGTCGAAGCCCACGATCATCTCCAGCTCTGCGATCGTCTCGTCGTTCGGTGCGAGATCGCGCAGGGTGTGCGGCATGGTGCGGGCGGCGTCCGCGATGATCGCCGCGTCGCGTGCGTCGGTCTTGGCCTCACCCGGATAGAGATCAGCTATCCGTCGCATCGTCAGACCGGGCAGATAGGCGACGCGGCAGCCCACATCGCCAGCCACGGCCAGTGGCAGCGCACCGATCGAGGCAGGCTGATCCACGACCACAAGTACCGTGCCGTGTTTGGCCTGCAGTTTCGTGAACAGCTCGCGCAGTCGCGGCTCGTTGTTGGGTAGCGGTCTGTCGAAGACCTTCTTGCCCGCCGGAGTGAGGGCGGTGCCGTGATGCTCGCCCTTCCCGACATCCAGACCGAGGTAGACACCGATCTCTCTCGTGCCGTTCACTTACCCTCCCCAGCGGCGCTTTCCCGGCCTCACCTGTGGCATCAGCGTGCCGGCATCCACGTTACGAAGCCCTGCTTCACCCCGGTACGGAATGAGCGGTCATGCCCCTGATCAGCGGTCTGCCAATGCCTCCGAGGCCCGGTGACACCACTTTTTCGACCATGATCGACAAGGGGACCAAGTCATGCCGGGCTCGGAGGCCGGGAGTCCCGTTGCGGGACCACGAAAACGGTAACGGGGACCTGACAGGTCCGAATCCTGTAGATCGCGGTAAGTACGGGTCGAAGATCCACTTGATCACCGAGCGTACCGGTTTACCCCTCTCGATCGGCATCTCCGGCGCGAACATGCACGACAGCCAGGGACTGGAACCCCTGGTACGAGGTATCCCGCCTGTCCGCTCGCGACGTGGACCGCGCCGACGCAAGCCCGGCAAGCTCCACGGTGACAAGGGCTACGACTACCGCCACCTGCGGCAATGGCTCCGCAACCGCGGCATCACCCACCGCATAGCCCGCAGAGGCGTCGACTCCTCCCAGCGCCTCGGGCGCCACCGCTGGGTCGTGGAACGGTCGATGTCATGGCTCGCAGGCTGCCGCCGTCTCCACCGCCGGTACGAACGCAAAGCCGCACACTTCCTCGCCTTCGCAGGCATCGCTGCAACCCTCATCTGCTACCGCAGACTCGCCAAATGAGATGCCCTCTAAGCACAGTGGCGGGGCGTGGGGTTAGGGGTGCAAGTGTGCCGACCGGTCTGAAGCGATCCGAAAAAAGATTTTGCCGTGGCTTCCCGGACCGACAGGCGTCTGAGCTGCCGTGGTGGGGGCTGTGGTTGGGGGGAGAGGGCTGTGGTCGCACCCCTCGGCCACGCACGGATGTGCCTGGTCGGGCTGCCATGGTCGGGGCGGGCGCTTCTACGGTGGAAACCGCTCGGACGTCCACCCTCGAGCACACCCCCGCAGCGGCGGCGGATCCGACGCCACGGCCAGCACCAGCTGGTCTCGGTACGGCCGCCCCGGGGACCGGGCCCGCGGCCACATCCAGGAAGGAGCACCCAGTGCGCGGAACAGTTCCGTTCCGTACTTCTGTGAGCCGGCAGGCCGGACAAGTCACTGTCCAGCGTCAGCTCCGACCGGATGGGCGGTCTCGCGGAACTTGAGTTTCAATCAGCTGATGGCGCTTGCAGGGCGGGTGGTGAGCGTTGTCGGATGTCACTGTCGGTGCCGCACCAGCCGTCATATGAGGGCTGGTGCGGGCGCCCTCGGCCGCAAGGCTGCGGGACCTTGCGACGAGATATCCCCGGCACAGAGATGCTGGTTCAGGGCGCAGGCGCTGTCTCATGGCCCTCGGGTAGCAGGTCTTGATCGTTTGTTGTCGAAGTGTGAGCGCCGTCCTGGCGTCGCAGGTGATGCGCCTGGCGGCTGGGGAGACTGGGAGCGCTGGCGTCTTGCAGGGTTCCGGCTGGCACTCCTGGGTGCCGTGGCACACGAAGAAGGATCGAGATCGATGGCAACTGGCACCGGGAAGTGGTTCAACGCCGGGAAGGGTTTCGGCTTCCTTGCACAGGAGGGTGGCGGACCGGACGTGTTCGTGCACTATTCGGCGATCAACTCCAGTGGATTCAGGTCGCTGGAGGAGAACCAGACAGTCGCGTTCGATGTCACTCAGGGTCCCAAGGGGCCGCAGGCGGAGAACGTCACACCGATGTGACCCGCCACCTGAGGGCCCGTCCGTCCGGCCGCGGCCGGACGGACGGGCCCTCAGGCGGCGTGGTCGGGGTGGCTGATGTCTGCCATGCCGACCACGCGGGGGAGGGACGGGCGTGAGGACCCGGCGTCGTCTGGGTCGACTTCCGCGAGGCGTCCCCTGGCGCGGGCCGTCTCGTCAGATCGGTCCGGTGGTGGCGCCATGCAGGACGTCACCACCACCTGGACTCTTCTCAGGAGCGTGACAGCCCGGCCGATGCGAAGTCGAGCGCCAGTAGACTCACTGGCGCTTCGCGCAGGGATGCGTCGGCTGCCGCGCCTGTGCTGGGCTGCTCAGTTGGCGCGGAGGGTTTGGACTCCGCCGGCTTCGAAGTCGTAGATGTTCCGGTTGATCCGCAGGCCGTCGACGGCTCCGGCCCACAGGTTGTCGCGGCCCTTGCCCACGGCGACGGTGTAGACGATCGGTGCCGTTCCGCCGTCGTTGAGGGCGGTCTTCAGCTGCGGGAAGGTGCACGGGGTGCTCTGGTTGCAGCCGGTCACGGTGCCTGCGTTGCCCGTGAGGAACCATGTGCCGGTGGTGGTGGCGTCCAGGTAGGGGCTCCAGCGGTCGGTGACCGAGGAGGCGGGGGGCGCCCACACCATGGAGGAGTAGGTGGTGGTGGGGGCCGTGGTGAGGTTGGGGTTGATTTCGAACCTGATGTTCGGCATGTTCGTGGGGCCGCCGTGCGAGGTGTTCTCGCCGGTCTGGAAGACGTGGAAACCGACCTGGTTCAGCCCCAGCACGGGGTTGCGGTAGAAGTCGACCTCGTTGCCGAAGTCGACCTTCTCGCTGGGCGGGGTGAGGGAGGTGGAGTTGTCCGCCACCTCGATGCCGAGGCTGCCCGTTCCGTAGGGCGGCCTCGCGGAGGGGCCGGTGACGCCGAACGAGCCGAACGGGCCGTTCCTGAGTGCGGCGACGGGGGAGCCGATCGTGTTGCGGGTGATCACGCCCCAGTGGTCCGGGCCGCCCTGGGTTCCGCCGGGGGCGGGGGACGCCGAGCCAGGGACGGCCGAGACAGCGATCGCTGCCAGCGTCGTGACCCCGAGTAGCATCTTCCGCTTCACACCAGAGAAGGCGTTCAATGCTCTGCTCCTTTTCGTGGTCGATTAAGGCGCAGGGACAGGCGAGGGAGCCTGACTCCTGCTAGCGCACACCACGTAAGCACTCTCGGCAGTAGCCGCTGGCACGACGCACTTGGCATATGCCTCGATTAATCCCTCCGGTGTAGTGCCCAACTGCTGCCGAGCGAATGTCGCTGGAAGGACATCCCGGGGTGGGGGTGTCCTTCGTCCAGTCGCCGTGTTGAAAACAGGGCGTTCGCCCGGCTGGTGTCTCGATGCCGCTGGGTGTCCTGCCGTGTGCTGCGCCGCGCCCATTGTCGTGCCCCCCGAGCCGGCCGCGCACGGCGTGTCCGTACCCGGGTGAGTCTGCCGCCTCGGGGGCGGGCTGTCGGCTGTCCGGCGGGCAGTGCGCCGTTCACGGCCAGCTCCGGCACGGCGAGAATCCCGGTCCGGTCGGTGAGGACTCTGAGCCGTGGTCATTGGGTGTTCGTGAGCCGTGTGGTGTGGCGCGCTGGGTGCGGCGGTGGGTGCTTGCCGCCCGTGGTGAGGGCCGGTGCTTTCGCTGTGTGGGCGTGCGTGGAATGAAATTGCTGCGAACGCTTGATCGGTTATCAGTCGATTGTTCGTGGATTGGTCGTATTTGCCTGTTACGTGCCGAAGGGGGCTTTGGTGTAGAGCGCTTGGTGGGCGTGGTGGTGTGAGCGGGCGGGCGGAAACCGCTTCCATCGCGGTGATCAAGGGATGGGTGTATCCGTCCGTGAACTCGGTGTGGGGGCTGGCGGGGTTGGTTGAGTGGTGCAGCCGAGGGTCACGGAAATGTCCGTATACGGCAACACGAAACGGCGCAACTCGCATCGGGTCGGTCGGGCGGCCAAGCTGTGGGTCCTCGGCACCAGCCGGGATTCGCACACCGTCCGCTCCCGGCCTTCCACGCCGGCCGGGAGCGGGCTCGTACCTCATCGGGGAGCACTGTTGATGTCCTCTCGTTCGATCTCCCGTATCGCCGCCGCGACTCTGGCGGCGGGCACCGCGCTCGGCGCGACCGCGCTGCCGGCTTCCGCGCAGTCCACTCCTCACCAGGCGGCCGCCTACCGGTCGGGTGTGGTGATCAGCGACGTGCAGTACGACTCTCCGGGCTTCGACGACCGCTCCAACTACTCCCTCAACCGTGAGTGGATCGACGTCACGAACACGTCCCGGCGCAGCGTGAACCTGGACGACTGGACGCTGTCGGACGAGGACGGCCACACCTACACCTTCGACCACTACCGCCTGGGCGGCCGCGCAACCGTGCGTGTCCACACGGGTATCGGCCGGGACACCTACCGGGACGTCTACCAGGACCGCCGCAACTACGTCTGGGACAACCGCTCCGACACCGCGACCCTCCGCAACGACAACGGCCGGTTCGTCGACGAGGTGTCCTGGGGCGGCCGTCACTTCCGTGACCGTGACGGCCGGCGCTGGGACGACTTCGGCAACCGCCGCTTCCGCGGCCGTGACGGCTGGCGCTTGAGCGACCTCGGCGGACGTCACCACCGCGACCACAACGGAGCGCACCACGGCGGCCACGGCGGAGCACCCCGGACCGGAGGCCAGCACGGTCACCAGGGCCACAACGGCCAAGGCACCCAGGCCGGTCAGGGCGGCCAGGCGGGTCAGGGTGGTCAGGCGGGTCAGGGTGGCGGTCAGCACCAGGGCGGCGGCCAGGGTCAGGCCGGTCAGGGCGGCCAGGGTCAGGGCGGCCAGGCGGGTCAGGGTGGTCAGGCGGGTCAGGGTGGCGGTCAGCACCAGGGCGGCGGCCAGGGCCAGGCGGGTCAGGGCGGCCAGGGTCAGGGCGGCCAGGCGGGTCAGGGTGGTCAGGCGGGTCAGGGTGGCGGTCAGCACCAGGGCGGCGGCCAGGG
>NZ_JBEXHZ010000085.1:11774-13244 GCF_040608315.1 Streptomyces sp. NPDC005195
GCCAGGCGGGTCAGGGCGGCCAGGCCGGTCAGGGTGGCGGTCAGCACCAGGGCGGCGGCCACTGACCCGGTGTTCGGGGTGACCGTGAAGCCGGTCACCGACTGCTGTACCGCTTGACGGCGCGCAGGGGCTTGCTCAGCCCCTGCGCGCCGTCTCGCGTGATCGGTGTCCGAGCAGTTCTCGCCTGCCGTCTCATGCGCACCCGCTCTCGCGGGGAATGAGGGCCCGAAGCCACAGGGCAGCACGGGCCCTCACCCCCGCACACGGGCTGTAGGGGACCCGGGTGCGGTGCCCGTTCAACGACAGCCGCAGCAGACAGACACGCCGCGGCGCCCCTGAGGGGAATGGTTCGGCCCGTCCGCTCTGGAGGGCTGCGCCCGGTCCCCGTGGTCGGCCTGAGGGCACGTCCTGGCACCCGTGCCCGCGAAGGCCGGCCTCGCCGCGGCGAGCGCCGCGCTCCCGGACCACCGCTGTATCAGGAGGCGCCGACGTCGTCCGCGCGCTTGCCGGCTGGCCTTGTCGTTGCTGGGGTATATGGCCTCGCCCTTGAACCCAGTGAGGCCGTGACCGAGCAGTCGAGCAGGTTGTCGGAGCGTCGCCCCGAATGCGATGAATCAGGGAACGCGACTCTCTCATCACGATTCGTTTCCTGTCCGCCGCAGAATTGCGCATCACAGGGCACCGCACTCGGTGACACTCTTTCAGAAATAGGAGCTCTCAGGACCTCTCGAGGTAACCCGTGTTCGCCGTGAAAGGCGTGGATGGCCGGAGGGGTCGTGCTGGAGGGCCATGGTTCCTGGCGTCACGGCCGCCTCCGGCCATGAGCTCCAGCTACCCCGGACCGGAAGAATCACCTCGTTCGTCCCGTGCCTGGCGGGACGGGACATGGGTGGGGCCCGACGCCACGGCGTCGGGCCCCACCCATGTCCGTGTGCTGTTCAGGCCGTCTACCAGCGGTACCAGCGGCCGCGCTTGCCGCCGCTGGCTGTCGGGCGGATCACGAAGCCGAGTACCCAGACGATCAGGACGATCACTGCGATCCACCAGAGTGCCTTGAGTGCGAAACCGGCACCGAAGAGGATCAGGGCGAGCAGAAGAACAAGAAGAACAGGAACCATAGTTATCAACCTCCGGACCCTCGTGTGCCCGGCGGTCTGATCTTCATTCCTGCGGGTCCTATCTATTTCTTAGGCGGCCCAGGGATGCGAAAGCACTGAGCCCTTTCCAACCTGACGTTCGCACTGGTCAGTAGCCCGGACGCTGGGAGACTTGCCCGACTCTCCCAAGTGGTCGAGCAAGGGTTTCGTGAGGTCAACCGACGTACAGCGATGAGCCTTCGCCTCCGTCTGCCAGCCTCTTCAGGCAGGTTGGAAAAGGCTCCCTACGCTTTCCTGCGGGATGGGGTGAGCCCTTCGTATGGTTGACCCGCCCAGGGGCGCCGGGTGTGGTTCAAAAGGCTCTGCCGCTTGT
>NZ_JBEXHZ010000086.1:0-11835 GCF_040608315.1 Streptomyces sp. NPDC005195
GGCGCGCCGGCGCCGATCGCGCCGGCGCCCCTGACCGGGCTGCCGGTGCCGTGGGGCAGCGAGGTCGTGATCGAAGGCGTGATCGAAGGTCGCAAGCGGGAGGTGGAAGGACCCTTCGGCGAGTTCACCGGCCACTACTCGGGCGGTCGCAGCATGCCGGTGATCCGGATCGACAAGATCTCCTACCGCAGCGACCCGGTTTTCGAACATCTCTACCTGGGCATGCCGTGGACCGAGATCGACTACCTGATGGCCGCCAACACCTGTGCCCCGCTGTACGAGCAGCTCACCAAGGACTTCCCCGAGGTCCAGGCGGTCAACGCCACGTACACGCACGGCCTGGTCGTCATCGTCTCCACCAGGAAGAGGTACGGGGGCTTCGCCAAGGCGGTCGGGATGCGCGTCCTGACCACCCCGCACGGAATGGGATACGCGGCCACCGTGATCGTGGTGGACGAGGACGTCGACCCGTTCAACCTTCCGCAGGTGATGTGGGCCCTGTCGACCAAGATGAACCCCGCCGGCGACCTGATCACGATTCCGAACCTGTCCGTGATGGAGCTGGGTCCACAGGCGGACACACCCGGCATCGTCGACAAGCTCATCATCGACGCCACCACTCCCGTCAGGCCCGATCACCGCGGCAACTACGGCAACCCGGTCCAAGACCTGCCCGAAATGGGCGCATGGCTCACCAAGCTCCGGCAACTCGCCGAGGAACGCCGACGAGTGCCGGCAACCGCCGACAAGCGCTGAACTCCCGTCCTCCACAAGAGAAAAGGAACCACTGGCATGGATGGCACCATCTGCCCGCGTTGCGCCCACGAGACCGTCGAACAGCTCTTCACCTCTCCCGTCCCCGGGGTGTGGCTCGTGCTGCAGTGCCGGCAGTGCCTCTACTGCTGGCGTACCAGCGAGCCCGCCCGCCGCACCGAGCGTGACGTCTATCCCGACGGTTTCAGGATGACCGTCGACGACATCGCGAACGCCGTCGAGGTACCGTCCGTCCCCCCGCTCCTCCGGCGCGGCTGAGGCAGGCTCACGGGTGGTGTCCGGTAGGCCTTTCGGCCGCGCCGGTGCTGCTGTCGGCGACGGGCGCAGCCGGATGGCGCAGGAGGATCCCGGCCCGCTCTTCCAGCAGGGCCACCCCGAGCAGTTCGCCGTCCGCGGGTCCGTAGCGCGCGAGTGCCTCCCCGTGGAGACGACAGACGGTGTCCGTGATGCTGTGGGGCGTGTCGAGTCGTTCCGCCAGGGCGGTCACTGCCGTCAGTTGGTCATGGATGTGGTCGAGGCCGAAGTCGGTGAGGTAGTCGCCGGCCAAGAGGGCGGGCAGGTCGTGACGGAGATCGTCGACATCGGTGGATGATATCCGGGCACCGCCCCGGCCCACGGGGCTCGGGGTGCCGCGGCAGGGTGTGTGTCCTGGTGAGGCTTACGGGTCTACGGGCCCACCGGCGGACGATCGGACGGGCCGGCGAGCTGCCGGTCGGTGCGAGGGCCACCAGGACGGGTGCCGAGGCTTGGTCAGCGCACCACGTCGAGGACGTTCATCTGGAGGCCGTTGGCGTATACGGCGTGCTCGACCAGTTTCAGCTTCCGGGTGTCCTGGTCGGTCGCGGGGAACAGACGCTTGCCCGCGCCGAGCAGCAGCGGGAAGACCAGCAGGTGGTAGCGGTCGATCAGGCCGGCGTCCGCGAGGCTGTGGTTCAGCGCGACACTGCCGTGGACGATGATCGGACCGCCCTCGGTCTCCTTGAGGGCGGCGACGTCGTCGAGAGTGCGCAGGACGGTGGTCTCGCCCCAGTTCGAGACGAGCCGGTCCTCGGTGAGGGTGGTGGAGACGACGTACTTCGGCATGGTCTTGTACCGGGCGAACTCGGCCATGTCCGGCCACACCGGGCTGAACGCCTCGTAGCTGGCCCGTCCCATCAGGACCGCGGTGGATTCCTCCTGCTCCCGCCCTTTGACGGCGAACGCCTCGGGGACGAACTCGACGTCCTTGAACGTCCATCCGGAGTTGCGGTAGCCGGGTTCGCCGCCAGGGCCCTCCATGACGCCGTCGAGCGAGACGAAGGCGGAGCTGATCAGGGTGCGCATGCTGGTTTCCTTCGATGTCGGCGGGCCGCCCTGCGGTGTGCGGGCTTCGATCACGGCACGGTCCAGTACCGCTCCAGGATGCGACCGACAAAAATAATTGTCAAGACAGTTCGAATCGTCGGCTGATCTCGTGGCGATCAGAGACCAAAGGGCGCTGCGGAGGTTGCTCAGGTCGTCGTCGCGCAGAAGTCGGCCCTCCGCGTCTTCGCCCGCGTCTCCGGCTCGACCACGGGGTCAACCAGTCGCCCGGCCCACCCAGAGGGCCACTCGCGCCGGCATCTCCGGCCAGGTCACAGGGAGTCGGCGGCAGCAGTCCAGCCGGCCGACCAACTGCGGGACGACCGGCTGCGGCCCGTACCCCGGCTCGGCGTGCTGACGGGGGTTGGGGGCACGGTGCTGCCGGGAGAACAAGTGGTCTCCCCGTGTACGGGTGCCGGGGCGCGGGCCCGGGGACCCCGGAAGAAATCGGTCTCTACGCCACGTCGGCGGGTGGGAGCGTGGCAGCGGCGCGGGTTCTGGCGACCGTCACGCCGCGTTCCGAGGAGGGGAAGCGGGCGATCATGGCGCGCAGCTCGTCCGCGCTGACGTTGGCGCCGAAAGGCTCGGTCCCCGGTTCGAGGCGCACGCCTTCGGCAAGCGGTCCGACGTCGACGGGATCGAAGCCGAGGGCGCTCACGAGGCGGGCGGTCGTGGCCCGGTCGGCAGGGTCCTTCCCCGCGAGGGCGATCGCCTTGCGGCCGGACGTGCCGAGGGGCCGGGCCTCGTCCTCGAGGTCGTGGTAGCCCATGTGGTTGAAGGCCTTGACCACACGGGAGTCCGGCAGGAAGTCCTGGACGATCTCGCTGGTGGAGGTACGGGGGTCGGTGAAGTCCTGGCGCAGGCCGTCGACCTCCCACCAGTAGTTCATCGCGTCGACGACCAGCTTGCCCCGCAGCGCGTCCACCGGAACGCCGCGGTGCTTGCCCAGGGGGAGTGCCAGAATCACGACGTCCGCCTGGGCCGCCACCTCGGCCGCGGTGACCGCGAGGGCACCGGGGGCGAGCACCTCGATAGTGAGCGCGATCTTTTCGGCCGCTCCCGACCCGGCGATCAGTACGCGAAAGCCTGCCGCGACGGCCAGCCGCGCCAGTACGGTTCCCACCTTGCCGGCCCCCAGGATGCCGACGGTGCGGACGCCCTCGATGTTCATGCCGTCTCCTTTTCCGCGTTTCCGTATTTCTGCGTTTCTGCGTTTCCGCGTTTCGCTTTTCCGTGAGTCAGCCGGCGAGAATGTCGCGGACCATGGGAATGACCTTCGTGCCGTACAGCTCGACCGCCCGCAGACGGGCACTGATCGGCTGCGCGCCCGCGGTGTAGATGAGGTCGAACCTGCCGACACCGAGTTGGCCGACGGCGCCGGCGATCTTGCGGGCGACCGTCTCGGGTGAGCCGATGTACAGGGAGCCGTGCTCGATCTCCGCGTCGTACTCCTCCCGGCGCAGCGGCGGCCAGCCTCGCAGGGCGCCGATGCGGTCGCGAATGACCCGGTAGCTCGGCCAGTGCACCTCTCGGGCCTCTTCGTCGGTGTCGGCGATGAAGCCGGGGGAGTGCATACCCACCGGATGCGCGGTGGTGCCGAACTGGTCGGCCGCGCGTCGGTAGAGGTCGATGTAGGCCGCGAAGCGCCCGGGAGAACCGCCGATGATGGCGAGCATGAGGGGAAGTCCGTAATGGGCGGTGCGGATGACCGATTGGGGTGAGCCGCCGACACCGACCCAGGTACTCAGGTGTCCGGACTCGGTGGGGGGAAAGACCTCGGCGTCCTCCAGAGGAGCCCGCACGGTGCCCTTCCACGTGACGGGCTTCTCCTCCAGCAGCCTCGAGAACAGCTCGATCTTCTCCTCGAACAGCGTGTCGTAGTCGGCGAGGTCGTATCCGAACAAGGGGAACGACTCCGTGAAGGAGCCGCGGCCGAGGATCACCTCGGCCCTGCCGCCGGAGAGGGCGTCGACGGTCGCGAAGCGCTGGAACACCCGGACGGGGTCGTCGGAACTCAGCACCGTCACGCCGGAGGAGAGCCGGATGCGTGTGGTGCGTGTGGCGATGCCGGCGAGCACGGTCTCCGGGGACGAGATCGAGTATTCCGGCCGGTGGTGTTCGCCCAGCGCGATGACGTCGACGCCCAAGTCGTCGGCGAGCACGGCTTCGTCGAGAACCTGCCGGATCGCCCTCGCGTGGGAGACCATCGCACCGGAGTCGTCCGCGGGTACGTCGCCGAACGTGTCGAGGCCGAAAGTGAGTTCAGACATGGGTGGACTCCTTGGTGAGCAGTTCCCTTACCAGCGGCGCGACTTCGCGGCCCAGCAATTCGATCGTGCGGGAACGGGCCTGGCGCGGCAGGCGCATGATGTCGTACTTGAGGTCGAAGCGGCTCAGCCGCAGGTCGCGGGCCGTTCTCGCGATCTTGCGGGCGACGGTTTCCGGTGAGCCGACGAAGAGCGCGCCGTGGTCGATCTCGGCCGCGTACCGTTCGCGAGTCGGCTTGTAGAACCCTCGCTCCTCGGCCGCTTGGGCCACCACCGGCTTCCAGTACTCCCACCAGGTCTCGGTCGCCTCCTCGTCGGTGTCGGCGATGAGGCCCAGCGAGTGCTGCCCGATCGGTTGCGGATCGTGCCCGGCCTGCCGCAGCGCCCGGTGGAAGAGGTCGACGTGGCCGACGAAGCGCTGCGGACGGCCGCCGATGACGGCCAGCATCAGGGGCAGGCCGTATTGGGCGGCACGGAGCACGGAGCGCGGGCTGCCACCCACTCCGATCCACGTGGGGATGCCTTCCGGGCGCATCCGGGGACGCGGCCGCTGTTCGACGAGCGGTCCCCGGAACGCGCCGGACCACGTCACCGACTCCTCCCGTTGCAGGCGCATGAAGAGTTCGAGCTTCTCCTCGAACAGTTCCTCGTAGTCGGCGAGTTCGTAGCCGAAGAGAGGGAAGGACTCCGTGGCCGAGGCGCGCCCGAGCACGATCTGGGCCCGGCCGTTCGACACGGCGTCCAGAGTCGCGAAGTCGTGGTAGAGCCGCACGGGATCATTGGTGCTCAGAACGGTCACCGAGGTTCCGAGGCGGATGCGCTCCGTGGCGGCGGCCATGGCGGAGAGCAGTACTGGCGTGGCACTGTCGACGTGCCCGGGGCGGTAGTGCTCACCGATGCTGAAGACGTCCACCCCAGATGCTTCGGCGAGTCTCGCCTCGTCGAGGAGCAGGCGGACGGTCTCGGCGTCGCTCAGCGTCCGGCCGTCGTCCGTGGCGACCTCTCCGAACGAGTCGAGGCCGATTTCGAAGGTCAGCGGCGTCATGATCTCCTCCTCCGGCGGCCCACAAGGGGCTGACCATCCAGAAGTAAGTAATTGACGTGTCAAGTATATTTCCATCATACATGCTTGATGTGTCAATCAAGAGGGTGAGGATGCGTGGTGACGCGGCCCTGCCCCGCGCCGCCGTGAATCGGGCGAGCGGCCGCGCCTTCTGTGCGTGAAGCGGGTCGGTTCGGTGCTTGCTCGCCGTGTCAATCGTAAGGCATTTAGTTTATGTGTCAACTAAGTGCTGCAGTGTCTGCGGTGTCGCGGGTCCGGCCGAGGCCCTCGACCCGTCTACCCGCGCAGGGCGCCTGTCCACCCGCGCAGGGCATCTGTCCGCACGCTCCCGGCCCAAGCCGCGCGAAGCAGCTCCCGCTGCGCGCGGCTGGAGGCACCGACCGAGCCGAGGGAGCCCAGAACGGCGGAAGGTCATGGACGGATCGGAAGTCGGCAGCACGGGACCGGGGCAAGACCATCTGGGCTGAGCAGCAACTCTCCTCGACCGTATGACCATGCGAGTCATCCGCATGGCCGCGTGAGCGTCCACCGGTCGGCGTGCGCGGATGTGGAGGGCCTTGTTCGCGGCCTCTGGACACCCCTGGTTGGCCTATGTTGTCATGTTCACACGGTCGTCCATTTACAACGTTGTAAGGGGAGTTCGGAAGAAACCAGCGACTGCTCTCCGTGGCGGGCGGCCGTCGCGCGACGTGGGTGAGTGAACCGTGTCAGGCCACCGTTGAGGCTCGGAGGGGAACGCCATGGTGAGGTTGGGCAGATGGTGGGGCGCGGCCGCCGCCGTGGCGGTGCTCAGCAGTCTTCTCGGCGGGCCGGGCGCGTCGCCCGCCGCGGCCGGAGTGGCCGCCTGGGCCGCTTCCCCCGCTCCTGCGGGCACGTCGTTCCTCGATCACGACGCGTTGTTGAAGGGCGTTCAGGACCCGGCCTGGTACAAGGCCAACATCCCCTTCCTGGACGTGCCCGACCAGCAGATCCGGGACGTGTACTACTACCGCTGGCAGACCTACAAGGAACATCTGGTCTACACCGGGCCGGAGTACGGCTGGCTGTCGAGCGAGTTCCTCCAACCCGTCGGATACGGCGCTCCGTACGGGGGGATCTCGGCCGCGGCAGGACACCAGATCACCGAGGGGCGGTGGCTGCGCGACCAGACGTACGCCAAGGACGTCGTCGACTACTGGCTCGGTGGCCCGGGGCAGTTCCCCAAGCCGCAGAACGACGGTGTGAACGCGGACACCTCGGACTGGGCCCACGAATACAGCTTCTGGGCGGCCGACGCGGTGTGGCAGCAGATGCTGGCCACCGGGGACCGGAGTTTCGCCAAGTCCCAGCTGGCATCGCTCGTCAAGCAGTACGACGGCTGGGGCAACCATTTCAACCAGGCTCTGGGCCTGTACTGGCAAGCGCCGGTGTGGGACGCGACGGAGTACTCCGCCTCGTCGTACGAGTCCTCCGATCCCTATCACGGGGGCCATGGCTACCGGCCGACCATCAACGCCTACCAGTACGGAGACGCGCGGGCGATCGCCGCGATCGCCGCGCTGGCGGGCGACACCGGCACGGCAAACGGCTTCCAAGCCCGCGCCGCCGCTCTGCAGAGCGCGGTGCAGGCGCACCTGTGGGACGCGGGGCGGCAGTTCTACTACGGTGTGGCCCGGGACAACAACCCCTCCCTGGGCAAGACCGGCAGCCGCGAGCTGATGGGCTATCTGCCCTGGATGTTCGACATGGCACCGGCCGCGAACGCCGGAGCGTTCGCCCAGCTCAAGGACTCCAACGGCTTCGCCGCCCGCTACGGGCCGACGACCGTGGAACGGCGCAGCCCCTGGTTCATGTACCAGGCCGGCGGTTGCTGCCGCTGGGACGGCCCCTCCTGGCCGTTCGCGACGTCCCAGACGCTGACAGCGGCGGCGAACCTGCTGGAGGACTACCCGGCCCAGTCGGTGTTCTCCAGCGGCGACTACGTCCAACTGCTGCACACCTATGCCGCCACCCAGTACCGGGGTGGAGTCCCCTACGTCGCCGAGGCCCATGACCCGGACAGCGACAACTGGCTGTACGACGGGAACAACCACAGCGAGGACTACAACCACTCCACCTTCAACGACAACGTCATCTCCGGACTCATCGGCCTGCGGGGACAGAGCGACGACACCCTGGTCGTCAAACCGCTCGCACCGGCCGGCTGGGACTACTTCGCGCTGGAGAACACCCCGTACCACGGGCACAACGTGACCGTACTGTGGGACCGCACCGGAAGCCGCTACGGCCAGGGAGCCGGTCTGCACGTCTACGTCGACGGCAGCCAGGTCGCCGCCAGGACGGAACTCGGCGCTGTCACGGTGAACGTCGGTGCGCCGAACGCCCGGCCGAGCGCGGACGCGACCGCGGACATAGCCGCCAACGGGCAGCGCTTCGCCTCAGGTCCGCAGCCGTTCGCCTCCTACACCTCCAGCTACGACAACGTCTGGAATGCCGTCGACGGCATCGTCTACCGGCAGGGGATCCCCGAGAACAGCCGCTGGACCTCGTACGCCACCGGCCACCCCAGCGACTCCTACGGTGTCGACTTCGGCCGCGACCAGAAGACCGGTGACGTGCGGCTGTACTTCTACGACGACGGCGGCGGCGTGCGCACCCCGTCCACGTACGACCTGCAGTACTGGACCGGCACGGCCTGGGCCACCGTGCCCGGCCAGACCCGCTCTCCCGCCGCTCCCACCGCGAACGCCGAGAACGAGATCACCTTCCCGGCCCTGACGACCAGCCGGCTGCGCGTCGTGGCTCCCAACGCCGGTGGCGGCACCGGGTGGGGGCTGTCGGAATTCCAGGTCTGGGCCTCGCCGGTGTTCCAGATCGCCAACGTCAACAGCGGCAAACTCCTCGCCGTCGACCACGCCTCGCTTTCCGACAGTGCCGACGTGCAGCAGTACGCGGACACCGGCACTCCGGACCACCTGTGGAAGCTCGTGGAAGCCGGCAGCGGCTGGTACAAGATCGTCAATGTCAACAGCGGCCTGCTTCTCGCCGTACAGGGCGCCTCCACCGCGCTGAGCGCCCAGATTCAGCAGTACCACGACAACGGCACCAGCGATCACCTGTGGCGGCTGGTCGACGCCGGCGGCGGCCAGTACAAGATCGTCAACAGGAACAGTGGTCTGCTGCTCGGCGTCGCCGGTATGTCCACGAGCGACAGTGCCAACGTCGTCCAGTACTCCGACAACGGCACCGCGGACCATCTGTGGACCCTGCGCTCAGCCGCGACCCCTTAGATCGACGCCCAGTCGCTGAGGCGAGGTTTCGGACGAGGCAAGCCGACGGCCTGTCATGAGCCGGCATCCCGCCCGCCCCGGTCCTGGATGAGGTCCACCGGGATCGGGACGCGAGTGGCTCGGCAGCGGGTGTCAGAGGTGAGGCATCGACTCCACCCACTGGTCTCGCCAGGCGGGTGGAGCGAACGGATCCGCGAAGTACTGCGTCTCGTGGACGACCTTGCCGTCGCGGAATTCCATGATGCTGATGGTGGACGCCGGTTTCCCGTCATAGTCGATCGCGTATTCGGTGATCCAGAGATCCCCGCCGCCGAGAATCCGGCGGATGGTGAACGTGAGCTTGGCCGGATGGTGTGAGCGCAACGCCTGGAGGTTGCGGCGACCGTGGATGCGCTCACCCGACTGGGGGTAATCGGTGACGACGTCGTCGTGGTAGATCTCGTGCTCGGTGTCCTGGTCCCCGGCCGCGGACGCCGCCCAGTGCCGGTCCAGCGCCGCGCGAATCTCCCTGTCGCCCATCGTGCTTCCTCCGACCGCAGAAGGTGTCTGACGAGATCCGCTTCCGACGTCCCACCCTCCTGGGAACCAGCGTAACCCTGGCGGCGATGACCGACACGTGGGCTGTTTCGCCGTCCGGCGCGCGGCGGCCCGGCCTCGACGGGCGCCCCCGGCTGGAGCGCTCACGCGCAGCGTGTGCCGGTCCGGGCCGGCGAGGAACAGGGTGTGGAAGCCGTCACCGACGGCCGCGTCGTCAGGCCGTCCGTCAGGTGGTATCGCCGTCGGTGGTGACGTCCACACTCATCCCCTGATTGTTCGGGTCGTACAGATGGGCCGTCCTGAAGTCGAGCCCGGCCGACTCGCTGCCGGAGAAGTCGTCCACCCGGCTGATCAACTGGCCGTCCTGGTGCGGGCCGATCGGCAGGTTGTCGCTCTCGATGACAGCGAAGGAGTCACTGCCTCCGGTCGCGTTGCCACACTGACTCGGGTCGTCGAATTACCGGCCGATGTAGGTCGCGGAGGCGACTCTGTTCACCGATCCATGACAGAGGCCCAACTCAAGCTCAGCGATGGCGGATGCACGTCCGCCGGTGCTCAAATTCCAGTGCGGAACGAAGGCATGTCGATGCATCACATGTCAGCACCGCATGTCGCAGACGCTCAGATCGGCGACAACCCCGACAGGCGGGCTCGCCCAGAGGGCACCGGGCATCGCGGGTCATAGGGAGCGCTTGCCGCCGACGGCAGGCCGGCGCTTCGATACCCGGCCGTGGCTCTCGTACGGGACCTCGCACCAGCTGACGACGGGCCACTGGAGTGGTCTGCGGCGGGAACGGCACCCCCGCGCGGCGCGGGTCCGGGGGATCGGTCGGGGATCCGCGTTAGATCGCGCCGGAGAACCGAAACGCCAGGCGCGCCCAGAGCACTGACGGGCTCGGATCTCCGAGCCATGTCCCACAGCGCTTGAGGGAGATTGCCATGAGCGGCACCTCGCAATTGCCGACACCGTCAGGTCCCCACCTGGACAAAGGACGGCTGCCCGCCGATTTCTACTCTTTCGAGGACCTGCTCACGAACAGTGAGCGGGAGAAGATCGAGTCCATCCGTGAGTTCCTCCGCACACAGGTCGCACCGATCGTCGACGACTACTGGGCCCGGGCCGAGTTCCCCTTCCAGCTGGTCGAGGGATTCGGGAGTCTCGGGCTGGCGGACTGGGCCGACCCGGACTCCACGGAACCCAGGCCGAGCAACCTCTTCTCAGGCTTCCTCGCACTCGAGTTCGCGCATGCCGACGCCTCCTTGGCGACGTTCTGCGGCGTGCACACGGGTCTGGCCATGGGCACCATCCTCGCCTGCGGCTCCGACGAACAGAAGAGGCGTTGGCTGCCGTCGATGAGCCGCTTCGAGAAGATCGGCGCCTTCGCCCTGACCGAACCGCACGGCGGTTCCGATGTGGCGGGCGGCCTGCGGACCACCGCGCGCAGGGACGGCGACGAGTGGATCCTCGACGGAGCCAAGCGCTGGATCGGAAACGCGACGTTCGCCGACCTGGTGGTCGTCTGGGCCCGTGACGTCGAGACACAGCACGTACTGGGCTTCGTGGTGGAGAAGGACACCCCCGGGTTCACCGCGACGAAGATCGAGAACAAGATGGCGCTGCGCATCGTGCAGAACGCCGACATCGTGCTCGAAGGATGCCGCGTTCCGGAGGCCAACCGGCTGCAGAACGCGAACACCTTCAAGGACACCGCCAACATCCTGCGCCAGACGCGCAGCGGTGTGGCGTGGCAGGCGGTGGGGGTCATGTTCGGCGCCTACGAGATCGCCCTGCAGTACTCGAAGGAGCGCGAGCAGTTCGGGCGCCCGATCGGAGGCTTCCAGCTCGTGCAGGATCTGCTGGTGAAGATGCTCGGCAACGCCACGGCCTCGTGCGGGATGGTGACACGCCTGGCCCAGTTGCAGGATGCCGGGATCTTCAGGGACGAACAGTCGGCCCTGGCGAAGGCCTACTGCACCGTGCGGATGCGCGAGAACGTCGGATGGGCCCGGGAGCTGCTGGCCGGCAACGGCATCGTCCTCGACTACAAGGTCGGCCGCTTCGTGGCCGACGCCGAGGCCCTGTACTCGTACGAGGGCACGCGGGAGATCCAGACCCTTATCGTCGGACGTGCCGTCACCGGCGGCCTCAGCGCCTTCGTGAAGTGATGATGATGACCACCGAATCCGTCTTCACCGGGCTGAAGGTCCTCGACGCGTCCTCGTTCATCGCGGGACCGGCAGCGGCCACCGTGCTCTCCGACTTCGGAGCGGACGTCATCAAGATCGAGCCGCCGGGGGCGGGCGATCCCCAACGGCGGCTGAGTTCCGTGCCACCCAGTCCTCAGGCCCGGGCCAACTACGGCTGGCACCTCGCCAACCGCAACAAGCGCGGCATGGTGATCGACCTGAAGTCACCGGCGGCTGTCGAAGTCCTCAAGCGACTCGTCGAGTGGGCCGACGTGGTGATCACCAACTTCCCGCACGGCACACGCGAGAAACTGCACCTCGGCTACGAGGAGGTCTCGGGCTGGAACCCGCGGGTCGTCTACGCCGACATCACCGGCTTCGGGGACGCGGGCCCCGA
>NZ_JBEXHZ010000087.1:0-11826 GCF_040608315.1 Streptomyces sp. NPDC005195
CTCTCCTCCGACGCCCACCATCCAACCGCTCCGGATCCCGGCGGAGTTCACGCCGAGATGGCGCTGCGGGCGGCGCTCGCCGAAGCGGACCTGCACGCGGCCGACGTCGATCATGTCAACGCGCACGGCACCTCCACGCCCCTCAACGACCTGACGGAGGCCGAGCTGATCGGCCGGGTGCTGCCCCACCGGCCCAGCGTGACCGCGCCCAAAGGAGTGCTCGGGCACAGCCTCGGCGCCGCGGGCGCGATCGAGGCGGCGCTCACGGCCCTGACCATCCAGCGGTCCACCGTGCCGCCGATCGCCAACCTCACGGCCGACAACCTCCCCTTCGACCTGGACTGCGTGACGGGCCGACCGCGTACCCAGCGCGTCCGCGCCGCCGTGAGCCAGTCCTTCGGGTTCGGCGGGCACAACGTCGTGCTGCTCCTCACCGAGGACTGACGTGCCGCTCCTCACCGAGGTCCGATCCGAGGACTGAGTCAATGACCGTTCACAGCAGTATCGTTCACGCGACCGTCCACATCCCCGAGGGGCGGCAGAGCGTGGCCGAGGTGGAGGCCCGATTCCGCGAGGGCAGCCCCGCCGTCACACTGTCCCGCGGAGTGCTCCAGCGCATGTACGGGCTGACCGAGCGCACCGTGGCCCCCGACCACGATCAGCCCTCAGACCTGGCCGTCCACGCGGCGCGCCGCCTGCTCGCGGACACGGACACCGATCCGGCCGACGTCGACCTGCTCCTCTACGCGGGCATCCTCGCCGACATGGAGGAGCCCGCCACGGCCCACGTCGTCGCCGACAAACTGGGCCTCGGGTGTCCCGTGCTCGACCTGAAGAACGCCTGCAACGGCGTCCTCAACGCCCTGGAGGTCGCCGACGCGTTCATCCGGGGCGGCCGGTACCGCACCGTGCTGGTGACCACCGCCGAGGTCAGCACCCGCGAGAGCCGCTGGGAGGTCGACGACCCGGCGGACGTCCTGAGCGCGCTGCCCAGCCTCAGCACCGGCGACATGGGCTCCGCCCTGCTGGTGGAGGCCAGCGGCCTGCCCGGCATCGTCGGTTCGCGCTTCTTCGCCAACTCCTGGGGCTGGCGCGCGGCGACGCTGCCCAATCCCTACGCGCAGCACCGAAGGCTCGGTCATCTCCGCATCGACGCACAACAGTTGGCTGACTCGTTCGAGGGACTGCCCGGCAAGGTGCGCGGAGCGCTGAAGGAGATCGGCGTCGAGAGCGACGACCTGGACCTCGTCTGTGTGCACCAGCCGTCCGTGCCGTTCACCCGGGTCGTCTGCGACTGGGTGGGCGTGGACCCGGCACGGATCCTGGCCACCTTCCCGGCCCACGGCAACGTGGCGACCAACACCATCCCGCTCCAGCTGGCCACCGCCCTGGAGAACGGCCGACTGCGCCGCGGGGATCTGGTGGGCATGTTCGGCTTCGCGAGCGGGGCCAGCGCGGGAGTGGTCGTCTGCAGGTGGTGAGCCGCCGTCACCTCCCGGAACGACCTGCCTCATCCGACTCCGTACGCTTCCGAAAGGCACCCTCATGACCTCATCACCCGCCTCCGTCCGGGTGTCCGGCCCTCCCCGCATCCCGCCCCTGCCTCCGTCCGAGTGGCCCGCGTCGCTGCGGTCCCTCCTGGCGGACTCCCACCAGGACGGTGCCGGGCGGGTCAACCTCTTCGGCACCCTCGCCCATCACCCCGTCCTGGCCCACGCCTGGCTCTCCCTCGCCCGTGTACTCACCCACGAAGGAACGCTCGGCGCCCGCCGACGCGAGCTGGTCGTCCTGCGCACCGCCCACCGCCTCGGCGGGAGCTTCGTCCACGAGCGCCACCGCGCGCCGGCGACGGAGGCCGGACTGACGGCGGAGGAGATCCGGGCCACGGCAGCGGCCCCGGACACCCACCCCTGGACGCAGGAGGAGCGCACACTTCTGGAGACCTGCGACCTGCTCGCCGCCAACTCCACCCTGCCCGATGGACTGTGGCGGCGGCTTGCGCGCGAACTGGACCCGGAGCAACTGATCGAACTGCTGGTCCTGGCCGGCCAGACCGCGGCCATGTCCACCACCCTCGGCGTCCTGCGCACCCCCTCCGACGACGCCGGGGCGGTACGCCCGCACCTCACCGTGCGCCTGGACAGGGAACGCTGCCACAGGGCGGGGCAGTGCGCCGGAGCCGCGCCGGAGGTGTTCGAGCGGAGCGGCACGGACGGACGCGTCACCCTGCTCGTACCGGAGCCCGATCAGAAGTACGCCGACGAGGTGCGCCTGGCCGCGGACCTGTGCCCCAGCGGTGCCATCACCCTCGTGGGCGCCACATGACCCCCCATCAGGAGACGGCCCGGCTCATGACCGCCACCGCGCCCGCCCCTCCGCTCAACCTCCCCGCTCCCTATGGCACTTGTCCGTTCGATCCGCCCCCGACCTACACGGCCGCCGCCCATGACGCCGCCGTCACCCGGGCCGTACTTCCGGACGGCACCGCCTGCTGGCTCGTCACCGGCTACGAGGAGGTACGCGCCGTGCTGGCCGACCCCCGCTTCAGTGCCGACGCGCGCACTCCCGGCTTCCCGTTCCTCTCCGCGGGTCAGCGGGAACTGGCGACCGCGAAGCCCAGCTTCATCCGCATGGACGACCCGGAACACGCCCGCTTGCGCCGCATGGTCACCAAGGACTTCCTGGTCAGGCGCATCGAGGCACTCCGGCCCGGCATCCAGGACATCGTCGACAGCGCCGTGGACCGCATGACGGACGGACGCACCTCGGCGGACCTCGTCGCCGACTTCGCCCTTCCGATCCCCTCGCTGACCATCTGCCTGATGCTGGGAGTGCCCTACGAGGACCACGACCTGTTCCAGTCGCTCAGCCGCAGCCTGCTCGACAACCGGACGACCTCCGAGCGGGCCGAACGCGCGCATGCCCAACTCATGGACTATCTCGCTGAGTTGGCCGAGCACAAGCGTAGGCACCCGGCGGACGACATCCTCAGCCGCCTGGTGGCACGCGACGACCTCACTGCTCAGGAGACCGCGTCACTCGGGTTCCTGCTGCTGGTCACCGGTCACGAGAGCACCGCGAACATGGCGGCCATCAGCGTGCTCGCGCTGCTGCGCGACCCAGCGCAGACGGCACTTCTGCGCGACGATCCTGAACTCATCCGCGGAGCCGTCGAGGAACTCCTGCGCCACCTCACCATCATCCACCTCGGCCTGGGCCGTGCGGCCACGGGCTCCGTCGAGGTCGGCGGGGTCACCATTCCGGCGGGCGGCGGCGTGATCTGCATGCTGTCCACCGCCAACCGCGATCCGGCGCTGTTCCCGACGCAGGGCGGCGCCCGCCCGTCCGAGCTCGACCTCACCCGGGACGCGCGGCGCCATGTGGCCTTCGGCTACGGAATCCACCAGTGCCTGGGCCAGACCCTGGCCAGGGTCGAGCTTCAGATCATCCTCGCCACCCTGCTGCGGCGCCTGCCCGGACTGCGCCTGGCGACACCGCCGGAGCAACTCGTCTACAACCAGGACGCCATCGTCTACGGCCTTCGCGCCCTGCCGGTGACCTGGTAGCCGTGAGCGGACCGCGCCGGGCAGAGCGCCCTGTCCGGCGTCCGGTTCGGCCGTGCTCCTCGCATCGGCCGGGGCGCGGCATCCCGTCCGCGTCAGTCGTCCGGCGAGCCGTGGCGCCGCGCACTGCCGGTCCGGGACTCCAGTGCGTGGAGTACGGCCACCATGTCCTCGCCGCCGTGGCCCTGTGCCACCGTCTCGTCGAAGAGCGCGTGGCAGATGTCGAGGAGCGGGGAGGCGAGGCCGGCCTTTCGGGCGGCCTCCGCGATCAGCCGGTTGTTCTTGAGGACGTCCGTGCTCGCCGCCTGGACGGTGAAGTCACGGGCGAGCAGTTTCGGCGCCTTCCCGCGGGACACCGCGCTGGCCATCGGGCCCGCGTCCAGGACGTTCTGGAGCAGGCGCTGGTCCAGCCCGTGCCGGTCGGCGAAGTGGAAAGCCTCGGTCAGACCGGTGACCAGCGTGATCAGGAACAGGTTCACCGAGAACTTCATCAGCAACGCGCAGGGGACGGGACCGCAGTCGAACTCCTCACGGCACAGGGGAGCGAGCAGCGGACGCACGGCGTTCACGGCCTCGGCGTCACCGGCCAGCATCGCCACCAACTGCCCCTGCTCCGCCGGGACTCGGGAACCGGAGACCGGCGCCTCGACGTACCTTCCGCCCGCGGACCCGATGTCGTCCCCCAGGCCGACGGAGTACTCCGGCGAGACCGTGCCCATTTGGATCACGGTGTGACCGGCGACGCGGGCGGCGAAGTCCGGGGTTCCCCGCCCGAGGACGGTGTCGACGGCGGTCTCGTCGGCCAGCATGAGGATGACGGAATCCGCCCGGTCGAACACCTCACCCGGGTTCGAAGCGACCTCGGCTCCGGCGGAGCGCAGGGGGTCGCAGCTGGCAGGGGTGCGGTTCCAGACGACGAGGGGGGTCCCCGCGCGGGCGAGGTTGAGCGCCATGGGCTGTCCCATGACTCCGAGGCCGACGAACCCGACGTACACCATGCGCCACCGCTTCCGCTCCGGGCCGAGGACGCCAAAGACGCCAAAGACGCCGAGAGGCCGAGAGGCCGAGACGTCGCCGGCGTCGACCGGCCGATGTGTCGGCGATCCATCGCCCTGCGTGAGTATGACAGCGGTCATAGTAGTCGCAATCTATGACGGTGGTCATAGAGTGGAGTCCGGACAGCTCACGAAACGGTGGCGGAGGTCGGGGATGGCGGAGTCCGAACGGCGGCCACGGGAGCGGATGGTCTTCAGCGCGGCCCAGCTCATCCGGCGCGACGGGGTGGCCGCCGCGGGGATGCGTGAGGTCGCCGCGCACGCCGGGGCGCCGCGCGGTTCGCTCCAGCACTACTTCCCCGGTGGCAAGGAACAGCTCGTCAACGAGGCCGTCGGTTGGGCGGGTCGGTACGCGGGCAATCGTGTCGCCCGCTTCCTCGCCGCGCTGCCCGAGCCCACTCCCAGCGGTCTCTTCGCCGAGATGGTCCGGCAGTGGACCGAGGAGTACCGGACGGCAGGCTTCGCGGGAGGGTGCCCGGTGGCCGCCGCCACGGTGGACTGCGCGGAGTCCACCGTCTCCACACGGGAGGCCGCGTCCGCCGCCTTCGCCACCTGGACCGGCGCGGTGTCCCGGGCCCTGGCGGACATGGGAGTGCCCGAGGGGCGCGCGGGCGCCCTCGCCACGCTCATGATCAGCGCCCTGGAGGGGGCGATCCTCATGGCCCGAGCCGAACGTGACCTCCGCGCTCTGACGACCGTGTGCCAGGAACTCGGCCCTCTTCTCGACGCCGCGGTCGGCAGGGCGGAGGGACCGCCGTCTCCACTTGGGGCGTGACAGGGGAGTGATGGGGGGCCTCATCGGGACGTGGCGAGGTGCGGCGCGTGCGCAACTGAAGGGGCGGTGCGCGGTGTTGGCCCCCGTGTCGGGGCGTGCTTCCTGGGCCCTGTCGGCGGGACTGTGGCTCAGTGGGCCATGAAGCGCCCGAGTTCGAGCGACCTCCGGTGCAGGGAGGCCGCCCATGTCTCCTGGTCGGGAGCCGCGGGCGCCGGGACCTGGATGTCCCTGAGTTCAATCGCGCGTAGGGACGGGACGCGTCGGAACGGAACGGGGCCGCGGCGGCGGTCAGGGAAGTACACCCGTGCTGGTCCCCGCGGTGAGACGCAGACGGGCGGCGTCCTGGCTGGGAGGCGCCCCGAACTGGCGGCGGTATTCCCGGCTGAACTGTGACGGGCTGTCGTACCCGACGCGATGGCCGACCCCGGTGACGTCATGGGGATGGACGGCGAGCAGCAGCCGGGCCTCCTGCAGCCGGATCTGCTTCTGGAAGCGGATGGGGCTCATCGCGGTCACCGCCTGGAAGTTGCGGTAGAAGGCGGAGACGCTCATGCCCGACAGCCGCGCCACGTCCTCGACCCGGAACGGCTGCGCATAGTGTTCGCGGATCCAGCGTACGGCCCGCGCGACGTGGCTGAGGCTGCTGTCGGCGAGGCCGAGCTGGCGCACGATGCCGCCCTGCTCGCCGGTGATCAGCCGCCACAGGATCTCGCGTTTGGCCATCGGCGCGAGCACCGTCCGGTCACGCGGCTCGTCGAGCAGACGCAGCAGCCGGACCACCGCGTCGAGCAGCTGGTCCGGAGCGTCGCTGACGGCGATGCCCGGCAACGCGCTCCCACCGGTGCGGGGAGAGTCCGCGGATCCTGCCTGCAGCAGCAGTTCGGCGATGGCGGACGGTTCGAGCGTCAGGCCGAATCCCAGTGCCGGACGCTCCGGGGACGCCCCGACGAACTGGCCGGTCACGGGCAGGTCCACCGACGCGACGAGGTACTGCCCCGCCCGGTACTCGAACATCCGGTCGCCCAGTGCGAGACGTTTGGCGCCCTGGGCGATGACCGCCAGCACCGTGCCGGACATCGAGGGTGCCGGCGGGTCGGACCGCTCCACCTTCGAGATGAGGACACCGTCGATGGCCGTGGTCCAGTCGGGCCGCACATGCCGGTCGAGCAGGGTTCGGAGCTCTTCGAGGTACATGCCCTCATTGCAGCACGCGCCCTCTGCCGCGTTCCCGTACGAGAGAGGATCGTGCAAGTGAAAGGAAGGATCCTTCTACCATCTAGGCAGGTCAGGCATCTTGAATGGAATCACCGGAATCCCGGTGAAGGCAGAAGCGCTCCACTTCGGGACCACAGTCCATCAACCCTCGCCATGGAGGAAGGCAGTCATGATCGCCCAGTACGGATTCAACGCCACCCTGACCGCGAGGCCCGGAACGGGTGCGCGACTGACGGACCTTCTGCTGACCGGTCTGAGTGACGGCAACCCCGGCGCGAGCGAGTACTGCGTCGTCTATCTCGTCTGCCGTTCGGCGTCCGACCCCGACGTCGTTCATGTCACCGAGGGCTGGACCAGCGAGGAGGACCACCACCGGATCTTCTCCGGGGACGCCGCGCGGGCCATCGTGAGGCGCATCGACGGGATGCTGGCCAAGGAGCCCGAGTACACCGACTACGTACCGGTCCGCGGCAAGGCCACTTTCTGAGAGCCGCCGCGCGACGCGCGATGCGGCCCGCACTCGCCCCCGCCCGACGCCCTTGTCCGGCCGTTGCGCGGCCCGAGGTCCCACCGTGCGGGACAGCGCGGCCCTCGACGTCCATCGGATGTTCACAGCGCGGGACGATCAAGGGGCCGACATCGGGAAGGCTGGCGCAGCGCCGGACGTTGATCCCGGTGACACCGGTCCTCCGGTGTCACTGATCACCGTGAAGACCCTCCGTATCTTCCAGCACGGGAAAGAAGTTTCCATGTTCCAGCGCATCCTGGTCGCCGTCGATCCCAGCCCCACCCGGCTCTCCGCAGTCCGCCTGGCCGGTGACCTGGCCCGGCTGACGGAGGCCCAGGTCCGCGTGGTGCACGTCGCGGCCTCCGCGGCGACCCTCGCGGCCGTCGTCCCGCTCGAGGACGACGCCCAGGCGAAGGCCGTCGTCGACGAGGCCCTGGCCGCCCTGCGCGACAAGGGCGTCAAGGCCGACGCGGCCCTCGTTCACGGACTGACCACCCAGATCGCCACGGCCATCTCCGAAGCGGCGGCGGAGTTCGACGCCGACCTCATCGTGGTGAGCCCCCATCACCGCGGATCCGTCGAGGCGCTGTTCAACCCCCGGATCAGCGACGCCGTCGCGCACGCGAGCCGCACCGCCGTCCTGCTGGCTCCGGAGGACGGCACGGAGGTCTGATCCCACCGAGGCTCACGGATCCGCTCGTCCAAGGACATGCCGGGCCCGCGGTGCCCGACGGCCTGCTCCGTATCGAGCCCCCCGCCTACGGGCACCGGTGGCTGCGCGTCGGTACTACGGGGGACGACCCCGCAAGGGTCGCGCCCGACGGACACCGTGGCCACCGGGGACGGCTCCTGAAGAGATCGCGGACGCGGTGGCAGGCGGGGAGCGGACACCCGCGGGGGCTCTGCGACCGAGGTGATCGTGCTCGCCCGCGCACCGCGGAATCGTGCCCGTACCCTGGCAGCATGCGCATGCGCCCCACTCTGAGCTGGACTCCTACGGAGGACCTGCCGCCCGGCACCACGGATCTGGAGCCGGTCACGGACATGCTGAACACCGGTGGTGTGCTGGTGCTCAGTGGCGCCGGCATCTCCACGGAGTCGGGCATCCCCGACTACCGGGGTGAGAACGGCAGCCTGAGCCGGCACACCCCGATGACCTACCAGGACTTCACCGCGAGCGCCCAGGCCCGGCGGCGGTACTGGGCTCGCAGCCACCTCGGCTGGCGCACCTTCGGCCGTGCCCGCCCCAACGACGGACACCGGGCTGTCGCCGCTTTCGGGCGGCACGGCCTGCTCTCGGGGGTGATCACTCAGAACGTCGACGGACTGCACCAGTTCGCCGGCAGTGAGGGCGTCGTGGAACTCCACGGAAGCCTGGACCGAGTGGTCTGCCTCTCCTGCCGTGCGTCGCGTTCGCGCCGTGAACTCGCCCAGCGGCTGGAGGAAGCCAATCCGGGCTTCGAGCCGGTGGCCGCCGCGATCAACCCGGACGGTGACGCCGACCTCGCCGATGAGCAGGTCGGGGACTTCCGGGTGGTGCCCTGCACGGTCTGCGGCGGCATTCTCAAGCCGGACGTGGTGTTCTTCGGCGAGACTGTTCCACCGTCGCGGGTCGAGCACTGCCGCCGGCTGGTCCGGGAGGCGACGTCGCTTCTGGTGCTGGGCTCGTCGCTGACGGTGATGTCCGGGTTCCGGTTCGTCCGCGAGGCGGCCCAGGCCGGGAAGCCGGTAGTGATCGTCAATCGGGATCCGACCCGCGGCGACCAGCACGCCCTCACCCGGGTCGAGGTCCCTCTGGGAGCGGCCCTCACCACCGTGGCCGCCCGACTGGACATCACCCTGGGGGACTGAGCCTGAGCCTGATCCCGAGGTGCGGTGACAGTGGGTGGTCACTTGGGCAGCGCCCCCGCCGCCAGATGCGGACCGTCGCAGGGGTGATCCACGGCCCGGGTGCGGCACGCGCTCGCGGCCCACCGGCGCCTACCCGGCCGGACAAGTCCGACCCCGGTGCTCAGCCACCCCTGTTCCCAGGATCGAAGCTCGGCATGGGGCAACAGGCAGTGGTCGAAAGAGCCTTGCTGGTCGATGGTGGCGCCTGCGTCCCGGCCGCCGCGTGGGTCGCGGCAGAAGGCCCCCGGGGTGTGAAGGCCGCGCGGGCGGCGTGCCGCGACCGGTGGCGGACGGTCGGTGTCCGGTTCACACAGGCTGATTCCGGCACGGCGACGGGTCCGTGTGAGCCCGCGTGAGCGCGGCGACCGTTTCACTCGGGTCGTCGGCGTGAAACCGGAGCGTACGGGCGAAGCCCCGCGCACCGAGTGGCCGCACGAACTCCACCGGTTCCGCCAGCTTCACCGTCACCGTGGTCTGGCTGCCCACCGCGAGGTCGAGCACCCCGTCCGCACTCAGTTGCACCAACCCTCCGTGAGGGTAACGCCGCTCGACCCGGGCGGCGGCGATGGCGTCGGCCGGCACCCGCAGGTCGAACAGCCCGCCGTACCGCAGACGCAGCGAGCCGTCCGGTCCCACGACGTGGGGCCGGACCACGCTGCCCGCGTGGAGGGCGAGGATCTGCACCACTCCGTACACATCCACGACGAGCAGGATCGCGTGAACGAGCGGCCACGGGATCACAAGGGCCAGCAGAGTCGTTTCGACGACGGAGACGAAGAACAGCCCGTACATCATGGCCGCCTGCGGTCCGGCGTACGCCACGGCCAGTGCGTCGTCGGGGACCTGGTGGCGTCGGCGCAGCACCCACAGCCCGAGGCTGTGCAGGGCCCGAATCTCGTGCACGACGAGCCGGCGCGCGACCACCGGCACCAGGGTGTGCAGCGCCTTCCTCACCGCGTCCCGTCGGCCCACGCCGGTCCGCCGTCCGGCGGCGTAGAGCCGCCACACCACCACGGCCTCCAACGCGAGCACGGTCGTCACCAGCGCTTCGGCTCCCACGAAAATGGCTCCGGGTATCCGCACGCCTGCCACCGCACACACGAGGAGAGCCGCCTCGGCGGGAAGCATCACCCACATGGCTGCCCGCGCGATCCGCGCACTCATGACGGCCTCCGGCTCATCCGGGCGGTCAGGTCCCGCATCACCAGGCGCACCACCTCGGCCTGGGCCGGCGGGTAGTCCGCGAGCAGCGCCTGTGTGATCCCCGTCTCCGCCGGGCCGCCGTCCGGGATCACCGCCATCACCTCGTCCGGCACGGCCGCGGCCAGATCCCTGGCCAGCGTGGCGATCCGCGGATCGTCCGCCGGGGCTCCGTGCAGTTCGTCGAGCCGGTCGTACAGCCGGAGCATCGCGGGGTGGTCCTCGGCCAGCGGCCGCAGAGCCGCGTACACCGCGTGCCCGCCGGTTGTCGCGTCCAGCAGTGTCAGGAGTTCGCGGTCCTTGGCGGCGGCGGGCGACGCGGTGGCGGGCGCAGCCCTCAGGAGCTCGACGAGTGCGGGGGACAGCGGAGCGTCCGGTGTGAGCGGGCTCTCCAGCAAGCCTGCCAGCACCCTGCGGCGCTGCTGGATCTCGTGCTCCTGGCGGGCGAGGTCGGCGTCGAGTTCGCCCAGTACCTCGGCCAGTTCGCGCCCGGCGTCGTCCGCGAGGACGTCCCTCACCTCGTCCAGGGAGAGCCCGAGTTCGGTCAGCCGGCGGATCCTGGCCAGCAGCACGGCGTCTCGAAGGCCATAGGAGCGGTATCCGTTGGCCTGCCGCAGCGGCTCAGGCAGGAGGCCGATGTGATGGTAATGCCGCACGGTCCGGGAAGTGACTCCCACGAGCGCGGCGATCTCTCCGATGCGCATGCCGCCAGTAGAAACCCTGACGTTGCGACAAGGTCAAGTACGGCACCGCCGACCCTGCCGACCCCTGATCTTCGGACCCGGAGATCTCGGCACTCACCGCGGAGCTCACAGCCCGCGCGCCCGTTCTTCCCCCGCCAGCCCGTCCGCCGCGGCCACCACCGCCCACACCGCCCCACCGTCCCTCCACGATGTCCGCTCGCCGGTCCTCGAGAAGGCCTTGACCGAGCGCACGGACAGAGCCGTCATGGATCTCACTCGCGGAGGACGGCGTCCTTTGCGTCCTTGCGTCCTGTAGGTAAGTGGTTCGGGGTCCCAAAGCGTTGGAGGGGTGTGAAGCACCTGGATTTCAAGGAGTTCTACCAAGCCGACCGGGACGTATGTCTGCGAGCCGTCCTGGCGAGCGTGGGTGACCGGCAACTGGCCGAGGATCTGGTGGCCGAGGCCTTCACCCGCGCGTGGACGTCCTGGACGAAAGTGAGTCGGCATCCGTCGCCGCGGGCCTGGGTCGTACGGACCGCGCTCAACACCCGTGTGTCCTGGTGGCGGCGCCGACGGCGGGAGGTGCCTCTGGCCGAGGACCACGAGATCGCGGGTTCCACGGCCACCGACACCGGCCTTGACCCCACGTTGCTGAACGCGCTGCGCCAACTGCCGCGACGGCAGAGGGAGGTGGTCGCCTTCCGGGTCTTCCTCGACCAGGACACCGCGGCCACCGCCCACGCCCTCGGGATCGCTCCGGGGACCGTGACGGCCCATCTCGCGCGGGCTGTCGCCGCGTTGCGCGGGGAACTCGTATCCGTACCGCAACAGGAGGACCTGGCATGAACGACACGGAAAACACCCGGCTGCTGGACGCACTGAGGCATTCGCTGGACGACGTCCGTCTCGCCACGCCGGTCGAGGAGATCGTCGCCGA
>NZ_JBEXHZ010000088.1:0-11332 GCF_040608315.1 Streptomyces sp. NPDC005195
GGGGGGGGCTCCGGGGCGGCCGCCCCCCCCCCCCGCCGGGGGCCGTGGCCCTCCCCTGCGGCGCCCGCATGGGGGGCGGCCGCCCACCCCCGCCCGCCCGCCCCTCATCATGACGCAGCAGGTCAGGGTGCAACCGCCTCGGTTTCGCAGTGCGGTGTTGCAGCGACTGCGGCCGGGCGGGGAGGTCGACAGCTACCGTCGGCGCGGGATGGTGATCCGGACCTCCGCCAGGACGATGCCAGTCGCCGTGTCGCGGTGTACGGGGAGGTACAGGCCCCAGTTGCCCCAGTCGGCCTCACGACCGTGAGCCAGCCTCCGGCACAGCGGGTGTTGTTGGTTTTCAGCACGCGACCGGCGAGCGGGCCGCCCCGTGCCCACTCCAGCTACCCCGAAACCCTCCGGCACCCCACGCCGAGAATGCCTGTTTCCGGAAAGTTGTTGCGGGTATTCCTGCCCGGGACAGCGGCGAAGGGGCAGGGCGCAGATGAACGAGCGGGCCGGGAGATGGGAGTTCCTGACCAACCATGCCCGCGTGCTGTTCGTCATCGCACGCGAAGCTGCACCCCGTCTTCGCGACATCGCCGCAGCCTGCGACATCACCGAACGCACCGCCCAGAACATCGTCGCCGATCGCGAGCCGGCGGGCTACCTGCGCCGCGCCCGCGACGGACGGCGCACGCGCTACACCCTCTGCCTGACCGGCACCCTCCGCCATCCAGCAGACGCCCACGTGCCCATCGTGGAACTGGTGAACCTCTTCGCACCCACCACAACCACCACTGAAGTCACCTCGGACCGCTCTCGGCATAGCGCTCGCCGTCGCGCGTCGAGACGGGACGACAAAGCCCTTCACCCCGCGCGCGGCCGGGAGATCGTCTAGCGCCTGCTCCCTGACCCGTTCGAAGGCGACTGCCTCGCTGCCGCACAGGAGGAAACCTATGTCGGCTGGAGTAGACATTGAGGTGTGGGTGTGGTTATGGTTTCTCTCGTAACGGAGATCGACAAGGCCGGGCAGAGACGAACTGCCTGGCAGCAGCAACGCAGTTGGCAGGGTGGTACGGCGGTGGAGTTTCGAAGCCAAGGGCTGTTGCAGGACGGCGACGGGACTGACGACCGGACCGGGTGGCCCGCAGTGATCAGGGGCCACCGCAAGCAGGATCGCAGTTGAAGCAGTTGCAGCACCGGTAAGTGCAGTTCGAAGAACCCAGCAGTGAAGTCAGTGAGTGGTACCTCGGTGAAGGCGTCGGCTGCGGGCGCGCGCACCGGGAGGTCCGGCAGTGGGGTTCTAAGCCAGAGCAGATGCAGGACAGGCGACGGGGCTGGCTGCCGGAGAGTGGCGCTGGGACAGGCCACGAGAAGTACGCAGTATCAGCAGTGAGCAGGAAAGCAGTACCAGTTGGTTGAAGAGGGAAAGAACGGAGGAGCCAGGCGCCATCAGGATCGCCCGGGTGGAATGAATGGGCCCGGGTACCGAAGGACATCGATAGTGAGGTGGTCTCCGGTCGAGCAACCGCGATCCTCGCACACGCTCTCATCCCCCGTGAGTTGGTGCGGACAGAGAAGGCCGGCGCAGTATCAGGGCCGGCAGATGGTGTAGCAGTTCCTTCGGGGCCCTGGCGGAGATAGCGCCAGGGCCCCTCCAGGCGTTCCACGAAAGAGGTGCGATGACAGCAGACGACTCGTACGGCCGACTCGATGACGACGACTACCCCGCCTACACGATGGGCCGGGCCGCTGAGATGCTCGGCACCACCCAGGGCTTCCTCCGTGCCATCGGAGACGCCCGCCTGATCACCCCGCTGCGCTCCGCGGGCGGCCACCGCCGCTACTCCCGCTACCAGCTGCGCATCGCCGCCCGCGCCCGGGAACTTGTCGACCAGGGCACTCCGATCGAGGCGGCCTGTCGCATCGTCATCCTTGAGGACCAGCTCGAGGAAGCCCAGCGCCTCAACGCCGAACACCGCCGCACCACCGAAACGGCGATGCCGTAGGCAGCCGTCGTCATGGCGACGAACCAGGAGGGGCCCATCTCTCCCGGACCCGCCTGGCCGTGGCGGCTGTGCGACGGCCGGCCTTCAGGAGGCCTGGTCGGCGTACAGGTGAACGCGGTCGGTGCGGCAGTCACGGACCGCTACGTTCAGTGCCCAGACCTCGGCGTGCGCGTGTTTCGCGTCCTGGCCCTCATCGATGGCTTCCAGCGCCGCGGCTCTCATCGAACGCGGCAGGCCGTCAAAGGCAACTCGCCGCTCCGGCCATGTCACTTCCCGTCACGGGAACCGGGGCCTGTCCCGCTCACTCCCTGCCGGCGCAGGTCGCCGAACACGCCGCCTATCTTTTGCAGGACGTCGTCCTGTGCAATGGATCAAGGAAGACCGAGCGAGGGGCAACTGTGACCGGTCTAAGGATCCAAGACCAGCAATCAGGCGAAAAGGGAGCAAAGAGCTCATCGTGGACCAGGGAAGCATCGCCCACAGCGTGCCGTCGATCTTTGTCGTACTCCCCGACGCTCAGGAAATCCGCGGACGGCTGCATGCCCGTCGGCAGGTGCAGGACGGCTGGCTCTACCAGGTAGGAATCCTGGTGTGGCAGGACGGCGCCAACGGCTCCGCCGAACCTGCCGAGCAGCGAGCCTGGGTGCCTCCCGCGCACGCACGTCCGGTACCCGGTGTCTCCTACGAGCACGTCCCGACCCACCGGGTATCCGGAACGGGCAGTCTGTCTCAGGGACGTCCGCCCGCATGGGCTCTGCAGTATCTGCCCCACCGTCCCGGGCATCCGGGCGCCACGCTCCTCCACGTCGTCGGCTGCGTTCCAAGCGACCAGACACTCACCCGGGATGAGGCTCTTGCCGCGCTCCAACAGCCCCGCGCGGCAGCCTGCATCGAATGCGACGCGGCCCGGTCCCTCGCCCCCGAACAGGAATAGACCGGCCAGAACCGTCAGACCCGACAACACCGCGACGGTGTACGCACGACCGCCGGCTCCAGCAGTGACGGGCACTCCGTTCTTGACAGGGCGCGGCGTCGGCGGATTCCAGGCGTGGGGCCGTTTTGTCCGCGTGGGCGCGTACCGTTGGCCGGCACCACGAACTCGCAGCAGGAATCACCATGCCGCTTTCTACAGAACAGTCCGCCTCCGTCCCGGCCGGGCCGGTCGTGCAGCGTCGGCCGCAGCGGTCGACTGTCCGTCACGGCCAGGCATCCTGTGCCGACTACGGCTGCACCCGCACCGAGTGCCTCCAGGCGGCACTGAAAGCCCGGCGTCAGCGCAGGCAGGAGCGTCTGCGTGGTCTTCCCGCGCGCGTCCCGCCGTATGCGGCGGCCCGGTGGGCTGTCCGGCTGCGTGAACGGGGCATGTCCGCGCAGGACATCGCCGACCGAGCCGGCCTCTCGGTGACCCTGGTCCGCCGGGTGCTCCGCGTCCCGGAACCGGGCCAGGCGGTCCGGGACATCGCCCGCACGACCGCCGACGCCGTACTCGGAATCCCCATGCCCGCCCGCCGCGAACCCAGCGCACCCGGCCTGACCTGCTCCGCCGAATCGTCCCGGCTGCTGGCCGACCTGGCACGAGCCGGTTGGCCCACCGCCGCACTCGCCCACCGGCTGGGTGTTCACGCCCGCACCGTCGCTGAGGTCCGCGACAAACGCCCCCGCCTCCGTCTCGACCTGTCCGTGCGCATCCGCCGCCTGCACCGCGAACTGATCGGCATCGATCCCATCAGCCAAGGCATCCGCCCCGCCGACGCCGCCCGCGCCCGCGCCGCAGCCACCCGGCACCCCCGCGGACAGTGAAGAATCGGCGGGACGCGGGCGTCAGGGTGGGCTGCGAACTGGCGCTGGGCGGGTACGGGGTGCCGGGGCTTGGTGGCCCTTCTTCAGAACAGCGCCTGGCCCTCACTGCTGGTGTCTGCGATGACGGGCCGGAAGTGGGTGGGGAGGTCGTCGATACGGTCGGGTCCGGCCACGGCGGCCACGGCCGGGACGGTCTCGGCCAGCCAGGTACGGAACTGTTCAGCAGCTTCACGGTAGGGGACGTGCGCCAGGACACGGTGCTCACCCGAAGGGCAGAAGTCGACGACGACCGTGAGAACACAGGTGTGGGGCGCGTGGTGACTGCCCGTCCAGGACACCCGCAGGGCCCCACAGGGTTTGCGTCCGCGGGAACTGCGAGCCTCGCGGTGGGTCGGGCGCTGCGTGCGGCACGCTACGTAGGCGGTCCACGCGGCGAGGTGTGGTAGCGGCAGGGTGGTGCGGGCGCGGCAGCCGGGGCAGCGGTGCCAGTGACGGAGCCAGTCGGCGGCGTGGGTGTCGAAGAGGCGTGTGTAGTGGCCGGCCACGCGGATGTCGTTGCTGTACAGGTGATCGGGCCGCTCCTGTGTATTGCAGGACTGACAGACCGGGGCACGGACATAACCATGTTCATGGCAATGGTCCAGCACCGCGGCAGGTGCGGTGCCGCAGACCGCGCACGCCCACCCAGCCACCTTGCGGGAAATACCGGGCTTCCTGCTCAGCACCGAGTACACGTGGCCCTGCAACTCCCCACGGTAGGGGCGCAGCGGGACGGTTGGAAGGTTTCGGCTTGTCGTCCGCCGGGCGTCGGCGGCTTGGGCCTGCCCATCGTGGGGCGGGGGCTCGATGACCGCGTTGTCCGTGCGGCGGGTCCGCGCGGTGTGCAGCCACTGCGTCTCGGTGTGCTCCGCTGTGTCCAGCAGCCTGACCACCGTACGCGGCAGCCACCAAGACCGCGCCGTCCCGTCACCGGACCGCTCCACAAGGATCTGCCGCCAGTCGACCCCCGCCAGATGGGACGACCGGCGGCCTCCATCTCGCGCTGCCCGCTCAGAGCCGCCCGGCTTCTGCATTTCCCGGGCGATACGCTCGCGCCACCGCAACGACGTTCCCTCATCGTGCTCCGGCTGCGGTGTCGGTGCGCTACCAAACGGCCCGATACGGACCAGATCCCGGCAGTCCATGCCCACCGCGCTCAGTTCCGCCGCCGCCCGACGTACCTCGATCTCCGGAACACTCCCGCCGTTACTCGCGTTCACCGTCGCCACCACGCGCCGACCGAGCAGGACGTACCCACCCCGGGCAACAGTGGGGGAACCGGTGAACACCGCAGAAGCCGCAGGCACAGCACTGCCGGCCGTCAACTCGGCCCACAAAACATCGGCGGCGCCCAAAGTGATCAAGCCGCGCACGTGAGCCCCGATGACACGCTCTGACATACCGCCAGGCTAGCGACCTGACGCAGCAAAGCGTTTCCCGGCCCCGTTCGACACCACCTGCACCAACGTCCAACCGACCCTGGTCAAACGCGACGCCCACGCCGACCATGCACCGGCTTCAGTGAGCGGGATGCCTGTACGGCCGTCACAGAGCGGGAGGCAGCCACACACCGCAGGAGCACCCCGTGCAGTACGTGGAGAGAAGCCCCGCCAACGTCGTGGCACAGGAAGATGAGCCATCACCGCAGAACGCGCAGCCGTGTGACGGCTACCTTGTCTCCTGCCGTGGTCCGGTACGGCGGCCAGGAGTCCAGGACGGTCGGCGGGCAAGGGCCCCCGCGGCGGGCAGGGTGAGGCCATCACTTTGGGATTCAGCGGTGACGTCGCCGAGTACTACGCGAAGTTCCGGCGGGGTTACCCGTCCGAGGCGTGTGGCTGTCAGCCGGCGGTGGCCTGCGCGGATGGTCTTGCCCGAGGCGGGTGTGGCTCCGTGCCCCAGCGGTCTGCGAGCGCTGCGGGATCCGCCTCAATTCCAGCGGTGCGCACGACTTCGTCGTCCGCGCACCCATACTCGCCGGCGAGGAGATCACTTTCGACTATGCGATGCGGAACTACTCGGTCGACTACTTCGCCGCCCGCTGCCGGTGCGGTGCGCGCCACTGCCGTGGCCGCATCACCGGCTGGCGGGATCTACCGACCAGGCGCGAAGCGGACTACCACGGCTTTGTCGCCCCCTACCTCATCGAGATCGACCACCGGGCCCGCACGGCGCTGGCCGCCGGCCGGGACGGGGGTTCCCATAGGGGTTGCCGCACAACAACGGATATGACTGGCAGGGCATCTGAGCTGCCGTGATGTGGTCGTTTGCCTGACTGGCCGTGCGGTCCGGGAGGCGACTCCCGGCTCCGCGCGACCCGGGTAAGCGTTCAGTACTGTTCGGTCTCGACGAAGCTCGCGTCCGCGTCGTCGTCGGCGCCGAAGGCGTCGGCAGCGGCGGTCGGGTCGAATCCGGGCGGGCTGTCCCTGAGGCCCATGCCCATGCCGGCCAGCTTCGCCTTGACCTCGTCGATCGACTTCGCACCGAAGTTGCGGATGTCCAGGAGGTCCGCCTCGGAGCGGGCGAGAAGCTCACCGACCGTGTGGACGCCCTCGCGCTTGAGGCAGTTGTACGACCGGACGGTGAGCTCGAGCTCCTCGATCGGCAGCGCCAGATCGGCAGCGAGCGCGGCGTCCGTCGGGGACGGGCCCATGTCGATGCCCTCCGCATCGATGTTGAGCTCGCGCGCCAGACCGAACAGCTCGACCAGCGTCTTACCGGCCGACGCCATGGCGTCACGCGGGCGCATGGCCTGCTTGGTCTCGACGTCGACGATCAGCTTGTCGAAGTCGGTGCGCTGCTCGACACGGGTCGCCTCGACCTTGTACGTGACCTTGAGCACCGGGCTGTAGATGGAGTCGACCGGGATACGGCCGATCTCCTGGCCCACCTGCTTGTTCTGAACGGCGGAGACGTAGCCGCGACCGCGCTCGACGGTCAGCTCCACCTCCAGCTTGCCCTTGCCGTTGAGCGTGGCGAGGACGAGGTCGGGGTTGTGCACCTCGACACCGGCCGGGGGCGCGATGTCGGCGGCGGTGACCAGAGCCGGGCCCTGCTTGCGCAGGTACATCACGACCGGCTCGTCGTGCTCCGAGGAGAGGTCCAGCTGCTTGATGTTGAGGATGAGGTCGGTGACGTCCTCCTTGACGCCCGGCACCGTGGTGAACTCGTGCAGAACACCGTCGACACGGATGCTGGTAACCGCAGCACCCGGGATCGAGGACAGCAGCGTACGACGCAGGGAGTTGCCGAGGGTGTAACCGAAGCCCGGCTCCAGCGGCTCGATCACGAACCGGGAGCGGAACTCGTCAACGACCTCTTCGGTCAACGACGGACGCTGAGCAATCAGCATGAAGTGTTGCCTCCAGATTTCGGCGCCCGCTATTTGACACCGTAGACACCACACGGTATCGGCAATACGACCTCACAAGAGGCCGCACCGCCGACGCCGCCAGATGCCAGCTCAGCCGGCGGGACAGGAGAGCTGCCCGAAGCGCGCGGCGCCTTTGCCGTCAGGCCGCAGACCGGCGCGGTGGTGAGACGAAGAGGCCGAGTGCCTGCTGCCACGGGCCGGTGCACATCCGTGCCGCCAGTGCCTCAGCCGCCTTGCGGGCCGAGCCTGCGTCCGCGTGTTCTACGGCGTGCGCAAGGACTGTGAACCGGGCGCCGTCGCCGGCTGGCGCGAACCACGCGAGATAGGGGCGCCATCCGGGCCGGGGCCGCCATGCGATGGGCGATCAAGAGCACGCCGCGCCCGCAGAACAGGGTGCGGGAGCGACTCGTCGACCAGGCCCTGCTCGAAGAACGGGTTGCCCGCCTGCCACGCGGCGAGGCGTACGTGCTTGAGGTCGTCCATCGAAAACGGCTGCTGCACGGGGACTACCTCAGCGACGGGGGCGGGTCGGCGGTGCCGCCGTGATCTTCTCCTGCTCATGATCTGGTCAACGGCCGCGGACCGTTCCAGGTGCCGCTGGACTCAGAACGGGTGCGGCTCGCCACCGGCGGGAGCCTGCGCCTGCCCGGCGTGGCGGGACTCCGCAGCAGGGGCCTGTCCCTGGCGGGGCGGGGCGTCGTCGGCACTGCGGGTGACCTTGGTGACGGCCGCCTTCGCGTAGGTGAGGGAGGCCGCGACCTCCTCGGCGTCGACCTCGACGACGGTGCGGCGCTGGCCCTCCTTGTCGTCGAAGGTGCGCTGCTTGAGCCTGCCGTTGACGATGACGCGCATCCCACGCTGCAGCGACTGGGCTGCATTCTCGGCGGCCTGGCGCCAGAGCGAACAGCGCAGGAACAGAGGCTCCCCGTCGACGAACTCGCTGCGCTCGCGGTCGAAGGTGCGGGGGGTGGACGCGATCGTGAACCCAACAACGGGGATACCCGAGTTGGTGTACCGCAGTTCGGGGTCGGCGGTCAGATTGCCCACCACCGTCACCAGCATCTCGCCCGCCATGACTACCGTCCCGTCAACCTGCCGCACCGTGGATGAGCCCACCGTACCGGCGGGCAGTAACAGTTCGGCCGAATCGGTGGCCGCAGCCGTCCACTGCACGCGATCATGGCGGTATCTGCTGCCTTGTGGAAGGAAATCCGCTGATGTCCAGGAAGACACCGGCCCGCAAACTCATGGCGGGCCCGGCCCGCGACCAGGTCGCCGCCGAACTCAAAGAGCGGTACGAAAAGGGTGACTCCGTCCGTTCCATCGCCGAAGCCACGAACCGCTCCTACGGCGGCGTACACCGCCTCCTCGCCGACGCCGGAGTGACCTTCCGCTCCCGCGGCGGCGAGATGCGCAAGAAGACCAGCGCCTGACCGTTGCTGGACGCGGCCTCGGCCGTTGAGTCTGCGCGGGCCGCCGGACCGGACGGTCAAGGTTGGCCGAGGTGCCGTCTGAACGCGCCGGGTCAGGCCGCCGTGGAGGTCATTGCCCTTCAGCCCGGGCCCGGCGAGGTCGGAGTGACGAAGGACTTTCCGCTGGGCAGGTGGGTGCACCACCCCGCGACGCAGAGACGCGGCGGCGGCCAGCAGCGGCAGGGCCGCGTTCTTCGATCCGTCCGCCCTGACCGTGCCGACCAGCGGGCGGCCGGGCCGTATGGTGACAGCATCGACACCAATCGTGCGGGTGGGAGCAAGCTCCATCAAAAACCTCCAGGAAAAGCGCAGTTGGGACTGAAGGTAGCGTTGGTCATGCAGTGCTTCATGGGGCGGTCCGGCCGCCGGCAACGGGGGGTGCGGCAGCGGCCGGACCGCGAATGGCACCGCCCTCAATAAGGAAAAGAAGGGGTGCCCGCCGCACGCCGATCCCCGGGGCGCCGGGGGCGGGCATGCGGCCCCGACCCGACGGGCGGCCCAAGAAGGGCAGCCGTCGTGCGGGCCGGAAGATGTGTCAGACGTCCACCAGGGCCGGGACGGACAGGGCGCATGTGATCTGCTTGCCGACTTCAGTCGGCTTCACCGTCCAGCCCGGCGCGAGCGCGTCGAGAATCCACAGCCCCCGCCCGGCCTCGGCTTCGGTGTTGTCCGGTGCCTGGTCGCGGCGCTTGGGAACGACGGCGGCCTCAGGGTCGTGCAGACGCCTCCAAGGGCGGTGGCCTGTACCGCTCGGCGATCGTCGCCCAGCTCGCCGAGGTGGCCCGCCGCATCCAGGACGGCGTCCCGAAAAGCTTGAAGACCCGGGTCTTCGCGGCGACCGCCGACTTGGCGGCCCTGGCCGGGTGGGTCAGCCACGACGCAGGCCGATACCCCGTGGTTATCTATAGCTCTTAGGACTTCTGAGGCACATGAGAATTGTGTGCCCGTATCCCTGTTCCTGAGAGGTATCAGCTAGGTGTTTGGCACGTCTGGTACGTACGCGTCCGTACGTACTTTCAAGGCCGAGAAGGCCGTTTCATCCGATGGTGGTTCTGTCCGGTGGGTTGTCGCGTCCGACGACTTCGATCTGCACCGGGAGGCGAGCGCGTACGTGGCCTCGCTCCGTTCCCGGGACTGTTCGATCAACACGGAGCGCGTGTACGCCGGCCGCGTCGCGCTGTATTTGACGTACTGCGCGGCCCACGGCTTGGACTGGGCCGCTCCGGGATTTGCGCCGTTGTCGCGGTTCCTGCGGTGGCTCGTGGAGGAACCGCTGCCGCGCCGGGGACGACGTGCTCCTTCGGCTCCGCGCTACCGCTCGAAGGCGACGGCGAACCAGATCCTGACCACGGTCGCTGAGTTTCTGCGCTTCGGCGTCCCGAACGGCTGGGTGGCACCGGAGACGGCCGCGATGCTGTCGGAAGAGAAGTACCTGTCATTCCTCCCGCCCGGCTACAGCGTCGGCGAGGACGGCCAGTACCGCGTCGTCGACGCGAAGACCATCAAGTTCAACGTCGCGGTGCCGGGCTATGAGTGGCTGGATGACCAGCAGTACGAGCGGCTGGTGAACGCCACCACCCGGGCCAGGGACCGCTTCTTGGTCTCCTTGCTGGGAGCGACGGGCGTCCGGATCGGTGAAGCCCTGGGCCTGCACCGGGAGGACATGCACCTGCTGTCCACCTCGGCTTCGCTGGGCTGCCACGTGCTCGGGCCGCATATTCACGTGCGGCGCCGGCTGAACTCCAACGGGGCCCTGGCCAAGTCCCGTAGTCCGCGCTGGATCCCGGTGGACGAGGGGTTGGTCTCGCTCTACGCCGAGTACGCCTACGAGCGCGAGCGAATATCCGAGGCCGCCGAGAGCGACATGGTGTTCGTCAACCTCTTCCGGGCCCCGCTCGGGAGGCCGATGCGCTACCCCAACGCCAAGGATCTCTTCGACCGGCTGGCGGCCAAGGTCGGGTTCGCCGCCCGGCCGCACATGCTGCGGCACACCGCGGCGACCCGGTGGGTCCGGAACGACACCCCTCGGGACGTGGTGCAGAACCTCCTCGGCCACGTCTCCCCGTCCTCGATGGATCCGTACGTGCACGCCACCGACACAGACAAGCGAGCCGCCGTCGACCGCCTGGCCGCCAAGCGCCGTCAGGAGGAGCGAGCATGAACGGCAACCTCGCATCCGTCGTCTCCATCGCTTCACAGGCGGCGACCGACGACCGGCTGGACCGGTGGCAGGTCTTCCTCGCGGGCAAGATCGACCCACAGTGGCGGGAGAACGAGTGGGACAGCGCGAACTGGCTGTTCACCGGCGACCCCGACAACCCTCTGACCGCCGCCTACGAGTGCATCACCCCCGGATGTCTGCAGGTACTGCCCTCCCCGGAGAACAGATGCCAAACCTGTCGGGAGGCCGTCCGGGCCAGCGGGATGAGCGAGGCGGAGTTCACCGCCGCTCACCACCGATCCCCCCAGCGTTTCCTCGCCTACACCCCACCCAGCTCCTGCATCGCGGGCGCGGAGATCAAGCGATGCCGGCGCCTGGCCGCGAGCCGTGGGCTATGCCGGAGCCAGGGTCATTGCATGATCGGGATCTGTCTGGGTTCGTCACGTGAGACCGAGGGCTCGTAGGGGCCGGTGGTAGTCGCGGGCGGTGTGGCGGAGGG
>NZ_JBEXHZ010000089.1:0-11327 GCF_040608315.1 Streptomyces sp. NPDC005195
AACGAAGACCCCAAGCCCTTCATCTGGACCAAAACCGCCGAAGAAATCCTCGACTCCCTCGCCCGCATCTGCCGACGGATCTCTGGCGCAGGACACTAGTAGTGCTTCGTTAGGTCTATGCGTTGACGCTGATCAAGAGCATGTTGGGATGTGTGGATGTCCATGAAGTGAGCCGGTTACGGGCGGGGTTAGCGATGTTCGTGGCGGATGTCTTCGCCTCGATACCGCGTAGGGATCAGCGGGCCAGGGGCGAGTGTTACCTACGGGGCCTGATGCTGGATGGTCGGCGCAAGTCGATCCAGCCGATGGCCGAGCGGCTGCCGGACGGCAACATGCAGGCCCTGCAGCAGTTCGTGAATCAGTCGCCGTGGGATCCGCTGCCGGTCAGGCAGCGGATCGCCCAACGGCTGACCGAAGTCATCAGGCCCGAGGTGTGGGTGATCGACGACGTGTCGTTCCCCAAGTGCGGCAAGGCATCGGTCGGGGTGGCCCGCCAGTACTGCGGAGCGGTCGGCAAACGGGCGAACTGCCAGGTCGCGGTCAGTGTCCATGCCGCCACCGACACCGCCTCGTGCCCGTTGGAGTGGCAGCTGTATCTGCCGCGTGAGTGGACGGACGAGCCGGACCGCTGCCGCAGGGCAGGAGTCCCCGACGACGTGGTGCACCAGGAGAAGTGGCGTCTCGCGCTCGCTCTGCTGGACGCGCTCGCCAGGTGGCAGCTGAAGGCACCGGTCGTGGTCGGCGACGCCGGCTACGGCGTCAGCACCCTCTTCCGGCTCGGTCTCCAGGAGCGCGGGCTGTCCTATGTGCTGGCCCTGAGCGGGAAGGAAGTCGCTCATCCTGAGGATGTCGAGCCGCACCGGCCCGCATATGGCGGGCTCGGGCCGCCCACCCTTCCCCGTTACCGCACCCCGCCGCGAGCGCTCTCCGCCCTCGCGGCCCAGGCGGGCGCGGCGCGGTGCAGCGAGGTGACCTGGCGGCAGGGCAGTAAAGGCGCGATGACCTCACGGTTCATGGTGCTGAGCGTGCGGCCCGCGGGCAAGCAGTCCCTGGCCGCCGCTCAGGAAGCAGGCGGGGGCCGCAACCGGTGGGACGGCGTCCTGCCCACCCAGACCCTCCTGGTCGAATGGCCGCAGGGCCAGGACGCCCCGACGGGCTACTGGATATCGAATCTGCCCGCCGGCACACCGGCCGCCGACCTGGTGCGGTGGGCGAAGATGCGCTGGCGGATCGAACACGACTACCGCGAACTGAAACATGGTCTGGGACTCGACCACTTCGAGGGCCGGACCTGGCGCGGCTGGCACCACCACGTCACCCTCGTCACCGCCGCGCAGGCCTTCCTCACCCTCCGCAGGCTCGACCCAAAAGTCCAGGCACCAGCCCGAGTCTCTACCAGACCCTCGACGCACTCCAAGACCTGCTGAGGTGTTGGACCGGCACCTGCACCACCTGCGGCCACCCCCTCAAAACCAGCAGAACCAGACCAAGAACCTAACGAAGCACTACTAGGCGGACTTCCAGGTCCGCTCCGACACTGCGATCCGGCGCCACCAGACCCTCGTGAACTGCGCATTCAGCTTCTGCTGGAACACCTGGTTCGCCCCACCCACGCCCCCTGCAACCGACCAGCCACCCCAACTTGACCAACTGCCAGACCCGTTAGAGAGGGGGAGAACCCGGGCCCCAGCCCCAGCCGGCCTCCTGGCCCCAGGCACTCCGGGCCGTCCGTGGCTGGCTGACGCCCTGGGCCACGCTGCAACGCTACTGGCGGGCATGGTCGAGGAGGCCCCCGCCCCCAGCACTCCAGGAACTGATCGACACCGTCGGCAGCGGCAGACCCATTGATCTCTACTGCCCGGTTTAACAAACCACCGCTAGGACTGGTTGGTCGACGGTTGTGGCGGGCTCTGTCCCGCCGGAGCGCGGATTCCGGCTGATGCCGAGGACCCAGAGATTCAGCTTGCGCTTCCCGCTGTTCGCCCCTGGGGGTCAGCCCTGCCAGGGGCGCAACCTTGGCCACCAGCCCGGTACTGCCCGGCGGTAGGTTTCGTAATCCGCGCCGAACGTATGAAACAGCCGCGGCTCCTCGTACCATCTGGCGAACGCCCACATCACCATTGCGGTGAGCAGCCCGTAGGCAAGCAGAACGGGTCGGCCAAGGAGCAGTGCCTGTCCGCCGATCGACGCCGTGACCGCGACATACATGGGGTTGCGCACGTGGCGATACAGCCCGCCCACCACCAGATGCTCAGTTGGCGCGATCGGCGCCGGAGTCCCCAGCCCCTCCACGACGAACCGTGTGAAGGCATGCACCAGCACCGCCGCACCCGCGAACAGGATGACGGCGCCCAGCAGCCGGACGGGCAACCACCAGTGGCCGGCCTGCCACCCCGTCACCCACCAGGGCACAACCCCGGCCACTGTGCCCGGCGCCAGCGCCATGAACACAGAACTCCCCACCGCCGCCCTCGATCTGCGCATACGGGCAAGAATGACCGCCCCGCCCCGCGCAGTAAACGGGACTGCCGACTTCCGGTGCCCGTCCCGTGTGGAACGCAGCGTAATTCCCCAGCCGGAACTTCACGGAATGGGTCAGGGACATCGTGGCGCCGACGCCTTCGTCCCCATACGGGCACCGGCGCTGCTCTTCATTCCCCACGGTCGCCAGGGTTTCCCGGCCGCCCGATAGCCGCCAATCATTACTTACTGAGTTCGGCTGGTCAGGGTGATGTTGGATCGTCGAGGGTCAGGCCGGTGCCTGCTATGAAGCCGTTGAGGGTATCCGGCCGGTACTGCAGGCGCTTGAGCCGGTTGCGTACGAGGGTGGGCCTTGACCTTGGATCTTGGACACACGAGACACTGGATCTTGAGGATCTGAGAACGGACATCTCGTGGTCATGAAGAACTATCCGCCGCAGTTCAAGGCAGACGCGGTCGCGCTGTACCTGTCGCGGCGAGGCGACGATTCGGCAGGTCGCTGCCGATCTGGGGATCAATCCCGAGACCCGGCGGAACTGGGTCCGGGCAGTCCGAGCGAGCCGACCGCGAGGACGCCGCACGGAGGCACCGGCCGAGCCGCCCACACCGCTGGAGGCGGAGAACGCGGCCCTGCGCAAGAAGCCTGTCTTTAAACGATCCTTTGCCGACAGGCGGCCCGTAGCGTGGACCGACCAGCAGCCATACCTCTGCCCGCACGCCGCGCCATCGCGGACGGCGATCCGGATGCGGCTGGCCCCGCGTGGCGCGAGGCCAGCCGTGTGCCGTGGATCAGGAGAGGGGGTGCAGCCAGTGGGCCTCCAGTTCCCCCTCGACCAGGCCCGCGATGGCGGCGAAGTACGTCTGCATGAACGGCTGCGAAACGTGCGCCAGCAGGTGGGCGCCGGATGACCAGCGCTCGTAGAAGGCGAAGGCGCCTGGCTGGCCCGGCGCGGTGTGCACCACGTACTGCTCGCATCCGTCCTCTTTGCGGGTGAGGCCGATGATCGCCTGGATCTCGCCCAGCATCCGGCCCTCCCCACCCGCCTTGGCCCGGGCGTATCCATATACCGCGACTGGCGTGTCCGAGGCGAGGATGGCGGCGGGGATGAGGCCGTCGGGTGTCGTGTCGTCAGGGCTCATGAGGTCCTACTCCGTGATGGTCGGTTCCGCCGGTGCTGATGGCCGGCTACCGGAGTGTAAAAGTTGACGTTAACGTCAAAGGCAAGTCGGGTGACAAACCCCGGGACGGCCCGACAGCAACCGGGACCCAGCAGCATGCGGAGCAGAGGGAGCGACGGGATGCGAATCGGCGAGGTGGCATCGGCCGCGGGAGTGAGCACGCGGGCGCTGCGCTACTACGAGCAGCAGCAGCTCATCGCGTCGAGCCGCAGCACAGGCGGGCAGCGCCTCTACACCCCGGACACGGTCGAGCGAGTGCGGTGGATCCAGCTCCTCTACGCTGCCGGGCTGAGCAGCCGGACGATCGTGGAGTTCCTGCCGTGCGTGCACACCGGTATCGCCGGCCCGGAGATGATCGCCCGGCTTCGCGCGGAGCGGGACCGCCTCGACGATCACATGCGGGACCTTGCCGCCACGCGAGCCCGACTGGACTCTGTCCTCGCCGCCGCCGAGTTCGGCGCGACACGGCCGGCCTGCGAGGCCGCGGGGGTCTGAGGCTCGACCAGCACGCGCACGCCTTGGCCCAGTTCCCAGGCCGAGGACGCCGAGGAGTGGCTGTTCTCGGACTTCTGTCGGCGTACAAGGTCACGCGCAGAACTCGGTACAGGATCACGTACAAAGGCCGGGTGCCACTCGTAGGGGGCCGGTTGATAGCTGCCGATCCTCGGGCCGGGACGAGTTGTCACGGGTGGGCGCAGCCCAGCGCGCAGCGCCGCCATAGGCGCCCTTGACCACTCGGAGCGGCCCATAGACTTCCTCATCGGGCGGCCCCACCACCCACTTCCTGCCGCTCAGTTGAGACGTTTGGATCTTTTTATTTGAGCCTGTACCGACTGTGTATGTGAGCCAGTACCCCGACAACTTCAGCTGGGCGGAGTTCGACACCGAGGTGCATTTGATGCGCACGCTGGGCCGGTTCGAGGGCGGCGTTGACGCAGACCGGCCCCTTGGGGACTCCTCGGAGGAGTTCACGGCCTCCGAGTTCCACTTCCTGGTCCGCGACTGGGACCTGTGCCGCTACAGCGACTGGTTCCTGCTCCGTCGTGGGCAAGCAATGTGGGGAACGGGCAGGTTGTCGGCCTCTCCAGCGCCTCTTCCGTTGCGCACCATCTGATGGCGCTCCGGATGCGCCGGAGCTGGACGAGGACGAGTCAGCGGCCGACTGAAGCGGGCCTGTCAGCCGGGGGCACCAACGGATCCACCCTGCCCTGTAACCGGCTCGCTCCGTCAGCTGGAACAGGAGCAGCGGTCACTGACACCATCTGCCGGACGTCTGGAGCGGTCTGCACGGCTACGCGCAATGGCCGACGAACCGGGTGCGGAGCGGGTGTGGGTGTCTGACAGTCGTTCGAAGCTGACGAGCGAGACGACGAAGGCGGTGGAGGGGCAATGCGCGAGGCCTATCACGAGGAGCTGGGCTCGATCAGCGACAGCCTGGTGGAGATGGCGAATCTGGTCGGATCGGCCATCGGCCGGGCCACCACCGCACTGTTGGACGCCGACCTGGAGCTCGCCGAAAACGTGATCTCCGCCGACAACAAGATCGACGATCTCCAGCGCGATCTGGAAGACCGCGCGATCGCGATCCTCGCGAGGCAGCAGCCCGTCGCCACAGACCTGCGGACCGTGGTCACCTCACTGCGCATGAGCGCGGACCTTGAACGCAGCGGCGACCTCGCCGAGCACGTGGCCAAACTGGCCCGGATGCGCTTCCCCGAGAAGGCCGTGCCGCGGGACCTGCGCCGTACCATCCTGGAGATGGGCCAACTCGCCCAGCGCCTGATGGCACAGGCCGCCGAAGTCATCATCACCCAAGACGTCGAAGCAGCCCTTCAGCTGGAGAAGGACGACGACCGCATGGACGAACTGCACCGCATGGTCTTCCAGCACCTGATGGACGAACAGTGGCACCACGGAGTCGAAACAGCCGTCGACGTCACCCTGGTCGGACGCTACTACGAACGATTCGCCGACCACGCCGTATCCGTCGCCCGACGCGTCATCTACCTCGTCACCGGCGAACACGCCGACGAGACGACCACGGAGCAGCCCGCAACCGTGTAGCCCCACAGCCGGCGACAACGACCGAGCCACGCCGCAGACCCGCGGGGGCGCACCCGGTGACGGAATTCGGCGTCGACATCGCCCAAGCCGCGAAGAGCCCGACTCCTCCTCCCGCGCACCTGGTACAACGCGGTTTTCGCATTTGGCTGTTGCTGCGGATATGGTGCTGCCGCTGCGCAGCGCGGCAGGTCGTGTACGGCGGTACGCGGCCTGCCGCTTTGGTCCTCGAGTCTTGTCCCGTCGGACCTCGGGGACCAGGGCGCCCGGGCAGGAAGCTCAGGACCCAGCAGTCCCCCAGGCCCGGGGACGTTAAGCGGGGCGTACCTCGACGGCCCGTACGGCGGCATCGGCGCGCGGCCTGGGGGCTGTGGCCGCGCACGGCGGGAGGGGTGCCCCGATGCTGTGCAGTGCGTGGCAGGACACCCATCGGCATCGTGACACCGGCCGGGGGCTCGCGCCGTGTTGAACGGGGCGGCCGGATGACGGTGGGTTTCAGGAGATGTGGTCGTCGTGGAGGGAGATGAAGCCGGGGCGGCAGTCGCGGACTGCTTCGTTCACGGTCCACACCGCCGCCTGCGCCCGCTGAGCGTCGCGGCCCTGATCGATCACTCCGAGAGCCTCGGCTGCCGCCACCCTCACCGGCTGCGGCAGCCCCTCGCGGGCCGCGGACCGGTACGCGACCAGGCGCCTGAGGTCCCGTTCCTCCTCGCGCACTCCGCCGGGCCGAAGCGGGAACACCGCTGCCTGGTAGAGGGCGATGGCGTGCAGGACCGTCTGTGCGGCCGCTTCCCCCTGCGGGCCGCCCTTCGTGAGGGTCCGCAGTCTCTGGCACGTCTGCAGGGTGCACAGCAGCACCATGGCCTTCACGGCGTGGAGAAGCGCGCCTATACCCAGGACCAGCTGGCTTTGTCCAGAAGTTTGCGTTCTCGCGTACGAAGCCAACCAGCCCGGTACCCAGCCCCCACCATCTGTCCAGCAGGAAACCGGTACCGGTGCACGGAGGCCGACCACGTGCTGGCGGGCAAGTTCGCCCGCTACCGCGAGTTCTTCCGCGTGAAGGTGAAGGACCACTCCATCGCCGCGTCCCACGGAGGCCAGGGCGTCCCGCTGTGGCAGAACCTCTACCCGCCGACCGGCCGGGCCACCCCGCGCACGCTCACCGTCGCCAACGCATCTCCGAGACCGGGTACCAGCCGCGCGAGGCGGCCCTGGTGCCCGGCCCACACGCGCGCAGCAGTTCCTCCAGGCGGGCGCGGTGCTGCTCCACGAACGCCTCCAGGTGCTCGAGGTGCCCCTCGCGTTTTTCGTGCATTCCTCTGCGATGCCGCCCCGTCGAAGCGAGTTCCGGCAGCCGTACATCCTACTGAGAAGATGATCGTGCCGTTGGGGAGCGACGGCCAACCCATGGCCCTTGGCCTGCACTGTGCAGGGAGGGGTAGTCGGGAATGCCCGGCACAACACGGGAGCAGACAGAGATGGACGACTCATCTGAAGACACTGGCAGCCTGCCGTTCGGCGCTTCCGCACCGCTGGAAGCCTCGCTCGCGCTGGACGGCGACGGTTCCCGGATCGCTCAGGCCCGCCACCTCGTCGCTGCGTTCCTGGGAAAGGCCAAAGACCACTGCGGCAGCCCCATAGCTGTCGCCACGGTGGAGATCGCGCAGCTGATCGTCAGTGAACTCGTCACCAACGCCCGCAAGTACGCCCCCGGCCCCGCTCTCCTCCAACTGCGGATCCACGGGCCCATGCTGCACGTCGAACTCTGGGACAGCAGCCCCGTCATCCCCGCTCACGACGCCCCGGACCCGGAACGGATCGGCCGGCACGGCCTGGAAATCGTCACCGCCCTCGCCCACGCCGTCACCATGGAACACACCCCCCTGGGCAAACGCATCATCGCCGACCTCGCCCTCAACCCAGCCACCGCATAGCCCGAACACCTCAGCGGACCCCGATGGCGTCCCCCCGGTTGGTCACCGGAGCCACGACCCGCGCCAGTGCCCCCGGACCCCATTCTCTATCTCGGGACGCTGGGTGCGGATCACGTTGTCATAGGCGGTACCCGCCAACGGGATGCGTTGGGCCAGCTCACCGGCCTCGACACTGCCCGCAGTACCCAGCCGCGCCACCGAACTGCCCGTGAAGTCGGTGATCAGGAACGACACCGCCACCGCCTCGAGCCGGTCCTTGATATGTCTTTCAGGTGCGGTTCTGGTGCATGGCACGGTGCTCTACTTGCTGCTTGAGGCCGGCGTTGAATGCGGTGTACCCGTTGTCGTTGCTCTGCTTCATGAAGCGCTGGATCAGGGTTGTCAGGCCGCCGGAGAATTCTTCGTGGTTGGTGACATGGGTGGTGCCGTCCGGCTTGGCCCGGAGGATGAACGAATGCCGGCCGAGGAACAGCCGCTTGGATATGAGCGTGCCGGACCACTGCAGCTGCTCACCCGATTCGGTGACCGTGACGGTGGGCCTGAAGGAGAAGCCGGGCATCTTCATCGAAAGCCTGGTGCCCACCTGGGCCGTTCCTTCGACACGGGAGAAGTTGCTCCACTCGCCGTAGTGGGGGAAGTCGACCAGGACGTCCCAGACCGCTTCGGGACTGGCGTTGATGTCGACCTCGGTCTTGATGACGTAGCCCATGATCACACTCCATAACGGTTCAACAGAACTCAATGGTGACGATTGGCGAATGACGACGGGTAAGCAGGTCAGCGGGGTGGAACCAGGTCGGGCCATTTCGCCTTCAGACCCTGGTCGATGAAACCGAGGATCCAGGTGAAGCTGTCATCGACGTCGGCGTTGAGCTGGAAACTGCCGATCGCTTCGAGGGCTGAGAATCCGTGCAGGATGCTGCGCAGCATCCGCAGCGCGTGGATCTCCTGGTCGGGGTCCAGCCGGTACCCGTGCAGCATGGCCGTCCAGGAGGCGAGAACGCGACCGACCGCTGGGGTGAGGGGGTCGGCGGGCCCGGTGACGATGGCGGCGTTGCCCGCCGCGTACCGGCCGGGGTGCTCCAGCACGTACGTCCGCATCGCGTGTGCCCCGGCGACGAGGGCTTCTTTGCCGGAACGTCCCTGGGTGGCGTCGCGGATGGTGTCTGCGAGTTCGTTCATGGCCAGGACAGCGATCCGGTGGGTGAGGTCAGCCTGGTTCGCGACGTGTTTATAGAGCGAGGGGGTCTTGATCCCGAGGCGCTCGGCCAGCAGGCCCATGCTGAGGTTCTTGAACCCGATCTCGTCGGCCAGCGCGGCGGCGGCCTCGGTGACCGACGCCGGGCTGAGCCCGGCCCTAGGCATGGGACAGGGTATTGGCGAGGAACGGTAGGGCCAGTGCGAGGACCTTGTCGTGGGTCTGGGCGTGCGGGTAGTGACCGGCGCCCTCGATGACGGCCAACTCGCCGAGGCCGGTGGGCAGGTCGGCGATGATCTTCTCGCCCTCGGCGCGCGGGTCGGCCCAGTCGGGGTCGAGGCTGCCCTGGATGATCAGAACCGGGCAGGTGACGTTGGGCAGCTGGGCGCCGGCGTCGGTCGGAGCGCTCTTGCACATGGCCTGCAGGGCCTTCATCCGGCCGGGCTCGCTCATTTTGGTTTCGATTCGGCCCAGCTCACTGTCCCAGTCTGCGGGCTTGGTGGGGTAGGCCAGATCGAGGTACTTCTTCCAGGCTGACAGGCTTCCCAGGAGCATGGTCATCCCGAGCTGGGTGGAACCGGCCCGGTAGCGCTTGACTCGCAACAGCCCGCCCAGGGGCACCGACTGCTTGCGGGTGAAGGGGGCCAGCTCGATGACCCCGCTGATCACGTCGGGCGCCGTAGCGGCCGCGATGGTCGCCGCGCCGCCGCTAATTGACTGCCCGATGATCACTGCCGGGCCACCGAGGTGGCGCACGATGGCGACCAGGTCACCGGCGATATCGGTACGGCTGTACCCGTCCCAGCCCAGGCTGGAGTCACCGCAGCCGCGTATGTCGACATTCGCGACCTGGTACCCGGCCGTGACCAGCGCCGGGGCGAGGAAACGGTAGGAGTGCCTGCTGTCGCCCATGCCGTGCGCGAGGACGACCAGCGGTCCTTCTCCGGTCACGTCGTAGGCGATGGTGTTGCCGGCGATGCTCAGGTGCTCGGTCACGATGACCTCCATAGATGGCTAACGTCAGTAACTAAAAGCTACCCGCATTAGCTATGGCGGTCAAGCAGCGTCCGAAACACATACCGGCAATACCGAAATGATCTTGAGGGGCGACCTCGATATCGCCACCGCCGCCTCTTCCTGCGCGGCTCCCGCGCAGGAGGAGGGCGACCGGGTCACGCGGCGGACGCAGGGCGTCGGGGCCGGAGTCGAGGCGGTAAAAAGCTGTAGCGGCCGACCAAAATCAGGTTGCGGTGCTTGAGTGGGGACAGCCTGGCGACGTCCTCATCACGGATCTCGTGGCCCTCGGCGCGGAGCTGGGAATCACTGAGGATCCGCGCGACCACTCGAGAGACTCCACCGGCGGCGCCGATTCTGCCGCCTGCAGCATGTCCACCAGCGTCGTCGCGGCCCCCGACGGCTCCCCTCCGCGCGACGACGGGAAGCACACCTGTCATCCGCACCCGACTCGCCTGCGGTCACTGAGAATCCCCACTGCTCGACACCGCCCAGGGCCAGTCCCCCAGACGTGGCCTGCCCGTGTCGGATCCGGCATGGACGGGACGTCGTGCCACGCGAGCCCCACGTCACCTCAGCCGACCGCCACACATCGCACAATGGGCAGGCGTACCCGCACCCTAGAGAAGGCTGCCGGCCACGATCAGAGCGACCACGGAGTGGTCGACGCATTTGCGGGCATTTGGTCTCCACGCGCACCGACAGGGGGAGCTCAGCATGACCAATGGGCAGTGGATTATGGCGGCGGCCGGAAGGCCGGTGCCGGACTTCGCGCCGAACTGGCTCCAGGGACTGATCTTTGTGCTGGCACTGGCAGGAGTCGCTGTGGCGGCATACCACCGCAATAAGTCCTGACTCACGGAGAGCGCCGTTGCTCCCGCATGACCGGCGGGCGCTTGGGCCCAGGTGGCGCGGATGGTTCGCATTGCATGGGAAGCGCGAGACCACGGAGATCAGCGAGCAGTCGGTGCCACGATCGCTCGGTGCCCCGCACAGGTCGGGTCCTGAACAACCTCAATCACTCCGCTCAAGCCGCCGTCGTTGGCCCCGCGGATTCGGCGGCGCGGCGGTATTCGGTGTTGATGCGCTGCGCTTCCTCGAGCTGGTCTTCGAGGATGACAATGCGGCAGGCCGCCTCGATCGGGGTGCCCCGGTCGACGAGTCCACGGGCCCGGGCGGCGATCCGCAACTGATAACGGGAGTACCGCCGGTGGCCGCCCGCCGAGCGCAGCGGCGTGATCAGGCGGGCCTCGCCGATCGCGCGCAGGAAACCCTGCGTGGTGCCGAGCATCTCCGCGGCACGTCCCATCGTGTAGGCGGGGTAGTCGTCGTCATCGAGTCGGTCGTACGAGTCGTCTGCTGTCATTGCACCTCTCTGTGGAACGCGTGGAGGGGCCCTGGCGCGGATGCGCCAGGGCCCCGAAGGAACAGCTACACCATCTGCCGGCCCTAGTCCTGCG
>NZ_JBEXHZ010000090.1:0-10521 GCF_040608315.1 Streptomyces sp. NPDC005195
GCCCTGTCAAGAGCCCTCGGCAGCCCGCAGGCGTCCCCTCCGCGACGGGTACGAAAGAAGGTGCGTGGCGATGCCCACGGCAGTGCAAGTCAGGCCCTCTGGCCAGAGCGGCGGTACGAGGTGACACTCACCGCGGCGGCCCGTCGCCTTGTGTCCTACCCAACCGTGGATGGGCCCGACGTCATGACTGTGTGGTTCGAACGGCAGCAACGGATCGCAGGCCATCCGGTCCCGGCACAGGATGCTCGCCGTGTTCCGCAGATGCGCCGGCTCGTCGCCGCCCGGCTGCGTCTGTGTGGATTACCTGAACTCGTTGAGCCCATGGAGCTGTTGACGAGCGAGCTGGTCACCAACGCGCTGGAGCACGGAGACGGCCCGGGGGTGTCTCTGCTCCTCTCCTGTTCAAGCGAGACCGTCCGGCTGACGGTCGACGACGGCTCGCGAGAGAGTCCCCGGCTGGGAGCACCGGAGCTGGATGCCGAGAGCGGGCGGGGACTGTGGATCGTTGAGTCCATCACTTCCGAGTACAGCGGCTCCTGGGGTGTCAGCCCCGACTGCACGAAGACCTGGTGCTCTCTCACAGTGCCCGTAGCGAAGGAACCTGCCGTCTGATGGCCGCTTTGGAGTTCACGCCGGCGCAGCAGACGTCAGCGGCCGCACCGGCCATGGACATGGGTGACCTCGCGGAGCAGGTTCGCTCGCCCAGGCACTCGCAACGCGCGGGCGCCGCCCTTCCTCCTCCTTCAGTAACTCGAAGCCCCCGCGCGCCCCCGGCGCGAGCCCGGCCTGTCGGGTTTCCACCGTGGTGCGCACACGACAGACCTCGTGCCCAGACCCAATTCCTCCAGCCGTCAGGCCTGTTCGAGGCCGCACGGGAGACAGACTGATGACGAATCACCGCACCAAGCGCGAGGTCTCAGCAAATCGCGCAGCAGTTATCGCCCATAAGGCAACCGTGGTCCGCCGATACACCTACGAGGGTGCGTCTATGGCGACGCTCTGCCGTGACTACGGCGTGGGAATCGAATGGCTGCGGCGGCAGCTCGATGTCTGGGACGTACCCCGGCGCACGCACGTACGAACTGCCCATGCAACCAGGCAGGAGACATCCGTCGATGAGACGGAGCGGGCGGCGCTTGCTCGGCGTCTAGCGGAGCCCGGCCTGCTCGAGCAGAGCCTCGTCATCGATCTCCGCTCAGCCCGGGGATCCGGCGCAGGCGCGACACGGCTGGCGGTACCCGTGGGCGGGGTTCGCGTGGCGGGGGAAGTCACCGTCGGGAACTGGGGCGAAGCACTGCTCGTCATTCTGCAGCTGGAAACACATCCAGAGCGGTATCCCAAGGTCCGCCAACGTAAGCCACTCGGCTCACCGTGGGAGCCGAGAACCATCTGCTGGGGTGCCCCTACACCCGTCGATGACTGGCCCACCCGAGGCCGCATGTTCGGCTACCACGAAACCGGGGTCATCGAATACACCGCTGCGCACACCCCGTCCTCCACGCCCATCGTCCAGCGCTGACCGCAAGCCTTTCGACGCTCCATGGCCCTGTGCCACGTGCCAGGCACGCCTCTTTAGGCTTGCACCCCGCCGCCGGGTCTCCGCGGCGTCGGCGAGCTCGCCCGGCAGAGCGTGCGCGAGCCGGGATCGCAGGGCCCGTTCGTGTGCGGTCGGCTGACCCCGCTTCCAAGATCCCGCTGGCTCGTTTGCCCCGCCGCTGGGGGCCGGCACAGGACCGCGCCGACGCCAGGCTCCCCTCCCCTGGCCGGCAGGCGGCGGCGCGGTCCGCACCACAAGACCTCCCGCCCGCAAGGACGGAAGGCGGATCCGGTTCCCACAGGGTCCGTGGCACCACCGGCGTGAGCGTCCGCTCCCGCCGTACGCACTGAATTGCAGGAAGGAAGAAGCCGTGGAGAAATCCAAGTCTGAAATTGCCGCGCAGGCGGGGCCCGGGCAGCCGCTGGGCGTCGCAGCCGAGCTCGTAGAGCCGACCGGTGCTGTCCGTATCGAGGACGTCGAGGACGAAGGTCCCTGACCCGGACCTCGGCATTACGGCTGCTGTGACGTGTCAGCCAGGCCCGGTGACGTCACCGGCATGACGGCCGCCGTCGCGCTCGGGCTGCAGCACTACGGAAGTGCCCCTCAGCATCACAGCGAGGGGCACTTCACTTCCTTAACTTCCCTCCGCCCGAAGGAGAGCCTTTCAGTGATCCACCTGTACGTCGGGCCCACCCTGCCCCCAGAAGAAGCACTCCTGCACAACCCGGCCCTACGCGTTCTGCCCCCGGTAGGCCACGGTGACCTGTTCGACCCTGAGATCGCCGCCGGTGACACCGTGGTCATCATCGACGGTGTCTACCACCATGCGGCCGCCCTGCGGCACAAAGAGATCATGGCCATCATGCACCGCGGCGTCCGCGTCATCGGCGCCTCCAGCATCGGAGCCCTCCGCGCGCGTGAGCTGTACCCGTACGGGATGTGCGGCGTCGGCACGATCTACCACGCCTACCTCACCGGCCAGATCACCGCGGACGACGAGGTCGCCGTCGGCCAGGACCCGGACACCGGGCGCGCGTTGACATGGCCACTGGTGACCTGCCGCTACGTCATCAGCCTCGCAAGGGAACAGCGAGTCATCACGAGCAGGGAGGCATCCGGGCTGATGGAAGCACTGCGCGGTATCTACTACCCGCAGCGCACCGCAGCCGTCGTGCGGGCCGTCTGCCGCCGCCACGGCACGAGCGCTTTCATCGATTGGGTCGACGAACGGCGCGCCGCCGAGCCGCACTTCGGTGACATCAAGCATGCCGACGCGCTCCAGGCCGTGCACACCGCCCAGTACGGGCCTGACCTCTGCCGCAGCGTTCCGCGGGAGCGGCACTTCGACACCGGGTACTTCCTGCGGTGGAGCAACCACTTCGCCGCACGGAACATCGATGGTCTGGGGCTGCCCACCGCACTGTGCCTCCTCTACCAGCAAGTGTTCGACCCGAAGTTCCCTGAGGTGTGGAACCGTCACCTCGAGCAGCTCTCCCGTCACCCCGCCGACGCCGGCCCCGGGATGCCGCTGGCCGAACGCCTGGCCCATCTCACCGGCGAGGACGCCGGCGGGACCCTGCCCGTGCACGCCGCCTTCCGGATACCAGTCGACCTGCGCGACACCGAGACGGTCGCCCGGCTCCTGGCCTGCGAGACCGGCCCGGACCGGATGTCGATCCTCCGCTACCTCGCCGCAAACGACGACGCCCGCCGGGCGACCCCCGGCTTCCTGCCCGAGACCATCAACGACAGCCGGGCCGTCCGCACCCTCTGCGGTCTGTGGCGGTGCAAGTTCTCCGGTCTGGAGGACGCGGCGGCCGCCCGCGGCCTGCGCAGCGCAGCGCACGCCATCGATGCCGTGAAGGTCTTCCTCGCCGGCTTCTTCCGCGACCAGGCCGAACTGGCACCCGAAACGAAAATGGAGGCCGCCCCCTATGAGTACTGACACCGAGATCATCCCGCTCGACGGCACCGTTCGAGCCCGCACCCCCGACGACACCTGGGCCGCTCTCGCACCCCACCTGGGCCGGTACGGGATCACCCGCGTCGCCGACCACACCGGCCTCGACCACCTCGGCCTGCCCGTGTGGACCGCGATCCGCCCCGCCGCTCACACCCTCACCGCCTCCCAGGGCAAGGGCGCCACCGACCGGCTCGCGGCGATCTCCGCCGTCATGGAGGCTATCGAGCTGTGGCACACGGAGCAGCCTCTGACCGTCGACCACCGCGCCAGCGCCCGCCACGTCCCGCTCAACTACCCCCTCGACGCCCTCCCGCTGCGCGTCCCGCCCGAGGACCTGAAGGCGCTACGGGGCTTCAACCTGCTCCCGCAGGAATGGACGGCCGGCACCGGCCTCATCACCGGCCAGTCCCTCCTCGTCCCCAGCAGACTCATCTCCCGCGCCCCGCACCCGATGTGGGCCCCGGACATCTGGCGGACCACCAGCACCGGCCTGGCCTGCGGCAACAGCAGGGATGAAGCACTCGTGCACGCCCTGTGCGAAGTCATCGAGCGGCACACCCTCTACACCGACGAACGCACCGGCGGTGCACTGCGGACGTCCGTCGACCCGGCCACCGTCCACGACCCCTACGCCCGCAGCCTCATCGACCGGCTCCAGCACGCGCACACCGTCCTCGAACTGTTCGTCGTCGACAGCGCCTACGCCCTGCCCGTATGCCTGGCCTACCTGTGGTCCGAGGACTACCCGGCTTTCTTCGCGGGCGCCGGGTGCCACATCGACCCGCACATCGCGCTGGCCCGGGCCATCACAGAGGCGGCACAGTCCCGCCTGACCTGCATCGCGGGCCTCCGCGACGACCTCGCCAGCCGCGACGAAGTCCTCGCCGCCCCGCAGCCCCTCCCCCCGACGAACACCCGGCCCCACCTGAGGTGGGACAAGGCGACCGCCGCCACCCCGGCCGCGGTCCCCGCATCCATCGGTACGTTCGAGGACCTGGTCCAGCTCCTCGCCGCCCGTCTGAGCAAGGCGACAGGCTACGAGCCCATTGCCGTGACTCTTTCCCAGGCCGACGAACCCCTCACCGCGGTCAAGGTGATCGCTCCCGGTACACGCTCCCGCACCCGCAAGACCATCCCGCGATGACCCACACCCTCACCGCCCGCGAACGGGAACAGGGCGAGCGTTTCGACGCCTTCTACGCCGCCCGCGCCGCCAGCCCCCTCGTCGCCGCGCTGTATGCCGAGGCGATGGGAGACACCTACCCCCACGAGGCCGCGCCGTTCAGTTCCTGCGACTGGGCCGTCCTTGCCGCCATGGTCTCCCGCCTCCGGCTCCGGCCCGGCCAGCTCCTCGCCGACATCGGGTGCGGGACCGGAGGCGTCGGCCTGTGGCTCGCCCGCGCCCTGAACACGCAGCTCATCGGTGTCGACGTCTCCGCCACCGCAGTACGGCTGGCCACCGAACGCCGTGCCGCCTTCATCCCGACGGACCGTGCCCGCTTCCACATCGGCAGCCTGGAGACCACCGGCCTCACCGACCAGTCCGTCCACGGACTCGTCTGCATCGACGCCTTCGCAAACGCCGACGACCACCCCGCTGCCCTGCGCGAGTTTCACCGCATCCTCAAACCCGGCGGCCGCGCCGTCATGACCCGCGCAATACCCCACCACGACCGCCACAACCTCCAACAGCACACCAGCGCGGCCGGACTCACCCTCGAACACACCGTCAACCGGCCCGAGGAACCCGCGGTTTGGCGCCGCCTCTACACACTATGGCTCACCCGAGAGACCGACCTGCGACACGAACTCGGCCACGAGCAGGCAAACAACATGATCGCCGAGGCTCAGCGCATGCTGCCCCGCCTCAACACCCGCCAGGCCCTCGTCATCACACTCACGCGCCCCCTCACCACGGCCGCTGGATAGGGTGCCGAAGACCAGTGCAGAAGGAGAATCAGCAGATGACCCGGGTAGCAGTGCTCTCCGCAGGATCATGGGGCACAACCATGGCAAGCGTGTTCGCCGACGCCGGCAACCACGTCACCGTCCACGCCCGACGCCCCGAGGTCGCCGACGCGATCAACACCCGCCACGAGAACCCCCCATACCTGCCGGGCATCGCGCTCGCCGCCTCCCTGCGCGCCACCACCGACCCCGCCCAGGCCCTCGACGGCGCCGAGCACGTGGTCCTGTCGATCCCCGCCCAGACGCTCCGCGACAACCTCGCCGCCTGGGCCCCGCTCATCCCTCCAACCGCCGTGGTGGTCAGCCTCATGAAAGGCATCGAGACCCACACCGGCCTGCGGATGAGCCAGGTCATCGCCGACAACACCGGCATCACCCACGACCGCATCGCAGTCCTCTCCGGCCCCAACCTCGCCCGCGAGATCGCCACCCGCCAGCCCGCCGCATCCCTCGTCGCCTGCAGCAACGAGACCGCCGCCACCACCCTCCAAAAAGCCTGCCACACCCCCTACTTCCGGCCCTACACTGCCACCGACGTCACCGGCTGCGAACTCGGCGGCGCCGTGAAGAACGTCATCGCGCTCGCCGTCGGCCTCGCTGCCGGAATGGGCCTGGGCTACAACGCCCACGCCCTGCTCATCACCCGCGGACTCGCCGAAACAGCCCGCCTTGGCATCGCCCTTGGCGCCGACCCCCTCACCTTCTCCGGCCTGGCCGGAGCCGGCGACCTCATCGCCACGTGCACGTCACCACTCTCCCGAAACCGCACCTTCGGCGAACACCTCGGCCGAGGCCTGAACCTCACCGAGGCCACCACCGCAACCCGCCAGACCGCCGAAGGCGTGAAATCCTGCCACGCCATCCTCGACCTCGCACACCGAAACGACATCGAGATGCCCATCACCGAAGTCGTCACAGCAGTCATCGACGGAAGAACCACCGTCCAGGAGGCCACCAACCTCCTACTGGCACGCACCCCCAAACCGGAGCACTACGAGCATCCGACAGTCAAGACGCACTGACACCAGCCGAGAACATCCCCCTACCGACGGCACCCGACCCATGCTCTCCACCTGGAGCAAGCACACCGGTCTGTCAAACGAACGCCCCTGGCTCACATTCGGTGTACCCGCACGACCCACGCGAAGGCGAGCACGGGCTGACGGTGCTCTCCTGCCTCGGCTCCCAGGTCCTCGCCTCCGTCGACGGCGACGGTGAACTGCCCAACCTGGCTCGATCTCGGCGCCCTCAAGGGCCGCCGCATCGCCCTCGGCACGCAGTTCTCCTCACCGCGCGCCGCCGTGCAGGCTTGTCCGTCCGAGCGCCGCGCGTGGCCTCGCATGCCTTACGCGGCACGCGGATGGGCCCGGGGGGCGTGTCAGCGATCTGGCTCTGTTCCGTAGTCGGTGGTGACGCTGAGTCTTCGCCTGTCACCATGAGATATGACTGAGACCAACTCCCTTGTAGGTGTGGTGTTTTCCGGGTTGTCGGCGCTGATCATCGAGGATGTGGAGGACTGCGGTGAGGTAATCCGGGTGACCGCCCGAACCCGGGATGTTCCCGCGCCCTGTCCGGTGTGTGGGGTGGTGACGGGGAAGGTGCACGGGTATCACGTCCGGACGTTGGCGGATGTGCCGGTGGACGGCCGGCAGGTCGTGGCACGTGTCCGGGTGCGGCGGCTGGCCTGTCCGGTCCTGAGCTGCCGACGGCAGACCTTCCGTGAGCAGGTTCCTGGGCTGATCGAGCGCCTTCAGCGCCGCACCACGCGTCTGACCAGGCAGGTCTCGGAGGTGGTCAAGGAGTTATGCGGGCGGGCGGCTTCCCGTCTCACCCGGTTCCTGGCCACGCCCCTCTCCTATGCCACCTCCCTGCGCCTGCTGCGGCGCATACCCCCGCCGACGGTCCGCGTCCCACGGGTGATCGGGGTCGACGACTTCGCCCTGCGCCGTCGCCACCGATACGCCACGATCATCATCGACGCCGAGACCGGGGAGCGCATCGATGTCCTGCCCGACCGCGAGGCCGCCACATTGGAGGCATGGCTCCGTGGGAAGAACGAGGTCGAGGTCGTGTGCCGGGACGGCTCGGCCACCTACGCCGAGGCGATCCGCCGGGCACTACCGAATGCGGTGCAGGTCAGCGACCGCTGGCACCTGTGGAAAAACCTGTGCGACAAAGTACTGGCCGAAGTCCGCGCTCACGCCCCCTGCTGGGCCACCATCAACCCACCCCGCCCGGCGGCATCCGTGAGCAGACCACCCGGGAGCGCTGGCACAAAGTCCACGCCCTCCTCGGCCAGGGCGTCGGCCTGCTGGAATGCGCCCGCAGACTGGACCTCGCGCTGAACACCGTCAAACGCTACGCCCGCAACCCCGAACCGTCCGCCGACCGCATCGCCCCCCGCTACCGACCCACCCTGGTCGACCCCTACCGCGACCACCTGCGCCGGCGCCGGTCCGACAACCCGGCCGTCCCCGTCACCCACCTCCTGCATGAGATTAGGGAACTGGGCTACACCGGCAGTGCCAACCTGCTGGTCCGCTACCTCAACCAGGGCCGCGCCGAAGGCGACCGCCCCGTGACAACCCCCCGCCACCTCGCCCGGCTCCTGCTCACCCACCCCGAGCACTTGCGGACCAAGGACACCGAACTGCTCGGCCTTCTCACTGCGGCCTGCCCCGAGATGACCCAGCTCACGTCCCTCATCCGCGACTTCGCTGCCCTGCTGACGCCAGCCAGTGGCAACGACTCCAAGCTCACCGAGTGGATCGCCCAGGCCCGCGGAACCGACCTGCCCCACCTACACAGCTTCTGCAACGGCCTGGAGCTCGACCGTGCCGCTGTGAACGCCGGCCTGACCCTGCCCTGGAGCAACGGCCGCACCGAAGGCGTCAACACCCGGACAAAGAGGATCATGCGGCAGATGCACGGCCGAGCAGGATTCGACCTCCTCCGGCACCGCATCCTGCTGCAATGACAACCACAGACCGTCACCACCGACTACGGAACAGAGCCGTTAAATTGGGCGTGTCAGCGATCTTGTGTAAGTCGGTTGGTTTCATTGGATGCTGAGCCGGTCCTCGAAGAAGAGTGAGAACTGGTTCAGTGCCTCTTTCCAGTGTGCGGCGACGTGGTTCGCGTCGCGCGCTTTGGGGTTGATCTGCTCGCGGACCGCGAGGTAGAGGACCTTCAACGCGGCTTGTGCCGAGGGGAAGTGGCCGCGGTTGCGGGTGGCTTTGCGGAGCCTGGAATTGATCGACTCGACCATGTTCGTGGAATAGACCACCGTCCTTATGGCCGGCGGGAACGCCAGGTAGGGCGTGAACTCCGGCCAGGCCGACCGCCAGAGGACATCGCATAGTGCCCCTCTTCGCGGCGTTTCTGAGGACACGCTCCTGGTCACGCATCCGTTCCATCCGTTGGCGGGGCGCCGGTTGCGTGTATGCCGCGTGGTGCGCCGCTTCAGCGGTCTGGTGTTCATCTGCGCTGCCGGTGACGGCGTGACGGTGACGCTCCCGCAGGGGTGGACGGACCGCGGCCCGACGCCGGGTGAGAACCGGCTTGCAACTGACGGGCTCGGTGCGCTGTCTGCGCTGGTGGATGCCCTGATGAGCCGTGGTGTCGAGGCGAGGGAAGGTGGATCCTCGTAAAGGGTGCCCTTCTTCTTGGCGTTCGAAGCCCGGGCATTGGTGACGGACGGTGACCGTGGTGGAGGACTGGAGCCGGAGCGTCATGCTGCTGGTCGCGAACATGCTCGAGTCCTCGGTGCGAGGGGAGGGGAACGGAGGTGAGCGGGCTGCAGAAGATCACGTCCTCGCACCGGTCGAGGCAGGCGCTGATCTATGTGCGGCAGTCAACCTTGCTGCAGACACGGGAGAACACCGAGTCGACTGCCCGCCAGTACGGGCTGGCCGACCGCGCGCGGGAAATCGGCTGGGCCCCGTGCGACATCGAGGTCGTGGATGCGGACCTGGGGGTTTCGGGTCGGTTCTCCGGAACGCGGGCCGGATTCCAGCAGTTGATGTCGCGGGTCTGTCTCGGCGAGGTCGGCGCGGTCTTCGGGCTGGAAGTCTCCCGGCTTGCCCGTTCCTCGGCCGAGTTCGGCAGACTGCTGGAGTTTGCGCGGCTGACCGACACCCTCCTGATCGACGCCGACGGTGTCTATGACCTCGGCGATTTCAACGACCGCCTGGTGCTGGGCCTGAAGTCCACGATGAGCGAGGCCGAGCTGCACATCCTGGCTGGACGCCTGCAGGGAGCCCGCAAGGCGGCCGCCGAGCGTGGGGACCTGCGGCTGCCGCTGCCCGTCGGCATGGTCCATGCCGATGACGGGACCATCCTGGTGGACCCTGATGAAGAGGTGCGAGCCGCGGTCGCGGACATCTTCGCCTACTTTGACCAGCACGGATCCGCTCTCGCCGTGGTTCGCGCGTTCGCCGGACGTCGCTTTCCCCGCCGGGATACCGGGGTGTGGGACGGGCGGCTGGCCTGGGGACGGCTCACCCATGGCCGGGCCGCCGCAGTACTGAAGAATCCGGTCTATGCCGGGGCCTATGCCTTCGGTCGCTCGGCGAGCTCTCGTAAGGTGCGGCCTGACGGCACTGTCGTCACCGTCGTCAACCAACGGTCCCGCGATCAGTGGGCCGTGCTGATCTGTGACCATCACGAGGGCTATATCTCCTGGCAGCAGTATCTGCAGATCGAGGCGAAACTGGCCGCCAACCGCACCCGTGCGAAGGCCCGGCCGCCGCGCGAGGGGGCGCCGGTATGTCAGGGCATCATCTTCTGCGGCTCATGTGGCTTCCCGATGAGCACCCGTTACCGGCGTGCGGACGGCACCGCGGACTATGTGTGCACCCGGGCCCGCAGCGATGCGCTCCTCACACCGGGCTGCCACTCGATCGCCGCCGCGGCCGTCGACCCGCAGGTGGTCGACCTGCTGCTGGCCGCGCTGACACCCGAGCAGGTGGACCTCGCCCTGGCCGCGGCCGATGAGGTCCACCACCGCCACCAGCGCTCGCACCGGGCCGCCGAACTCGCCGCGGAACGGGCC
>NZ_JBEXHZ010000091.1:0-10438 GCF_040608315.1 Streptomyces sp. NPDC005195
TTTCGGTTGGGGGGGGTGGGGTGGCCGCCCCCCCCGCCGGGGTGGGGGGGGGGCGGGGGGTTATTCCCCCCCCCGGGGCCACAAAAATGGGGGGGGCCCCCCCCCGGGGGGGACGGCGCCCACCACCGTTTCAAGCCTGAGCACGACCGCGATCCGGCTCGCTACCAGCGGTACCAGCGACCGCTGCCGCTCTTGGGACGGGCGACGAATCCGACCAGCCACAGCACCAGTACGATGATCGCGACCCACCAGAGAATCTTCAACGCGAAGCCCGCGCCGAAGAGAAGCAGAACCAGCAGTAGGACGAGAAGCAGGGGAACCATATGATCAACCTCCGAATACCCCTGTTCCCCGCAGCCCCTCGTGCATACATACAATCATTCCGAGTCACCCGTATGCCGTGCGTCGCATACCCGTCCGGTCCAGGAATTCCTCAGCCGCGGGCGAACTCCAGCAGGTCGGCGTTGAACCGGTCGGCGAACACGGGCACCATCGCCAGGCCGTGCGGGGCGCCCGGGTAGACCTTGAACGTGGAGTCCTTGACCAGCTTCGAGGACTTCTCGCCCGCCGCGACGATCGGCACGATCTGGTCGTCGTCGCCGTGCACGATCAGCGTCGGGACGTCGAACCGCTTGAGGTCCTCGGTCAGGTCCGTCTCGGAGAACGCCTTGACACAGTCGTACGCGCTCTTGATGCCTACCTGCATCGACCACATCCAGAACGCGTCACGCGTGCCCTCCGAGACCGTCGAGCCCTCGCGGTTGGCGCCGTAGAAGGTCTCGCTGAGGTCCTGGTAGAACTGCGAGCGGTCCTTCGCGACGCCCGCCCGGATCTCGTCGAAGACCTCGATGGGCAGGCCCTCCGGGTTCGCCTCGGTCTTGAGCATCAGGGGCGGGATAGCGCTGAGCAGGACGGCCTTCGCGACCCGTCCCGTGCCGTGGCGGCCGATATAACGGGCCACCTCACCGCCGCCGGTGGAATGGCCGACGAGGATCACGTCGCGCAGGTCCAGCGCCTCGATCAGCGAAGCCAGGTCGTCGGCGTACGTGTCGAGGTCGTTCCCCTCCCAGGTCTGCCCTGAGCGCCCACCCCCGCGCCGGTCGTGGGCGATGCCGCGGAATCCGTTGTCCGCCACGAAATTCACCTGAGGGTCCCACGCGTCGGCGGTGAGCGGCCAGCCGTGACTGAACACGATCGGCTGACCGGATCCCCAGTCCTTGTAGAAGATCTCGGTTCCGTCTTTCGTCGTGATGAAGGGCACGGCGCGGTTCCTTCCCATGGTCACCGGGGAATCCGATCGAACCCGCGGAGGACGGCCTCTCTTCGGCGCCGGATCCCGCGGTGGGATACGACCGGATGGTGCACGTCGACTCACCCACGCTACCCGAGAAGCACCACGTCGGCGCGCCGTGTATTCCCGTCGCCGACTCCGGTCGAAAACGCTCCCGTGCTCCCTGTTCGCCGCCATCTCTGTTCGCCGTCTGTTCCCCTTCGCCGCTCCCTCGGAATGAACCCCCTCACGAATCCCGCTCACGAATCCCGCTCACGCATTCTGTTCACACATTCCGTCCCGGCTCATTTTCCGCAAGCCCACGGGGAATTGCCCCGCAGGCTCCCGCCCACGGTCGTGCTCGTCGGCCGGTGTCGGCCGACGGCTCAGTCCCGCGGTGACAGACCGTCGTCGACGGACACGTCCTCCGCCACGAGCGTGACGCCGGAGTTCCTGGCCTGCTCCAGGATCAGGGCGGCGAAGTCCTCGTCGACATGTCCCGCACCGACGGCACTCGCGACGAGCTGGGCGGTGGCGGCGGCCAGCGGCATCGGGACCTCCAGCTCGCGGGCCGCGGAGAGTCCCAGCTCCAGGTCCTTGCGCAGCAGCGGCATGGTGAACGTCGGCCTGAAGTCCAGGTTGACCAGCGCGGGCGACTTGTACCGGGTGTAGACCGAGCCCATCACGGAGTCGTTCAGGAACTCCAGGAAGGCGGCACGGCTGACACCACCCTTTTCCGCGAGGACGGTGATCTCGGCGAGCGACTGAGTGACGACGCCGAGGAAGACGTTGTGCGCGATCTTGACCAGTCGGGCGGCCTCGGCCTCGCCGACGTAGGTCACGCCGCGCCCCAGCGCCGCCAGCAGCGGCTCGATCCTGCCGAACACTTCACGGGAGCCGGACACCGCGATCGTCAGGCCGCCCGCGGCGATCACCTTCGGGTTCCCGCTCACCGGGGCGGCCAGGAAGTCCGTCCCGCGCCGGGCGGTCTCCTCCCGGATCAGCGCGGACGTCCCGGCGGACACCGTGGAACTGTCGATCAGCACACCCGGCGCGGCGTCCGGCGAGGTCAGCACCCCGCCGGGACCCGTGGTGACCGCCTGAAGGTCCGGCGAGGCGGAGACCATCGTGAAGACGACGTCCCGGTCGGCCAGATCGACCGGCCGGTCGACGACCGTCGCACCTCTCTCCGTGAGGGGTTCGGCCTTGGCGCGCGTCCTGTTGTGGACGGCCACGTCGTAGCCCGCGTCGAGGAGCCGGGCGGCGAGCTGGAAGCCCATCCGACCGGTACCGATCCAGCCGACGCGCGGCGGGTCCTGGGTGACATGAGCCATTTCCGTACCTCGTTCCCGGAGGAAGACCGCTCGCCCGATGAGGTCCCGGTCCGCCGCGACCTCTACTCCACTACGCCGTCGTGCGGTTGGGCGAACAGACCGGTGGTGTGGGCAGGGCCGCGCGGACGTCGGTGACCGCCACGACCGGCTCGTCCGGGAACTCGCCAGGGGCCGACCGCACGGCCGGCTCTCCGCGCGCCGGACCCGCATATTCTGTCCGCATCGCGTACCGGACGCATCTTGGCCCGTACCGCCGCCGGGCCGCTGCCACCGCGCCTCGCACCGCGCACTCCCCCGCCGACGACGACGCGCTCTGCGGCCGGGCCGCCGGACCCGCTCTCGGACACCCGCTCGCCTGACACGCGCCGGCCGTGCCGGACATGCAGGTGTGCGGGGTATGTGCCTAGATTTACGGAACGGATGCCCCCCGTGCCGCCGACCCGTCGTGCCCCACGTCCCCCCGGGCGGATCGCCACGCAGGGGAATCCCCTGTGGTCCCCTCCCGACCCGACTCAGCGATCCCGACCCGACTCAGTGAGAGGTGCGGTGTGGTGCATCAGTGGACACGGCGCGAGGACGAAAGGCCATGCACGGGAAACGGCCGCTGCGTCGCCGACATCGAAGTGCCGGAGCACCTCCCGAGGTGCTGAGGCCGCTTGCGGCCCAGGCCGCATCGGAGCGAATCGTGCGCGGGAGCGACCACCCCTTCGACATGGCGCGGCCGGAACCCGTCCGGTCCCTGCCGGACCACGGCCTCGACGCCGGGCCCCTCGAGGCGAACGGCCGGGCGCTCCTCGGTATCCGCGGCCACGGCTGACCCCCGCCCGGCCGCCGCACCCTCGGTCGCTCCAGGTGTGCCGCATCCGAGGCGTCCCCGCATCCACCACAGCAAAGGTCCGCCATGTCCGAGACGAACGAGTTCACAGCACTGGTCATCGGTGGATCGGTGGGCGGTCTGGCGGCCGCGCACGAACTGCGAGAGGTGGGGGCCGGGGTCGCCGTCTACGAACGGCCGGCGGACCAGACGTCGGCACGCGGCGCCGGCATCGTCATGCAGCCGGAGGTCGACGCGCTGCTGAACCGTCTCGGCAGACCGGCGTCCTCCGTGAGTGTCGAACTCCACGAGCGTCAGCGGCTGGACGCGCGCGGCAAGACCGCGCGTCATGGGGCTCCGCAGCTCATGACCGCGCGGGACACCCTCTACCGCGCGCTGCGAGAACCGCTCTCCGGGGTCTGCCACCGCCTGGACAGCACGCTCAGACGGGTACAGGTGAGCGGTCACGACGTCACGGCCGAGTTCTCGGACGGCCACACCGCGCGCGGCAACTTCCTGGTGGGCGCCGACGGCATCGGGTCGGCCACCCGCATGCTGCTCGACTCCGTCTCCCGCCCCGAGTACGCCGGCTACGTGGCCTGGCGCGGCCTGGAACCGGAATCCGCGCTGCCGAGCGAGCTGCTGGACCTTCTCGCGGGCCGCTTCACGTTCTTCACGTCGAGCGGAATGCAGATGCTGTGCCACCTGGTTCCGGGGGCCGACGGTGAGCGGGAGGAGGGCTCACGGCGCGTCAACTGGGTCTGGTACGTGAATGTCGCCGAGCCGGAGCTGCCGAGGCTGCTCACCGGCCGCTCCGGAGAGCGATTCACGCACTTCCTGCCGCCGGGCGAGTTGCTCCCCGAGACCGTCGAACAGGTCGCCCGGCAGGCCGACGTCTCGCTTCCGCCGCCCTTCGCCGAACTGGTGCACCTGTCGGACGTCTTCATGCAACCGGTGTTCGACCTCGCGCCAGGGCGCATGGTGGCCGACCACGCGGCTCTGATCGGCGACGCGGCGGGCACGGTCAGGCCCCACACCGCCTCGGGAACCTCCAAGGCGTTCGGTGACGCCGCGGGGCTGGCGGCCGCCCTGCGCGGGTGGACCCCGACGCGGCCACTGCCCGCCTCCGAGCTCGAGCACTGGGAGCTACGGCGGCTCGACCGCTTCCTCACGTTGTCCGAGGCCGGGTTCGACCTGGCGGTGAGATCCACGTTGGGTGCCGAGAGGGGGAGCCGGTTCTTCGGTTCCGACTGACTCCGGCGGCACACGGCTCGCCGGGCGGCGCGGCCTCATGAAGGACCGGACTCGAGCGACTGATTGAAGCCTTTGCGGTGACACCCGGGGTCGTAACAATCGGGGCGCCGAGGCGCCTGCCGAGGACGTGAGGAGCGCTGCGCCCGCTCCTGGGCCCGTACGTCCCGCAGTACGTCGGCGATGGTGGTGCCGGCCAGTCGCTTGCGCATGGTGTCCTCCACGCCGTCGTACCCCTGCCGCGGGGTGGGCCGGATCCCGAAGCCGACCGGACAGGACGGGTTCGGTTCGCTGTTGCGCATCCCGAAGACAACCGCCCTCGTCCAGGGCCCCGTACACATCGAGCAGGGTGACCGTCTCCGGCTCCGCGACAGGGTGCGAGGCTCTCCCGGCCGCAGCGCGGTCTCCTCGCCCGACGTGACCGGCGTCACGTCACGGAAGTGCATAGTGAGGTGCTCACCGACGTCTTTCACCAGGTGTACGAAGCTGGCAAGGGCGGGGACGGTGCGGATGCGACAGGCTGGAGCCGAGGGTTTCGACGGGTTCGTCGCGGCCCGCTGGTCGGCGTTGATCCACCTCGCGCGCCTGCTCTGCGGAGGTGACCGGCACCGCGCCGAGGACCTGCTCCAGGAGGCCCTGGTCAAGCTCTGGTTCGTCTGGCCGAGGATCGCGGACGAGGCGCCCGAGGCGTACGTACGCAAGATCCTGGCCCGCGCCGCTGCCCGCTCGGCCCGCAGGCGGTGGTGGGGCGAGCGCCCCGTGGACGAGCTGCCCGACCTGGCGCAGGTCGGGGACGAGTCCGCCACCGTGGTGGAGCGGTCGCGGCTGGAGGCGGCCCTCGCCCAACTGCCGCCCAGGCAAAGGGCGGCCGTGGTGCTGCGCTACTACCAGGACCTGCCGGAGAAACAGGTCGCGGAGATCCTGGGGTGCCCGCTGGGCACCGCCCGGTCCCACGCGTCACGCGGTGTGGCGCGCCTGCGTCAGATCCTGGCCGTCGTCATCGAACCGGTGGAGTGAAGGGAAACATGGATCACTTCGAGCGGGAGTTGGCGCGGATGATGCGCGACACCGAGGAGCACACCCCCTTCGAGCCGGCACAGCAGGACCGCCTCACGACCGGGATCCGCACCCGCCGCCGGGTCCGCTCCGCGCAGATGGCCGTGGGCGCCGTGGTCGCGGTCGCCGGGCTCAGCGCCGGTCTGTTCCTGTTCCCCCACGCCCCGGAGGACGACCGGCCCCAGGCACCGCTGCCCATGACCGGCCGCCCCTCTCCGAACGTCTCGCCGACCCCGACCCCGACCCAGCCCTCCAGCGAAACTCCCACCGGATCGGGCACCAGCACTCCCGGTGACACCGCGAGCACCACCACCCCACCCACGGCACCGGCCTCGACAGGCGGGTCGACCTCGACCGGTACCTCTTCCTCGGGGACCGCGACCACCAGCTCGCCTCCCCGGGCGCCGTCGACGCCGAGCGGAAGCATCACGCCGCCCCCGCCGACGACGCCCGTCGAGTCGTCCTCGTCCGCCTACGCGACCGACACCGGGTAACCGCCGCTCGCCCGCCGCCGCACCGTACGCCGTACCGACCCCCCGGCCGCGGAGACTTCCGCCCGGAACCCCCGGCCGCGGAACCTTCCGTCCCGCGCCCCGTTCCCCACTCCGCCCGCAGCCGTACTCCGTGACCACGGCTTTGCCGTGAGCGTCTTCGGGATGCCCTGCGCCGACGCACAGACCTGGACGAACCATGCCCCATGCGACACGGCCCGCCTCGACGAACCCCTCGACAGGACTGGCCATGGACAGCCTGCCGCTCCGTCTGCCGCTGCCCGCGGACCACCCGGAACCCGTCCTCGACGTGGTCGTCCCCGTGTTCAACGAGGAGAAGGACCTGGAGCCGAGCGTGCGGCGGCTGCACACGCACCTGCGCGAGACGTTCCCGTACCCGTTCCGCATCACCGTCGCCGACAACGCCAGCACCGACGCCACTCCTCGGATCGCGGCCCGGCTGGCCGCCGAACTCCCGGAGGCCGAGTGGATACGACTGGCCGAGAAGGGGCGCGGACGGGCTCTGCGCGTCGCCTGGTCGCGGTCACGGGCCCCGGTCCTGGCATACCTGGACGTGGACCTGTCCACCGAACTGACGGCGCTGCTCCCACTGGTCGCGCCGCTGATCTCCGGCCACTCCGACATGGCCATCGGCACCCGGCTGGCCCGTGGCTCCCGGGTGGTGCGCGGCCCCAAACGGGAGATCATCTCCCGTTGCTACAACGCCCTGTTGAGGTCCGCCCTCGCGGTCGGCTTCTCCGACGCGCAGTGCGGTTTCAAGGCGGTCCGGCGCGATGTCGCCGAGCGACTGCTTCCCCTGGTGGAGGACTCGGAATGGTTCTTCGACACGGAACTGCTGGTGATCGCCGAGCGGGCCGGCCTGCGCATCCACGAGGTACCGGTCGACTGGGTCGACGACCCCGACAGCCGGGTCGACCTGATCCCCACGGCCATGGCGGACCTGCGCGGAATCGCCAGGATCGGTGGCGCGCTGGCCCGTGGCGCGCTCCCGACCGCGGGACTGCGGCGGGCCACCGGAGGTGATCCGCCGGGCTCGCCCGTCGCCCAGCTGCTGCGGTTCGGTGCCGTGGGCGCCGCGAGCACGGCCGGGTACATCCTGCTCTACGTGGCCCTGCGTCCGGTCACGGGTCCGCAGGGAGCCAACGCGTGGGCCCTCCTGTGCTGCGCCGTCGCTAACACGGCCGCGAACCGGCGGCTCACCTTCGGGCTGCGCGGGCGCGGCGGCGCGCTGCGCCAACACGCCAAGGGACTGGCGGTGTTCGGCCTCGGCCTGGCGCTCACCAGCGGGTCACTCGCCGCCCTGCACCGCTGGGTCCCGGGTCCAGGACGGCCCACGGAGGTCGTGGTGCTCGTCGTCGCCAACCTGGTCGCGACGCTCCTGCGATTCCTGCTCCTGCGGGCCTGGGTGTTCACCGCCGCCCCGGGCAACGGCACGAAGGGAGTCGAGGTCCGATGAACGATCCGCGCCTCGCGGAATCTCCGCCGTACGAGGACGAGTACGAGGACGAGTACGAGTACGAGGATGACGACAACGGCCTGGGCAACAGGCGTCGTACCGAAGGCCGTTCACCCGTCACGCGACCGTCGTACGGCACCGCGCCTGCCCCCTCCCCCTCCCCCGCTGCTGTTCCCCACCGGTGGCCGCGGCTGCGCCGGGTGGCGGAGCGGCACGGTCCGGTGCTCGCGCTGTACGGTGCGCTGAAGCTCGTCGGATTCTGCGTCTTCATGTACCTGCTCGACTCCTCCGGGGACTTCCGCCGGAAACACCCCCGCTTCGGCGGCGGCGCCCACGTATGGGACGTCCTGGCCACCTGGGACGGCTGGTGGTACCAGCAGATCGCCGCGCACGGGTACCACCCGGCGCTGGTCCCGGTGCCCGGTGCCACCGGCCTGATCACCATCGAGGGAAATTCGGCGGCGTTCTTCCCGCTGTACCCGGCCCTGATGCGGCTGGTCTCCTGGTGCACCGGTCTGGGTCTGTTCGGCGCCGGCCTGCTGGTCTCGGTCGTCGCCTCGTTCGCCGCCGCCCTGGCGATCCACGGCGTCACCGCGCGGATCGGGGGTCGCCGGGCCGGGCTCGCCGCCGCCGGACTCTGGGCCGTGTGGCCCGCCTCCGGCATGGAGTGGTCGGCCTATTCGGAGTCGCTCTATGTGGCCCTCGCGGCCTGGGCCTGCTACGCCGTCATGCGCCACCGCTGGCTCACCGCCGGCCTTCTGACCTGCGCCGCGGGTCTCACCCGCCCGACGGCCACCGCGCTGATCGCGGCGCTCGCCGTCGCCGCCCTGCTGGCCGTCCACCGGCAGTGGCGCGACGTCCGCCGCTGGGGCGACGCTCCCGGTCCGGACGGGAAGAGGCGCCGACGCATCACCCCGCGCCCACTGGCCGCCGTGGCGATCGCCCCCCTCGGGCTGGTCGGCTACCTCGGCTGGGTGGGGTACCGGATGGGCGACTACGGCGGGTACTTCAAGCTCCAGGAGGGCGCCTGGGCCCACACGTTCGACTACGGCAAACAGACCCTCGACGTGTTCACCTCCCTGCCGGTGGGCCACTTCGACTACCTCTTCGCCTCTCCCTTCGAAGACCTCGTCAGCGTCGCTACGGTGCTGCTGGCCCTGATCGTCCTCCCGCTGCTGCTACGGCTCCGCCCGCCACCGGTCCTCGTCGTCCACACCCTCCTGACGATCGCGCTCGTCCTGGGAAGCCAGCAGATCTTCGGCAACGTCTCGCGCTATCTGCTCCCTGCCTTCCCCCTGTTCGTCCCGTGCGCCGTCGGCATGCGCCGGCTCAGTACGCCGGTGCTGTGCGCCGTCCTCGGCGTCGCCGCGATCGCCTCCGGCTCGTACGCGGGGTACGCCCTCTTCGAACTCGGCGTTCCGTAGACGGCGTTGCGGCGACGCCACCTCTTCGGCCCGACCCGGCGCCGGACCGGACGCCGGTGCGAGCGCGAGAGCCGCGAGGCGTGCTGGGAGGCGTGCTGGGAGATCCCGTACGACAGGTCGGGAGCCGGGGGTGAGATGCTGGACGGATGGATACCTCCCCCACGGCCTCGGACGAGCTGGTGGTGATCACCACCCGGTACGAGCTGCCGAGGGCGTTCGTGATGCTCATGCGGGGATGTGCCGACCTGGCGAGCTCCGGGAAGCTGGAGGAGATCTTCGGTGAGGCCGCCGGGTCCGGCTGCCCGGTGATCGTGGATCTGGCCGGTCTCGCCTTCGGCGACGAACATCTGCTGGGGCATCTGCTCGCTGCCCGCGAGAAGGGTGACCTGACGCTCGTCGGCCCCCTGAGCAGGCAGTTCCACCATCGTATGGACGTCACGGGTACGGTCGAGTGCTTCGATGTCCAGCCCGACCTGACCACCGCCCTGACGCGTCTGTCGGGCTGACCTCACGGCGCGCCGGCGGGGTCTGCCGGTCGAGGCGACCAGTACCGGGACCAGCACCGACGATGCCCGCTATGTCCGCGCGGGGCCACGGAAAAACTGGAGGCGTGCGGGGATGCCGGGTGTGACGTTCCCGGGCGGAGTGCGCGCCGACGGACCGCCGGCGGCGTTGTCGGATCCGGTTCGGCTGGCGGCGGTGGTCGCGACGGGTTTGCTGGACACCGGACCGGAGCCGGAGTTCGCGAGCCTGGCGCCGCTGGCGGCGACCGTGACCGGCTGCGGCCGCGCCTTCATCACCCTGGTCGACGACCGGCGCTCGTTCTGGAAGTCGTGCGTCGGCGTCGACGCCACACAGCCGACGAGCGGCAGAACCATGTGAGGGAGAGCTTCTGCTACTTCCTGGACGGCCTGGAGGGTGACTCGTTCGCGGTGGAGGACGCGGCCCTGGACGCACGTACCTGCGCGCGAAGGGCACCCAGCAGCTCTCCCCGGCCACCGTGCTCACCCGCCTGAACTCCGCACCGCTCGACCAGCGGGTCGGCGGCGGCCGGTTCCTCACCGCCGTGTACGCCACCTTCCGCCTCACCGCCGACGGCCTCGCCGGACGCCTGTGCACGGCCGGGCATCCCCCCTGCTCTCATCCGCCGCGCCGACGGCCGCATCCAGGAGGCCGGCCGGCCGGGAACACTCCTGGGCATCCTGTCCGAGGTCCGCCTCACCGATGTCCGCTTCCGTCTCGGCGCCGGGGACACCCTGCTGCTCTACACCGACGGCGCCACCGAGGCCCGTCCACGCGCCGCCACCCCCGGCGGGAAGCG
>NZ_JBEXHZ010000092.1:0-10195 GCF_040608315.1 Streptomyces sp. NPDC005195
GCGATCTACCCCTGGATCCGCAGCGGCGAGATGGCCGCCCGCCAGGCCCGCCACCGCCGCTGGTGCATCGCCTGGGACAACAACATCGAGGCGTAGTGCAGCCAGGTTCCGACCCGCTGCTCAGGCCGTGGTGGTCTGGCCGGCGGCGCCGGTGATGTGCTCCCAGATCGTGAAGCGGACGGTCATTTCGGCTCGATAATCGGGGGCGGTCATCAGGTGGCGGCGGGGCCGGAAGTGGGGTGAGATGCCGCTGAATGCGGACAGGAACCGCTGGGCCCCGCCGGTACTGCGGAAGCCCTTCATCGCGCGTTCACGCTGTCGCGTGGACTGATGACTGTTCTCGGCCCGGTTGTTCAGTCCCTTGTGGGAGCGGTGCTCCACCGAGGGCATGACCTCGCGGTGGGCCGCGCCGTAGGAGCGCAGCTTGTCGGTGACGACCACCCGGGGCACCGTGCCGGTCTTCTTCATCAGCCTGCGGAAGAAGCACCTGGCCGCGGCCTTGTCCCGCCGGTTCTGGACGAGGATGTCCAGGACGTTGCCGTCGGCGTCCACGGCCCGCCACAGGTACTTCCGCTCGCCGTTGATCTTGAGGAAGACCTCGTCCAGGTGCCACTTGTCCCCAGACCGGGACTGCCTGCGGCGTAGTGCGTTGGCGTAGGCCTGACCGAACTTGGCGCACCACCGCCGGACCGTCTCGTAAGAGACAATCACACCGCGCTCGAGCATCAGCTCCTCGACCTCGCGGTACGACAGCGGGAAGCGGTGGTACAGCCACACACAGTGGGCAATGACCTCGACCGGGTACCGGTGCCCCTTGTACGACGGCGGCGGCGCGCTGCCCACGGACGGCCCCTCCCAGCATGACCAACCAGAAGATCATCCCACCTGGTCAGTCAACGTGACAGTGCCCAGTGTCGCGCTCAAGGATGGCCAGGCCGCTCAGGCGTGAGGTGGCGTGGTCACAGCGCGATGCGGACGGTCTTGACCTGAGTGTAGGTGTCGAGTCCTTCCAGACCGCCTTCGCGGCCCAGGCCGGACTGCTTGTAACCGCCGAAGGGGAGGTTGCCGGTGCTCATCTCGGCCCAGGTGTTGATCCAGACGGTGCCGGCCTCGATGGCTGCGGCCATGCGGTGTGCGGTCGTGAGGTTGGTGGTCCACACGGAGGCGGCCAGTCCGTAGTCGGTGTCGTTGGCCTGGGCGATGGCGTCGTCGACGTCGGTGAAGGTAGTGATCACGCCGACGGGGCCGAAGATCTCCTCGCGGACGACGCGCATGTCGGGGCGGACGTCATCGAGGAGAGTGGGGGCGAAGAAGTATCCGTGGTCACCGAAGCGCCCGCCGCCGGTCACCACGTTCGCGCCCTCCTCGCGGGCGATGTCGAGGTAGGAGCTGACCCGGTCGAACTGCGCCTTGGTGGAGAGCGGTCCCACCAGCGTGCCCTGGGTCAGCGGGTCGCCCGGGGTGAATGCCTCCATCGTCTTCAGCAACTTCTCGACGAACTCCTCGCGGATGCTCTCCTCGACGAACACCCGTGATCCGGCGACGCAGACCTGTCCCGCGTTACCCAGGAAGCCAGCCGCCACGCCGCGGACCGCGACGTCAAGGTCGGCGTCGGCGAAGACGACCGACGGCGACTTGCCGCCCAGTTCGAGCGTTATGCGCTTCAGCGTGTCGGTGGCCTGGCTCTGGACCAGCTTGCCGGTCGCGGTCGACCCGGTGAAGGCGATCTTCGCGACACCGGGGTGCGCGACCAGCGCCTGGCCCGCCTCGGCGCCCAGGCCGGTGACGACGTTCACGACACCAGCCGGCAGGTCGGTGCCGGCCAGCAGTTCGGCCAAGCGCAGCGTGCTCAGCGAGGCGGTCTCGGCCGGCTTGAGCACGACGGTGTTACCGGCGGCCAGGGCCGGGGCGAGCTTGCCGGGCAATTGACCCATCGGACCGTTCCAGCCCCAGATGACGCCGACGACACCGAGGGGCTCCTTGCGGGTGTAGGCCATGCGGCCCTTGCCTGCAGGAACACTCACGCCGGACAGCCTGGTAGGCCAGCCCGCGTAGTAGCGGAAGACCTCACTCGCCTCGGCCAGCATGTGTGCGGTCAGCATGCGGGGTGCGCCCATGTTGACCGAGTCGATGGTGGCCAGTTCGTCGGCGTGCTCCTCGATGACGTCGGCGATCTGGTTCAGGATCCGACCGCGCCGGTCGGGGCTCATTTCCGCCCAGGCGGGATCGGTGAACGCCGCGCGCGCGGCGTGGACCGCGGCGTCGACGTCGGCTGCCTCGCCGCGCGGCACACTGGCCAGCGCTTCCTCGGTGGCCGGGTCGGTGTTGGGCAGTGTTCGTCCGGAGACTGCGGCGACCTGTCGGCCTCCGATCCACATCATCCGCTCCCCGGCCCGTACGAACGCGGGGATGTCACGGCGGGCGATGTCGGCGACGGGCGGGACGCTCACCGTTGCAGTCATGGTTGTTTCTCTCCTGGTGTCCTGAGCAGATCCGCCCTAAACGGATTGCCTGTCCATTTAACGTAACGGACAGGCTGTCCGTTTACAAGAGGAACTGAGAAGGCTATCCGGTACGCTGAGGTTCTGGACGCCAAAGGAAGGAAGCATCCGCCGTGAGCGCTGAGTCCGCACCTGCCCGACGTGCCGACGCCGAGCGCAACCGGTCGAAGATCATCGCGGTCGCCCGCGAGGCCTTCGCCGAACCCGGTGCCGCACCGTCGATGGCCGAGATCGCCCGACGTGCCGGCGTCGGCATGGCCACGCTCTACCGCAACTTCCCCGGCAGACTCGAACTGGTTGAGGAACTCTTCCGTCACACCGTCGACGACATGTGCCAAGCCGCCGAATCCGTCAGTGGCGACACCCCTGGCGAGGCCTTCTTCGCCTGGCTCATGCGCTTCCACGCCATCGGCACCCGCAAAGGACCCCTCGCCTCCGTCCTCCTCTCCGAATCCGCCAATGGCACCCCCATCCTCCGCGCCAGCCGCTCCCGCACAATCGCGGCCGGCGAACCCCTTTTCCGCGCCGCGCAACGCAGTGGAGAAGTACGCGACGACGTCTCTCTAGGACAGATCCTCGACGGCCTCGTCGCGCTCGCCGGCATCGATAACGGCCCGGACTTCCCCGGCGCCCTGATCCGCATCCTGCTCGACGGTCTGCATCCGAATCCGCACACCACGGGCGGATCGCCGACTACCAGTGAAGGCATGGACATCGCCACGAGCACGAGAAGGAGCGAGTGATTGGCGTCCGTCTCCCCGTAAGACCCCGCGCCTACCTGCGCCGCCGCAGGATCCGCTGCACCGTTCCGGAAAAGGCCGACCAACCGTTGCCGTCGGAAGCCTGGGCGTCGAGGCATGAGCCTGGGATCCCTGACAGCCCGCACCCGCGACCAGCGCTTTCACAACGGGTGGAGGGGCATGCCCGACTGCGCTTCTACACCTGGAGAGTGCTTCCTTCCTGGCAGCGGACAGGACCCAGACAAGCCCTCATCGTTGCAGGTCAGAGCCGCTCTTCACTCGCTCGATCAAGTCCCGGAGAGGCTGGCTCGTGAAAGCCCGAGGCTAAGCGCCGACCCCGCTGAACAGACGTCTGGCCCGCCACCACAGCAGAAGCGTGGTCACGGGTCAGACAGAGGAAGCTGATGCGCGGCGGCGCCCCGGTGGTACAGACGAAGAAGCGCACCGCCGGCCGGCGGGGTGCCGGCGGCCAGACCGGGGACCCCGGCCGCCGGCACCCCGCTCACGGTCAGCCGCGGCGGTCGCCACCGTTGCGGTAGTCGCCACCGCGGTGGTCACGGCCGCGGTAACCCCAGGACGCCTCGTCGACGAAGCGGCCGTGGTCGTTGCGCAGGGTCGCGGTGTCCCGGTCGTTGTTCCACACGTAGTTGCGGCGGTCCTGGAAGGCGTCGGCGAAGCGGTCTCGTCCCTCACCGGTGTGGACCCGGACCGTGGAGCGGCCGTCCAGGCGGAAGTGGCGGAAGGTGTAGGTGTGGCCGGCCTCGTCCGAGAGGGTCCAGCCGTCCAGGTTCACCGCCCGGCGCGTGGTGTTGGTGACGTCCACCCACTCCTTGTTGAGCGACCAGTTGGAGCGGTCGTCCCGGCCCGGGGAGTCGTACTGCACGTCGCTGATCACCACTGCCCGGTCGTGCGGGCGGGCGGCGGGTTGCCCGGCGGCCACGGCAGGCAGGGCGAGCGCGCCCACAGCAGCGGCGGCCACGGCAGCGGCGGCGGTCATGCGGCGGGCGGTTACAGAAACGGACACGAGGTCCCCCTTCGGAGCTGACACCCCGAGCCTGTGACGTGAAGTCACAGGCTGGCGAAGTGTGTTGTGCGAATCGGCGGCCGGGGCGGCCGCACCCACACCCTGCCCGCCTCCGAACACGATCCGCAGCCGGCGCCACAGCTGGTCGAGCACATAGGCGCCGCCGAACGGCACCGAGGAGACGAACTCCAGGTCCGACGCCGCGGTTGCGGCCAGCGCGTCGCCCGGCTCCAGCAGCTTCGATAGAGACATGACCAGACGCCTGACCGCCTCGCGGTCCAGGTCGTCTTCGCGGCCGAAGGTGAACAGCACCTTCGGCACCGCCCGCCCCTTCACCGGATCCCACTCGTTGTGGGCCAGATGCAGGTACCGGACCGTGCCGGACTTGTTCTCCCGCTTCGTCGTCCTCACATACATGGATCCAGACGATAGGCCGAAGTAGCAGGCCAACACAGGTGAATCAGGAAAGTCGTGTCTCTAGGCCATTCCAGCCGTTTGCGCCGTCCGTACCCCGATGACCTGCACCTTCAGCCCGCAAGAGCCTCCAGGACCCTCGAATTACGTCGAACCCAGGCATGTGGTCGCCTTCCAAACGTCGCGGGTGTGCTCGGTCCAGCTCTGCGCGGCGGAGCTGTGCGGCGCCCGCGCGCGTAGCGCAGCGCCGAACTCTTGCAGCATGCGGGACATGCGGGCGTGCTGGGTAGCGACGTCGGCAGGTACTTTCCGGGCTGTGTCCGCGGCCGCCTCGAAGTCGCCTTGCGCGAGTTGGGCGTGCGCGAGACGCGTGGTGGTAATGGCGTGGGACCGGCGCATGTGGGGCCGTAGGGCGGCCAGGCAGCGGTGGGCGTGGAACTCGGCGGTCGGGTAATCCCCGAGCGCGAGGAAGGCAGAGAGCGCGAGGGAGTCCAATTCCGCCTGGTCGTAGAAGGCGAGCAGCCACACTGGCCGGTAGCCGTCTGGGTCCATGCGCTGCAAGGCGTCTGGCGCCTGGTCGAGCGCGCGACGGGTGCCCGTCCGGTCATGCGCAGCTCCGTGGATGGCCGCCTGCCGGGCCAGACCGAGAGAGGCGAACATGGGGTCCCGGCGCGTGATGTGCAGATTGCGTGCGCCGTCGTTGGCCGCGTGGCGTGACCGCCTGGACCCGTCAGCCCGTGCGGGTGTTCCAGCTCATGTCACCGTCCTCTTCCCGTTCCTCGACGAGAGCCGCATCGACAACGACGCCTGTGCTCTTACCGGAGAAGTGATCGGGCGTCACCGGTCCTTCGAGACGCGGTTCGAGCGCTGCGGCCGATTCCCGGGGATCTTGTATCTCGTCCTCGAACCGGACCTCCCGTTCCGCCGACTCACCGAGACGATCGCCGACAGGTGGCCGGAGGCCCGCCGTTCGGCAGGCAGTTCGACGAGGTCGTCCCGCATCTGACCATCGCTCAGGGACAAGACGATGCTGTGCCTGACGAGGCCGAGGCCGACCTACGCAGCCGACTTCCCATCACTGCCCGCGTGTCGTCGGTCGATCTGCTGGTCTACGACGGAACAAGGTGGCAGCAGCGAGCATCGTTCACGCTCCGGTGATCGGGCAGCCGCCGCCCTGCCGGGCCTTGGTGTGGGCAAGGCGGTAGGAGTCGCTGCCACCCGCTTGCAACGCCGGTACCCGGGACCCGCCCGATGCCGTGCCCCTGTACGACAGCCCGCCCGTGCGGCCGTCCTCGCGGCGCACGTCAATACGCCGCAAGACGCGGACTAACCTTCACCCCTTCGCCAACCGCCGCGGGGCGCACCGGTTCAGGGGTGCAGGTTCTTGACCATGACGGCATACACCGGGGAGTCTGCGAACGGCTGCTGCTCGCCCGCCTTCGCGTAGCCCCACGTCTCGTACAGGTCTTGGACCTTCGGGTGCGTGACATCGACAAGGAGAATCGCGAGATCCTCTTTCCGCTCGGCCAGCAAAGCCAGGTGCAGCTGATCGGCGATGCCCTGCTTCCGCCAGTTCGGGCGCACCATGACCTCGGACACTGCGTAGGTGGCGGTGTAGCCGCTGTTCGGCTCGTAGGGGGTGGAGCGCCACCATTCGCGGCCCGCTTGAAGCGGGGCGCCGTAGGCGAATCCGGTCGGTTCGTCACCCTCGAACGCGACGACGCAGGTGAAGCCCTGCATCCCCGACCAGTGGTCGACGAACCAAGGAAACTTCCGGTTGAACTCCAGGTCCATGGCGTCGGCGTAGGCGTCGGCGTGCACGTCAATGAGCATCTGCTTGAAACCCTCCGGGAGGGCCCCAGCGCTGTAGTGCCGCAGGTCAATCACCCTGGTCACGCTCGACTCCATTCTTCTCGCATGCGGTCTGCCCAGTCGCGGGCGTACGTCGTTGACGGTGCCAGTCGGAACAGATCCCGGTGAAAGTCTCCAATGAGTGACCTCATCCGTCCAGGCAGAGGAGCGCTGGCCATGATGGTGAAGACGGTGGTTGCAGTCGCCGTGGCCTGCTCAGGCTCTCCCTGCCGGAGCTGCGCAAGCGCGAGCTGACACGTAGCCAGGGCGCGATTCCGCTGGAACTCCGCTGGGATCGCGGCAAGGGCTCGGTGCGCCATCGCTTCGGCGTTGGCGGACTCGCCGTCGTGGTTGAGGATGATGGCCGCGAGGTGATTGAGCTCCGCGGGCCCGTAGAACGCCGTCCACCGAGGGCGGTCGTCCTCTGTGGCCTTCCCGAGAGCATCCTGGGCCGTGTCTAGCGCCCTCAGGGCGGCCCGTGAGTCTCCCAGCGAGGAGTGCGCAAGGGCGAGGCGCATGCGCCCCATAGAGCCGAAGAACGGGTCCCTGCGAGCGGCAGTCGTCACGTTGGCCGCCTGCGCCGCGGCGAGTTGCTCCGTCCAGTTCTGCCGCTGATAGGCCAGCATCGCCAGGTTGATCCACACGCGCATTCCTGTGGGCGGGTCCTGGGACAGCCCTGCGAAGGTCGCCGATTCGTGGAGGTAGCGCTGCGCAGCGTCCAGGTCGCGGACGTCGATGCACGACCATGCCGCGATCGTGGTGAACTCGGCCGCGAGCGCGTACAGGGCCCGGCGGACGCGTTCGCTGGCGTTGCGCTCCTGGAGTTCCAGCACGTGCGCCCGGCCTTGGAGAGCTGTGACCGCCAAGGACCGGTGCCCGCCGAGGCGGTCGTCGGCTTCGACGAGTGCGTTCATGCCGGCTGCGGCGCGGGATACATCCGACATGCCAACTGACCGACGCTGTTTGACGAGAGGAACGGCGGCGGCAGCCGTTCCGGTGGTGGTGGCGATGAACTCGCGACGCCGCACGGGGTCCTCCGGGGGATGGTGCATGGAGCTGGGTGCGCTGAACCCTAAGTCCGACACGGGGCAGCCGAACACACGCTCAAGTGCTGCGCAAGTGCGGCTGATCGGTCTGCGGCTTGCCCCATTGAGCAGACTGCGGACTGTCCTCGCCGACATGTCCCCCGGTCGGCCAGTGATCTCCAGAAGCGCCTTGTTGCAGCGAGAAGCCAACTCGTCCTGTGTGAGGCCGAGTTCATCCATTCGGCTCCGGAGGATCGCATTGACTCCCATGCACCGAAGGTAGTCCCGTCGTCACTGTACCGGCCAGGCGTCAGGTAATGCACTCGCAAAGTCTTCCGGTCGGCGCGCAAGGACGGGACCGAACCGTTCCTGTCCTACCCGGCTCCAGGCTCGTTCACTGGACATCAGCCGCCGGGTCAACCAGGCGCAGCGGCGAACGGCCCGACCAAGTAGAGAACCCATGGGAGCCCCACGTGAACCCCCCAAAGCACCGCACAGGCACCCCCGCAGATGCAGCTGGCGCACCACCGGCCGCCGGCACGGTCACGCTGCTGCCGCGCGCAACGGATTCCCCCACGTTCCTGCAGTCCTGCTACCTCACCGCCAACGCGAGTGCTGGCCCGAACGCGCGGATCCGTGTCCGGACGTGGCTCACCATGGGTCGCTGGGCGGGCAATGTCGACCAGGCTTCGCGGGTCGCTGACAAGCTCGTTGACAACGCCGTCAGGCACGCGAAAGCCTTCCCCAGCGACGGCGGAGTCGTGACGCTGCGAGTGTTCGGCTTCGCCGACACCGGCGATCTCGCCATCGAGGTCGATGACGCCCTCCCGCGGTTCCCCGGGTTCCCACAGGTCGCCAACCTGAGCAGTGAGGTCCAGGGACCGCCGAAGGGACTGTGGTGGGTGGCCCACTACCGCGGACGCCTGTCCTGGGGCGTCAAGCGGGATGTCACCCGCACGGTCATCGGGAAGACCGTTCAGGCCCTTCTCCCTCAGACCTGGGACGGTGCCGCGTGAGCCTGGCGCCATTACCCCAGCGTGCGCGGAAGTTGGCGGCGGCCCCGGGCCGTGTGGGCTTCGGCAGCACCTTCATGGTCATCGAGCCCGAGGACGTCGCTCAGGTGCACGATCTCGCTGCACGGGTGCAGAACCTGATGGACTTCCAGCGCGGGACACCGCTGAAACTGCCGCTCGGCGGATCGTTCTTCGACATCGTCGTCACCGCGGCCGGCCCGGCTGCGGCCTCGGCCGTCCGGCTCCTGGACGAGATCCAGCGGATCGCCGGCGCGCGCCCCACCGTGGCGGCGTGCGGCCCGGTGATCGAGGGCCCCGAACAGGACTGGCTGATCTGGCTCGTCCCGCCAGGCACGCACGCGGTCTGGGCGCCCAACCGGTGGGGCATCTGTCTGGACGCTCCTTACAAGCTCGTCCTCGCCGCCATGGCTCGTACGGAGCCCGTTGGCCCGTACTGGCTGCGCCCGTGCCGCGGTGACCGGTTCGTCCCGCGGCTGCCCCTGCAGGACACACCGGTTCCGACCGGGCCCTATACCCGCCGAAGAACTCCTCGGCCATCTCCTGAGCACCACCTCCTGAACCCCGCGCGCGGCGGCTGCTCCGACCTGCCGCACGCGGCCCACGCCCTGCCGCCGGGAACTCAGACCTGGCACCCGGCGGCAGGGCCCCCTACCGCGAGGAGCGCGACGTGAGCACCAACAACGGACAGCCTGGCTTCTCCCCGGCTCGCGCTGACGAGCGGCTGGAGAACCTCCGCAGCGCATACGAGCACAACGTCATCGAAGCGGCACGGCGTACCGTGCGCGTCACGACGTACGTGCTCGCCTCGTCTGTCGCCGAGCGCCGGGCAGACCAAGACCTCATTCAGTCACACGTGCGTGCACGGGGCTGGAAGCTCGCATTGAGCTCCTTCTGGGATTTCGGTCAGGCCCCTCCAGTCACGGACCGGACCGGCTTCGGCGAGGCTTCGCGGTATGCAGTACAGGGCTTCGCGCACGCCATCATCGCGATCGGCCCACAAGCCATCACGACGGACGACGCAATGTACGAGGAACTGCTCCACTTCCTCGGCAGCCGCGGCGTGTTCCTGGCCTACCTGTCCGGCCCGACATCGTGAGGCCGGCTCCATACTCCCGCCCCTTACCGAGGCGGGTGATCCCGGCACTGGACCACTCCGTGTTCCCCCACGGCTCAGGAACGCAGTGCTGGGATTCGTTCCCGGTGCTAGGTCATAACCCCTGTGTGGCCTGGCACCGGATCCTCTCGTTGTCCTCGGCGAGCTGACCAGAACGGAGATCGTCCACCGATAACCTCCCGGCCCGGCCGGCGCGCTCGTGCCAGCCTCCCTCGAACACGTACGACCGAAGGAAGTTCATGACCAACCTGACCGTCGAGCCCGCCGAGGCCATCCGCCTGCGGAACAAGGTGGTGGACGAGCTGTGCGCGGACGGCACCATCTCCTCACCCGAGATCGAAGCCGCGATGCGCACGGTGCCCCGCCACGCATTCACCCCCAACACGTCGCTCGGCACGGCGTACGACACGTACGCCGCCGTGATCACCAAGACCGACGAGCACGGCGTGCAGCTCAGCTCGGTCTCCGCCCCGCAGATCCAGGCGATGATGC
>NZ_JBEXHZ010000093.1:0-9890 GCF_040608315.1 Streptomyces sp. NPDC005195
CCTACGGCCTGGGCGCGCGCAGCCCGCTGACCGCGCTGGGCGGTGCGGCCGCGAAGGTCCTGCTGATCGGAGTGGGCTGGGACAAGTGCACCGTCCTGCACCTGGCCGAACACCTCACCCCCTACCCGGGGCGCCGCGTCCACCGCATGCGGGTGCCGCGCGCGGGAGCCGACGGAGCCACCGTCTGGCAGGACAGCGACCAACTCGCAATGTACGAGGGTGACTACGCGCGCATCGGCGACCGGGCCGCCCGCGCGGGTCTGGTCCGGGAGGGCCCCCTCGCCGCCGCCCGCGCCCTGTTGTGCCCGGTCGCCGGACTCGTGGACGTGGCCTGCGGCTGGCTGGAGCGGCACCGCGACCTGAGCGCCTGGGATGTGGCACCGAACATGACCGGCGTACGGGAGGCCCCCGCCACGGCGTTGTGACCGGCGGGGGCCTTGTTCCCGGCTGTCTTCGGCTGTTCCCGGCACCGTCACCGGCGCCGGGGTGCTGTCGCGGATGCTGCCGGGAGTGTCCGGGGGAGCGGCGGTGCGCCGCCGGGGTGTCCGGCAGGGGTCAGGCGACGGCCCAGGGACCCAGGTCACGGGTACGCCGGCCGGCCGTCGAGGGCCGGCTCTCGTCCCAGGCCGGCTGCAGCGTGGCGGAGAGGATGCCCCACAACTGGCCGGCGGTCAGGGTGTGCACGGGGATGACGACCTGGCCGGCCAGACTGACCCGGAACACCGACTCCAGCGCGCCGACGATGCCGATCAGTGCCATCGAGTCCAGCCCGTAGGCCTCCATCGGAACGTCGGCCGCGGGCTCCTTGTCCTTGCCGAGCCCCGGCAGGCCCTGGCGCAGTACGTCCTCGAATTTCGCGTTCCACGGTACGTGGGCCATCGGGCGACTTCCTTCCGGACACGGGAGAGGTGAAGCGGTGCTCCGAGCAGCACCGTGCCGGATCCCGCTCGAGCCGCCGTGGACACCTGCTCAGGCCGGCCGCCGCGGTCGACCGGCACACGACCGAAGCCCCCGCCACGGCACTGCCGGCGGGGGCCTCAAGATTCGGTTGGTTCGGTTGGTTCGGTGGGCCCGGCCGGGTGCGGCGGGTCCAGCGGGTCGGTGGTCTGTTACGGCATCCGTGCCCGTCAGACGGCCGCGCTGCCGGCCGCGAGGGGCCAGCCGATGCCGTCCGTGGCCGCGACGGTGGTGACCGCCTTGGGCCAGCCGATGCCGTCCGTGGCCGCGACGGTGGTGGCCGTCTTCGGCCAGCCGATGCTCTGCGCGGCACCGCTGAAGCCGGCAGCGCTGAGGCCCCCGGCGGTGAGGACGGCGGAGGCGACGGCGGCGGCGGTGACGGCGATGCGGGCGATGTTCTTCATGACGGCTCCTCCGTGGCAATGAAGCGAATCTGCGTTGGTAACTTCTTGCCAAGAAGCTTGGCAACGCGAACTCGGGATCCGCTCGGCATTCGCTGGAGATGGGCTGGAGACCCGCGAGAGACGGGGGACTGCCTGCGCGGATGCCTGGCAAAACTTGTCAACAACCCCGTTTCCAGGCCCGATCGGGGCCGATTCCGTGAGGGTGAACAGCGCGTTCGCGGCCCCTTCGCTAGAGCGCCGCCGGAGCCGGCGTTGCCACTTCGCCCCCACGCTAGGCAACATATTGCCAAGCACGTTGGCAATGCTTGTTCGTGGCGGGTCGGGCACAGTGGCCCCCGCGTCCTGGCAGCCGATGGCCCCGACAGCGGGGGGAGGCCCCGGAAATGAACGCGACGCCGTCATCCACGGATCAGAAGGACCGAAGGGACTACGCGCCCACCAGCGACAGCACGGACCGCACGGACAGCACGGACCGGAGTGACCGGACGGACGGGAGTGGCCGGACGGACGGGAGTGGCCGGAGTGACCGCACCAGCCGCAGCAGCCGGGACGGCCGGAGCGAAGCGGGTGGTCCGGGCGGCCGGACGGTCCATCTGGACTCGGCAGGCCGGGGCCGTATGCCCGACGCCGTACGCGCACTCGTCGCCGACTGCGCGGCCCGTGAGGACCGTTACGGGCCGCACGAACTCGAGGAACACCTCGCACACGTCCTGCGCACCGAGATCCACGACCGTCTCGGCGCGCTGCTCGGCGTCCCGGCCGCCGACACCGCCGTCGTCACGGACGCGGCCACCGCCTTCGACGCGCTGGTCCGCGGCCTCGGCCCCGGCCGCGGCGACCGGATCTGGACGACCCCCTACGAGGGGGTGGCCAACCTGACCGCCCTGTACGCCCTGCGCGACCGCAGCCGCTGCCGGCTCGAGGTCGTCCCGTTGCGCGAGGACGGAGACCTGGACCTGGAGTGGATGGCCCGGCACATCGACGACGACGTGGCCCTCGTCTCGGTCGTCCACGTCCCCTCCGGCCGCGGCATCGTCAACCCGGTCGAGGCCATCGGGCGGATCCTCGCCCCGCACCGGTGCCTGTACGCCGTCGACGCCTCGTACGCGGTCGGCCAGCTCGGCGTGGACGCCGCCCGTACCGGCTGCCATCTGCTGACCGGCGACGGCTGGCGGTTCCTGCGCGGCCCCCACGACGTCGGATTCGCCTACCTGGCACCCCGGTTGCGGGACACGTTCGAGGAGGCCGCCGCGCACCGCCCGCCGCCGCAGAACGCGGCCGTCGCGGGCCTCAACGCGGCCCTGGCCCACCACACGGCGACCCTCACCGGGCCCGCCGGACACGACGGGCCGCGGTTGCTGCCCGCCCTGCGCGCCGCCGTCGAGGAGACCCCCGGCACCGAACTGATCACGCCCGGCCTGGTCCAGTCCGGCATCCTCGCCTTCCGCCACCGGGAACTGCCCGCCGCGCTCGTGCGCCGGCAACTCGCGGCCCGCGGCGTCGCCTTGTGGAAGACGGTCGCGCAGGAGATGCCGCTCCTGGACCACCCCGCGGGCACCGCCCTGCGCGCGTCCCTCCACCACGACACCACCCCCGACGACATCACCCGCTTCGGCGACGCCCTCCAGGCCGTCGTCCGCGAGGAACGCCCGCACCCCGGCGGCCCCCGCCCGGCCGCCCGCCACACCGCTCCCGCTGCGCCGATCCCCGCCCGCCCGGCCGGCCCCCCTCCGCCCACCCGCCGCCACCTGACCCTGTGCCCCATGCCCTGACCCCGCAACGCCCGTACGGGTCGGTGAGAATGGGGGCGTGCGTCATGACATCAACCCCAGGCTGCTGCGCGCCTTCGTGGCCGTCGCCGAGGAGTTGCACTTCACCCGGGCCGCCGCCCGGCTGTTCGTCGCGCAGCAGGCGCTCAGCCGCGACATCCGGCACCTGGAACGGGTGTGGGGCAGGGCCTTGTTCGAGCGGGACACCCGGCATGTGGCCCTGACCCGCGAGGGGCAGCGGCTGCTGCCCCTCGTGCGGCACGTTCTGGCCGCCCAGGAACAGCTGGGCCGGGAACTGGAGCAGACCCCGGCCGGGGGGAGCGCCCGCCCGTTGATCGTCGACGTCGCGCTCCACGGCTCCACCGGGCCACGCGTACTGGCGGCGGCCAGGGAAGCGGCCCCCGGCCTGGAGTTCGTCTCCCGCTTCCACAGTGGCCTGACGCGGGCGGCGGCCGAGATGGCGGACGGCCGGCTCGACGTCTCCTTCGGCCGTGTCGCCGGGCTGCCGAGGGCCGTCCGTGCCGGTCTGGAACACCGGCTGATCCGCTATGACCGACTGGCGGTGCACCTGCCCCCGGAACACCGGCTGGCCGCCCTGCCGCACGTTCCGCTGGCCGCGCTCGCCGGCGAAACCGTGTACGCCGCCGCGGGCAACGAGGACACCACCGAATGGACGGACTACGCGCGCGCCCTGTTCGCGGGCCGCGGTATCGGCCTGGCGCCGCCCTTCCCGAAGATCGAGGGCGAGGCCGAGTTCCGGCGGGTCATGCGCAAGCACGGCTGGTCGGTTCTGGCCAACGTCGACTTCTCCGACGTTCCGGAGATGGCCCGGCGTCCCCTGACCGACCCGGTGCCTCTGTCCCCCGTCTCCCTGGTCTGGCGCCGCGGCCTTCGCCACCCGGGAGTGAGAGCTCTCGCCGACGCCGCCCAAGCCCTCGGCACGGCCGGGGACTGGCTCGAACGGCCGCCGGACTCCTGGCTCCCCGACGCCGACCGCACCCTCGCCGCGGAGTCCACGCACAGCTTCTGAACCACACCGTCCGGGACCCGGCGGCCGAACAGGCCGCCGCCCGGTCGCCGGTGCCGCTCAGGGGGGCCGTACCGCCCGACGGGCGACGGCCCCCCGGCCCTCCTATCCTGAGGAGGACAGGACCCCGAGCCCCGTGTCCCACGGCACCGCTGCGCACCGCAGCCCGTCGCGTGGCCCCCGTCCGCGACGACCGGGCCGGTCCGCATGTGCTTGCCCCGGTCCTCACGTGCTTGGAGTCAGCCCATGACCCACTCGGGCACCCGTCTGCGCAGGGGAGCCGTCACCGCCGCCGTGGTGGGAGCGCTCATGGCGGCGGCCGCGGGCGGCACCGCCCTGGGCACGACCGCGACCGCCTCCGTCCCTGCCGCCGCCGACGCCACCCACGCCGCCGCGCCCCCCTCACCGTCCGGCCCGGCGGCGGACGGCGTCCGCACCCTCACCCCTGCCGTGACCCGCCAACTCGACGCGAGCGTGCGGCAGGTCATGGGCGAGGCAGGCGTGCCCGGGGTGACCGTGGGGCTGTGGACGCACGGCCAGGGCACCTACGTACGGTCGTTCGGCACCGCCGACAGGAGCGACGGGCGCAGGATGTCGCCGGACCTGTACACGCGGATCGGCAGCGAGACCAAGACCTTCACCGTGACGGCACTGCTCAAGCTGGTCGACGAGGGCAGGGTGGGCCTGGACGACCCGATCGGCGCCTACGTGGACGGCGTGCCCGGCGGCGACAGGATCACGCTGCGGGACCTCGCCGGGATGCGCAGCGGCCTGTTCAACTACACCGAGGACCCGGCCTTCTTCAAGGCCCTCACATCCGACCCGCAACGGCCCTTCACCCCACGGCAGTTGCTCGGCTACGCCTTCGGACACCCCCCGCAGTTCCCGCCGGGGCGGAAGTTCTCCTACAGCAACACCAACCTCATCCTGCTCGGCCTGGTCGTGGAGAGGGCCGGCGGTATGCCGGCCGGGGACTACATCCGCGAGAACGTCCTCGCGCCGGCCGGCATGGACCACACGCTCCTCCCGGCCGACGCGGCCTTCCCGGCCCCGCACGCCCAGGGCTACACCGACCAGACCGCGAGCGGCGCGGTCGAGGAGACCGCCGGCTGGAACCCCTCCTGGGCCTGGACGGCCGGCGCGATGATCTCGGACCTGGACGACCTGCACACCTGGGCCCGCACGGTCGCCACGGGGGTCCTGCCCGACGGCACGACCCTGATCGGCCCCGCCACCCAGAAGCAGCGGCTGGCCACGCTTCCCACCACGATCCCGGGCGCCGGGTACGGCCTGGGCATCTTCGACGTCCAGGGCTGGATCGGCCACAACGGCTCCATGCCGGGCTACGAGTCCCTGACCGTCTACCTGCCGTCGGCCCAGGCCACCCTGGTCGTGCTCCTGAACACCGACATCAGCCACGACGGCGCCGAGCCCAGCACGCTCGTCGGCGAGGCGGTCACGAAGATCGTCTCACCGGGACACGTCTTCGACCTGCCCGCACAGCCCGCGGCCCGCTGACCGCGCACCAGCACCATCGGCACCATCACCATCACCGGCATCACCACCGGCCCCGGCACCGGCACGCGCGGCGGTGAACCAGTGCCCCTGCGGGCTGCCGCCCCCTCGGTGTCACGCGCCGCGCCGTCGGGGGGCGGACACCGCGCCGTCGCGGGAGCATGGGCATGACCGGCCCCCACGCCGGGCCGCATCCGGCGGACACGCGAACGCCGGGACACACCGAGGAGGGACAGGCCGGTGGGCATGGTGGTGGTCTCCGTCGTCTTCGCCCTGCTGGCCGCCGCCAGCAACGCGACCGCCACCGTCCTCCAGCGCCGCGCCGCACAGGACGTCCCCCTGTCCGAGGGCTTCCGCGCCCGCCTGTTCGTCGACCTGCTGCACCGGCCTGCCTGGCTCGGCGGCATGGCCGCGGTCATGGCGGCGGCCTGTTTCCAGGCACTGGCCCTGGTCAACGGCGCCCTGGCCGTCGTACAGCCGATCTTCGTCCTGGAACTCCCCTTCGCCCTGCTGATCGGCGGCCTGGTGCTGCGCCGGCGGGTGACCCGGCGCGGCTGGACGGCCGTGGTGTGCATCGCCGCCGGGCTGGGCGTCGCACTGGCCGCGGCGGCGCCCTCGGCCGGCACCGACCAGCCCGCCACGGGCGGCTGGGTGGTGGCCATCGTCTGCTGTGTGGGCGTCATGGCGGCCGCTGTCCGGATCGCGCTGCGCCGCCCCGCCGGACGCGCCCGCGCGGCCTGCTTCGGCAGCGCCGCGGCCATCGGCTACGCGCTCACCGCGGCCCTCATCAAGGACGCCACCCACGCCTGGCAGACGGGCGGTGTCACCGGCTTCTTCCTGGCCTGGCAGACCTACGCCTTCGCCGCCGCCGGGGTCTGCGCACTGTTCCTGCTGCAGAACGCCGTCCAGTCCGGCCCCCTGGTCGCCTCCCAGCCCGCCCTCACCCTCGGCGACGCCCTGGTCAGCCTCGTCCTGGGCGTCACCCTGTACGCGGAGGAGGTGCGCACCGGCTGGTGGCTGGTCCCCGAGATCGCCGGGGCCGGCCTGATCCTGTACGGGGCGGTCCAGCTGGCCCGGATCCCCCTCGCCCAGACCCTGGTCTGCGCACCCCCCGCCCGCCACCGCGGCCGGACCTGATCCCGCCCCCGCCCCGGGCGGCCCCGCCGCCTCCCCAAGCCCAGGTACCGAGGACTCGCTAGCCTGGAGTGGCAGGGGGTGGCCAGGCCGACAGCCCGAGGAGGCTGACGTGGCTGAAGCGACGACCGACACCGGAGCGACCGAGGGGCCTCGCCCCGGCCCCGGTGCCCCCGGCCCCCGCGGCGCCGACACACCCGCCTACCTGCCGATCGCCGAACACGGCCTGATCGGCGACCTGCGCAGCGCGGCCCTGGTCGGCACGAACGGCACCATCGACTGGTACTGCTGCGCGCGCTTCGACGCGCCCAGCGTCTTCGCCTCGATCCTCGACGCGGAGCGGGGCGGGTCCTTCGAACTGGCCGCGGACGTCCCCGCCCGCACGAAGCAGTTCTACTTCCCCGACACCAACGTGCTCATCACCCGCTTCTTCGCGGAGGACGGGGTCGGCGAGATCCAGGACTTCATGCCGGTCGTCGACGACTCGCGCGAGGCCGACCGGCACCGGCTGATCCGCCGCGTGGTGTGCGTGCGCGGAACACTGCCCTTCCGGGCCCGCGTCGCTCCCCGCTTCGACTACGGTTCCGTGCCCCACACCGTGCACGCCCACGACGGCCAGGCGGTCTTCGAGTCGGCCTCCCTCCATCTCGCGCTGACCTCCACGGTGCCCATCGAGGTCGCGGGCCCGGACGTGTGGTCGCTGTTCAAACTCCACGAGGGCGAGTCCGCCGTCTTCACCATCGACCGGATCGGCGGTGACGTGGCACCGCGGTTCTGCGCCGTGGCCGAGGCGGAGAGGGAGTTCACCGCGACCGTGCGCTACTGGCGGCACTGGCTGTCCCAGTCGCGCTACCGCGGGCGCTGGCGGGAGATGGTGCACCGCTCCGCCCTCACCCTCAAACTGCTCACCTACGCGCCGACCGGCGCCATCATCGCCGCGCCGACCACCAGCCTGCCCGAGCAGATCGGCGGCGAACGCAACTGGGACTACCGCTACGTGTGGGTCCGCGACGCCGCGTTCTGTGTCTACGCGCTGCTCAGGCTCGGATTCATCGCCGAGGCCGAGGCCTTCATGGGCTTCCTCACCGAGAACGTCGGGCTCGAATCGGTGAGCACGTCCCAGGCCGAGGGACCCCTGCAGATCATGTACGGCATCGACGGCCGCCGTGACCTGTCGGAGCGTGAACTGCCGCATCTCGAGGGCTACCGCGGATCGGCACCCGTACGCGTCGGCAACGCCGCCGTCGGCCAGCTGCAACTGGACATCTACGGGGCACTGCTCGACTCGTTCTACCTCTACGACAAGTGGGGCAAGCCCATCTCCAGCGGGCACTGGGACAGCATCTGCAAGCTCGTCGACTGGGTGTGCGACCACTGGGACCAGCCCGACGAGGGGGTGTGGGAGACCCGCGGCGGACGCAAGCCGTTCCTGTACTCGCGGCTGATGTGCTGGGTCGCGATCGAACGGGCGATGCGGCTGGCCCAGCACCGCGGCCTGCCCTCCGACATGGTGCGCTGGGGCAAGGTACGGGACACGATCTACCGGCGGATCATGAGCCACGGCTGGTCCGCCGAACGCCGTGCCTTCGTCCAGTACGAGAACAGCTCCATCCTCGACGCGTCGCTGCTGATGATGCCGCTGGCGAAGTTCATCTCCCCGACCGACCCGAAATGGCTCGCCACCCTGGACGCGCTGGGCGAGGACCTGGTGTCCGACTCCCTGGTCTACCGCTACGACCCGCAGGCCAGCCCCGACGGCCTCCAGGGCGAGGAGGGCACGTTCTCGATCTGCTCGTTCTGGTACGTCGAGGCGCTCACCCGCGCGGGCCGGCTGGACGAGGCCCGGCTCGCGTTCGAGAAGATGCTCACCTACGCCAACCACCTCGGCCTGTACGCGGAGGAGATCGGCCACACGGGCGAACAGCAGGGGAACTTCCCCCAGGCGTTCACCCACCTCGCCCTGATCAGCGCGGCCTTCAACCTCGACCGCAGACTCGGCTAGAAGGTGACGCCGCCGTCCCCCGGCCCGCGGGACCGTCCCGCCCCCTCCTCCGGCACGGAAAGTGACACACGGTCGCGGCCTTCTCCGTGCCGATGACCGAACGGGTGGATATGGGCCGCATGTCGCCGGCCATGTCCATTACTGAGAGTCATATACGGTGACGTGCGTCGCGTCACCGGACACGGGTGCGCGGCGCCTGTCCGTTCTTTCAGCTGTCCGGAAGGAATGAGCGTGAACGCTCGCTTCGGCATGAGCCGTGGGAAGACGCTCGCGGCCGCCGCACTGGCCGCCATCGTCGCCTCGGTCCTCCCGGGACCCGCATCCGCCGTCGCGGACGCGGGCCGGGACCACTCGGAACACTGGGGTGTGATCACCCGCAACACGATCGGCTCGCCCGTCGCCGCGCTGCGCGACGGCCCGTACGGCTCGTTCGGCGTCCAGGGAGCCTCCGCCAGGCCGCCCTACGGAAAGGGAAGCCTGGGAATCGAGGTGGCGGACCAGAGCGAGAAGGTCGACTTCGGCAACGAGGTCGACTTCTTCGGCGATCCGGTGCTGGACCTGACCAAGGTCGGCTTCCATGTCTTCCAGACCGGCGAGAACGTCGGCGCGGGAGGCACGGAGAACATGCCGAACATCAGGTTCGAGATCGACCCGAACGTGAGCGCGCATCCGGGCGACAACTACTCCACGATGGTGTGGGTGCCGGACGCGGCCCCGGTGACGGGCCGCTGGAGCCCGTACCTCGACGCCACCTCGACCGGCTACTGGTACCTCACGGGCAACGAGACCGCCTGCGACCAGGCCGCCGAGTGCACGTTCGCGCAGCTGAAGGCCTCGCTCAATGACGGCGGCGAGAAGCCGACCATCCACACCGTGGCGGTGGGCAAGGGCCGCGACCACATGTGGATCGGTGCCGTCGACGGCCTGCGCGTCAACCGGACCGTCTACGACTTCGAGGCCGACGGAGTCAGGACCCACCCGGCCGGCTGACACACCCGGCCCGTGCCGCCCGGAGCCGGGGCCCCGGCTCCGGGCGGGGCCGGTGGGGGAACCCGGGTGCCCGGCCCCCGCGGGCCGCACAC
>NZ_JBEXHZ010000094.1:0-9709 GCF_040608315.1 Streptomyces sp. NPDC005195
ATGATGTACGTCGCGATGTGCTCGGTGCCGGCGTACCTGCGGCGGCGCACGGCGTCGGCGGCGGCGCCCAGCGCGTGCAGCGGAGCGTCACGGTAGAGGTCGAGCGCCTCTTCCGGGGTGATGCGCCCGCCCTCGGCGGCACGGTCGAGGACGGACTGAAGGTCGGCCTTCTCGGTCACCGGGAGCGTCCCTTTCATAAGGGTGTGGACGGACCTGGCCAGCCTACGCCAGCCCCACCAGGAGCCCGACGTCAGGCCGCGTACGCCCCCATCAGGAGCCCGAGGTACGCCCCCGCGATCAGGAACGGTCCGAACGGGATCGATGTCCTGCGCCCCGCGCGGCGCGCGAGGACGAGGCCCAGTCCGTACAGCCCCCCGAACAGGAATCCGGCGAACGTCCCGAGGACGACGGTCCCCCATCCGTACCAGCCGAGCACCGCCCCGAGTCCCAGCGCGAGCTTCACGTCCCCGAACCCCATGCCGTTCGGACTGACGAGGAAGAGGAGGAAGTAGGCGCAGCCCAGCGCGAGTGCCCCGAACAGCGCGGTCGGCCAGTTCCCGGCGTGCTCCGGCAGGACGGCGGCGGCGCCCAGCAGCGCGAGCGCGAGGCCTGCGAGCGGCAGGGTGAGCACGTCCGGCAGCCGCTGCACCCGGAAGTCCACGACCGCGAGCAGCACACCGAGCGGCGCGAGCAGCAGCCAGGCGCCCAGCTCGGGGCGGACACCGGTGGCGAGGGCGAGACCGGCACAGACCAGCGCGGTGGTGAGGGACACGAGGGGGGTGCGCGGTCCGTACGACGCCGCGGCTGCGAGCCGGGCCGGGCGCCCCGCCGCGCCGGACGGCGCCGGCACCGTGCGGCCGGCGCACTCGGCGCAGCGGGCGGGTCCGAGCCAGCCGCCCGCGACCCCGGTGAGGGCGTGGCCGCCGGGACACCGGTCCCGCCACGCCTCGTCCGGCTCGACGGAGAAGCGGTGGGCGGCCCGTGGCACGAGCACACCCACCGCGGCGCCCCAGGCGGCGGCGACGGCGGTCAGCCAGAGAACGGGATCCACGCGGACACCCTACGCAGCCGGGCGCGGTCCGGGCAGGGCGCGCCTTCCCCGGGCCGTCGCCTCTCCCCGGGCCATGGCCCTTGTGCGGTCGGTCAGTTGGGCGGTTTCGACATCCGCGCGACCGGATCGCCCGCGTCCGGGTTGTCGGTCTCGTACTTGAGGTCGCCCTTGGCGGGTGTCAGCCGCACCTCGTGGCTGCCCGTCGTGCAGGTGCCGGGGTTGGACTTCCTGGCGATGCTCGTCGCGGTGAGCCGCTGGTCCGTGACCTTCTTGAGGACGAGTACGTCGTCGCAGACGCCGCCGATCAGGTCGGTCGACCGGAACGTGCCCAGTTCCTTGCCCACGGCGGCCCGGTGCAGGGTGACGCGGAACGTGCCCGCGGGCAGGCTCCCGTCCAGCGCGTAGGCGGCGCCCTCCCAGGTGCCGAGGTACTTCGCGGGCACCGAACCCAGCTCCGTGTCCGCCCGGCCGGACGGGTCCGGCGACGCCGCCGGACGGCTGGCCGCCGAGTCACCGCCGGAGTCCGAGGAGTGATCGCCGCCCGGCAGCAGGTCGAAGAGGAACGCCGAGCCCACCGTCACCGCCGCGAGTGCTCCGGCGACCGCGAGGGCGACCGTGCAACTGACCCTGCGTCCGCGGCCGTTCGTGCCGGAGGCGGAGGTCGCGGCCAGGCTGACGGAGAGCCTTCCGGGGTCCTGGCCGGGACCGGCGGAGTGGTCGGCCCGGACCTCGGCCGCGTCCCGGGGCTCGCGCTGGTCGGGTACGTACGTGGGGTGGGTGGGGTACGGGGGCATCGCGGGCGGCGGCCCGAAGACTCCGCCGGTCGCACGCGTCCCGGCGCCCGGCGTCCCGGCCTCCGGCGTCCCGGCGCCGGGATCCGTGCCCCCCGGACTGCTGTCGAACCCCACCGGTCCCGACGGCGCGGCCTCCGTCGCCTCCAGGTTCAGCAACTGCACGGCGCCGCGGCTGACCTGCTCGACCAGCGGCCCCGGCAGCCATCCCGCCGTCACCGAACGGGCCGCCCCGCCGGGGACCAGCCGCGCGGCCACCTCGGCGGGGGCCGGCCGACCGTCCGGGTTCTTCGCCAGACAGGCCGCCGCCAGGTCCCGCAGCTCGCCCTCCAGGGAGCCGAGCCGGGGTTCCTCGTGCACCACCTTGTAGAGGAGCGCGGCCGAGGAGTCACCGGGGAAGGGGGACTCCCCCGTCGCCGCGTACACCAGCACCGCGCCGAGCGAGAAGACGTCGGCCGCCCCCGTGACCGCCTTGCCGAGGATCTGCTCCGGCGACATGTAGCCGGGAGAGCCGACGGAGACGCCCGTCGAGGTGAGGGAGGCCGTGCCGTCGGTCGCGCGGGCGATGCCGAAGTCGATGAGGAGGGGCCCGTCGAGGGTCAGCAGGACGTTGGAGGGCTTGACGTCGCGGTGGACGAGACCGAGCACGTGGACCGCGCCGAGCGCCTCGGCGAGGCCCGCGCCCAGCACCCGTACGGACGCCACGGGCAGGGGGCCGGTGTCCGCGACGGCGCCCGCGAGCGAGGGACCGGCCGCGTATCCCGTCGCCACCCAGGGCACGGGTGCCTCCGGGTCCGCGTCCAGGACCGGGGCCGTCCACGCGCCGCCCACCCGTCGCGCGGCCTCGACCTCGCGACGGAACCGGGCGCGGAACTCCTCGTCCAGCGCGAAGTGCGGGTGCACGATCTTGACCGCGACCGTACGCCCGCCCGCGCTGCGGCCCAGGTACACGCGCCCCATGCCGCCGGAGCCCAGCCGGCCGAGCAGCCGGTAGGGCCCCACGACCGTGGGTTCGTCGACTCCGAGCGGCTGCATGACACTCACAGCTCATCCCTCCCCCGTACGCACTGGACGCACTGCCCAGCAGGGTAGTTCCGTACGCCTCCGAGCGCCCGGGGCCTCAGGGCTTCGGGGCCTCAGGGCTTCAGCAGTTCCACCCGTACGTCCGCCGGGAACCCGGTGGTCGAGCCGACCCGCCGGGCGAACTCCCGCACGGCCGCCAGCTGCGGGGCGCCGAAGCGGAAGTCGAGCGTGGTGAAGTACCGCTCCAGGACCTGCTCGTCGAAGGCCTCCCAGCGGGCGGCCTGCTCGGCGACCTTGGAGACCTCGTCGAGGGAGAGGTCGCGGGAGGAGAGGAAGGCCTCGTGCACCTTGCGGGTGACGAGCGGCTCGCGCTCCAGGTAGTCGCGGCGGGCGGCCCACACGGCGAAGACGAACGGCAGCCCCGTCCACTCCTTCCACAGGGTGCCGAGGTCGTGCACCTCAAGACCGAACTTCGGCCCGTCGAGCAGATTGGCCCGCAGTGCCGCGTCACCGATGAGTACGGCGGCGTCCGCCTCCTGCATCATCAGGCTGAGGTCGGGCGGGCAGGTGTAGTAGGACGGCTGGACCCCCACGCTCTCGGCCAGCAACAGCTGTGCCAGGCGCACGGATGTACGAGAGGTCGAGCCGAGGGCGACCCTGGCGCCGTCCAGCCGGTCCAGCGGGACCTGGGAAACGATCACGCAGGACATCACCGGACCGTCGCAGCCGACCGCGATGTCGGGGAAGGCCACCAACTCGTCGGCGTGCTTGAGGAACTCGACGAGCGTGATGGGCCCGATGTCGAGATCGCCCTGCACCAGCTTCTCGCTGAGCTTCTCCGGGGTGTCCTTGGTGAGCTCGAAGTCGAGGAGCGTGCCCGTTCTCGCGAGCCCCCAGTAGAGGGGCAGGCAGTTCAGGAACTGGATGTGGCCGACGCGCGGCCGGGTGCGAGAATTGTCCACATCGCGAGGCTAGACCCCATGCGGTACGGTGCAGTCCTCAGGGTCCCCGCGAGGCTTCGCCGACCGCCCCGACCCCTGTGTCCGCCCTCGCCCCGACGGGCCGCGACACCCCGACGTCAACGCGCACACCGGACGGGTCAGACATCCGGGTGACGTGATCTTTCCCCCTATTGCTTTCGGCTGCCTGCGTGCTAGGCTCGCCGCAAGTTGCAGTTTGGTTTCCCTTGCAGTACAGAGCCTGCGGAGCATGTGACCGCGGGCTCTCGTCGTTTTCAGACATATGCAGTTGTTTACACAATCGCAGGTTCTGGAGCAGGGCAACCCTTTGGGCCCAAGGAGGGCTTATGGCTACCGGAACCGTGAAGTGGTTCAACGCCGAAAAGGGCTTTGGTTTCATCGCCCAGGAAGGCGGCGGCCCGGACGTCTTCGTCCACTACTCCGCGATCAACGCGAGCGGATTCCGCTCTCTCGAAGAGAACCAGGCGGTTTCCTTCGACGTCACGCAGGGTCCGAAGGGCCCGCAGGCGGAGAACGTCACTCCGCTCTAAGCCTTCGGCTCCATGAGCCCCATGCTTTGATCCGGAACGGATAGCAGTACCCAAGGAGCCCCGCGCCAGCCGGTCGCGGGGCTCCTGCCTTTCCGCCGTCCGCCACGGCGATGAAACCTCCGCCGGAGCCCCCGCCCGCCCCTTCACGGCTTCACGGCTTCACGGCTTCACGGCTTCACGGCTTCAGGTACAGGCTCTCGATCTCCTTGCCGAAGTCACGTTCGATCGCGGCCCTCTTGAGCTTCAGGGTGGGGGTCACATGGCCGGCCTCCTCCGTGAAGTCCACCGGAAGGACGGCGAAGCGGCGGATGGACTCGGGGCGGGAGACGAGCTTGTTGGCCTCGTCGATCGCGCGCTGGATGATGACGTTCAGTTCGGGATCGTCGACCAGCAGCTCCGGTGGCACGGGGTGCTTGCCGATCATCTGGCGCCAGTGGGTGATGCCGTCGAGGTCGAGGGTGACGAGGGCGCTGACATAGGGCCGACGGTCGCCGAGGACGATGCACTGGGAGATCAGGGGGTGCGAGCGGAGCCAGTTCTCCAGGGGCGCGGGGGCCACGCTCTTGCCGCCCGCGGTGATCAGGATCTCCTTCTTGCGGCCGGTGATGGACAGGTAGCCCCCGTCGTCCAGTTCGCCGATGTCGCCGGTGGCGAACCAGCCGTCGGGAGCCGCGTCGACCACTCCGCCCGCGTGCGGATCCCAGTAGCCCCGGAAGATCTGTTCGCCGCTCAGCAGGACCTCACCGTCGCCCGCGATCCGTACCCGCGTGCCCGGCAGCGGCCAGCCCACCGTTCCCAGCCGGGGTTTGAGCGGGGGCGTGACCGTGGCGGCCGCGGTGGCCTCCGTCAGGCCGTAGCCCTCGTAGATCTCGATACCGGCGCCCGCGTAGAACGCGGCGAGGCGGCGGCCGAGCGGGGAGCCGCCGCAGATCGCGTAACGGACCCTGCCGCCGAGCGCGTTGCGGATACGCCGGTAGACCAGCGGATCGTAGAGGGCGCGGGCCGCTCGCAGGGGGCGGGAGGGACCGGGCCCGGTGCCGTGCTGCCGGGCCTCGACCGCCTCGCCGTAGCCGCACGCGATGCGCGCCGCCCGGTCGAAGGACGCGCCGCGGCCCATCTTCTCGGCCGTCGCCCGGCCGGTGTTGAACACCTTCTCCAGCACGTACGGGATGGCCAGCAGGAACGTGGGCCGGAAGCTCGCCAGGTCGGCGAGCAGGTCCTCGGTGCGCAGGCTCGGCGCATGTCCGAGCCGTACCCGGGCGCGCAGGCAGGCCACCGCGACCATCCGTCCGAAGACGTGCGAGAGGGGCAGGAACAGGAGCATGGACGCGGCGTCCGAGGTCTTGGTCCTGAAGATCGGGTAGAGCAGCTCGACCGCGTTGTCGATCTCGGCGAAGAAGTTGCCGTGGGTGAGCGCGCAGCCCTTGGGGCGGCCGGTCGTGCCCGAGGTGTAGATGAGCGTGGCGAGCGTGTCGGGGCCCAGCACGCCCCGGCGTACGGCGACTTCCTGGTCCGGAATGTCCCGGCCGCGCTCGGCCAGCCTCTCCACGTGCCCCTTCTCGAAGACCCACATGTGCCGCAGGTCGGGGATCCGGTCGCGCTCCGGGCCGAGCGCGGACGCCTGGGCCACGGTCTCCGTGGCGAGCGCGACGGCTCCCGAGTCCTGGAGGATCCAGCGGACCTGGAAGAGGGAGGAGGTGGGGTAGACGGGCACGGTGACGAGTCCGGCGGCCCAGGCGGCGAAGTCCAGCAGCGTCCACTCGTACGTCGTCCGAGCCATGATCGCGATGCGGTCACCGGGTGCCAGGCCCTCGGCGATCAGTCCCTTCGCGACCGCCAGTACCTGGGCGGCGAACTCGGCCGCCGTCACGTCCTGCCAGCCGCCGTCGGGGTCCTTGCGGCTGAGGACCGGTTCCCCGGGGGCCTCGGTGGCGTTGTCGAACGGGATGTCGGCGAGTGAGCCGTGGGTCACCCGGGCGACCAGGGGCGGCACGGACACCTCGCGCACGACACCGTCCAACCGCCTGATCTCGGGCTCCACGAGGGAGGGCGGGGAGTGGTACGGGCTGGGCACGGGGCGACTCCTTCGTCTGCCGGGACCAGGTCGGCCCGAGGGGCCGAAGCCTCATACGGGCCTGGAGGGTGGGGGGTTCATGCGAGGCAGGGGTGAGCGGGATCGTACGGGCCCGGGGTGTGGGGTTTGTGGGTGTTTGGGGCGGGCGAGGTGCGAGTTACCCGAGGTAGCTCTTTTCTTCGCTCGCGCCGCCCCTCCCGCCCCCCTCACATGGATGCCGCCCCGCACCCCACCACGGGCCGCGCCACCTGAACCCCCGTTCGCCCGAGGAGCTCGCCCTCGAGCGCCGGAAGGGCTGGAACGCATGAGCCCAGCGCCGGCCCGATCCACTGATCCGTGACATAGCCTTACCCTGGGTAACTTACTCTGGAGTAAATCTACGTCCCGCTGGGAGTTGGACCATGGCCGACCGCCACATGCCCTCCATGACCCCCCATCTCGTCCGCGGCACCCTCCTCTCCCCCTTCAAGCGCCCCCGCCCGGACGCACCCGTTCCCCCCGCCCGCCTCGTCCTCCGGAACCTGCGCGTCGACCTCGCCCACCTGACCGCCTACGAACGCATCTGCGGCTTCGCCACGGGTTCGGAGGCGCTCCCGATCACGTACCCGCACGTCCTCGGCTTTCCGCTCGCCGTGCGGGTCATGGCGAGCCGTCCCTTCCCGCTGCCGCTGCTCGGGCTGGTGCACACGTCGATCGAGATCAGGCAGCGGCGGGCGCCGGCCGCCAACGAGACGTACGAACTCACCGTGTACGCCGAGGGACTGGCACCGCACCGCCGCGGGACCGAGGCCCGCGTCGTGACCGAGGCGAGAGCGGGCGGCGAACTCGTGTGGACGTCGAGAAGTACGTATCTGGCACGGCACCGGACGACCGGGGGCTCGCCCTCGACAGCCCCGGAACCGGCACCGCCGGGGAACGCGGGCTCGGCGAGGGACCCGCTGCCCGCCCGCGCCGAATGGCGTCTCGGCGGCGACGTCGGGCGCCGCTACGGCGCCGTGTCGGGGGACCGCAACCCCATCCATCTGCACCCGCTCACCGCCCGCCTCTTCGGCTTCCCCCGGGCCGTCGCGCACGGTATGTGGACCGTCGCCCGCTGCCTCGCGGAACAGGGACCGCAGGGACCGGTGTACGTACGCGCGGGCTTCAAGGCCCCGGTCCTCCTGCCGGGCACCGTCACCTACGCCGCCGACGGCCCCGCCTTCGAACTCCGTGCCCCGAGCGGCGACCCGGTCCGCCGGCACCTCACCGGGGAGGTGCACCCCGGTGACCCCGACCGGGTCTAGGACGCAGGACGTGGTCCACGCCGGGCCGGGCTCACGCCTGGCCGTCGAGCGGCGGCGACCAGGGGTGGTTGTCCATGAGGTCGCCCAGGCCCGCCCAGGCGAAGTTCATCAGAGTCGCCGCGGCCTGCTTCGCCGAGACACCCTGCGTGGCGTTGGCCCAGGCCGCCAGGGACTCCGCGGCACCCACGAGGGCCTCGGCGAGACCGGCGACCTCGCGTTCGGGCAACGACGGATCGCGATGCGCCTCGCGCGCGGCGACCACGATCAACTGGGTGACGAACGCGACGAGTTCCTCGCGCATCGCGGCGACCTCGGCCGCGAACGGCTCGCCGTGCGTGCGCGCCTGACGGTGCAGCACCGACCAGCCGTCGGGGTTCTGCGCCGTATGGGTGAAGAACGCCCGCAGGCCTTCCCACAGTTGTCGGTCGGCGGCCAGGCCCGGCCCGACACCCGCGCGCACCGCCGCGGTCAGTGCCACGGCCTCACGCCGGATGCAGGCGGTGAACAGGTCTTCCTTCGAGTTCAGGTACAGGTACACCAACGGCTTGGACACGCCTGCCAGATCGGCGATCTCGTCCATCGACGCGGACCGGTATCCCCGCTGCCCGAAGGTCCGCACAGCGGCGTCCAGCATCTGCTGCTCACGCACCGCACGCGGCATCCGCTTGTTCTTCACAGCACCCATACGGGCAAGCGTACGATCGGCCGCCGCCGGGGCGGCACCGAGGAAGCCGGGGCCCATGGCCGCGCGGCCGACGGTGCGGGGGTGTCAGGAGGGCCGGCTCTGCGCGCCGCGTGCGGCGTCGTCCGCGTGGTCCTCCTGGGTGCGGTTCTGCTCCAGGTTGGCCCGGGCGCGGTCCACGCGCGCGACGACCTGGGCGGAGGCACGGTCACGCTCCTTGCGCAGCACGACGAAACTGATCGGCGCGGAGATCACCAGGGCGAGCAGGACGACCCACATGTAGTTGGAGTCGCCCAGACCGCGCGGCGCGATGCCCGAATAGACGAGGCCCCAGACGACCACGAGGCAGCCTGCGAAGATACCGAGGCGCATCAGCGTGTAGCGGCCCATGTCAATCCACTCTTCCGTTCCGAACCGTTTCGAACGTTCCCAAAGGGCACCGTCCAGTGAAGCACGCCGGGAGCGCGGATCACTCGGCGGGGGCTCACTCGCCGCGCGGCAGAGGCAGCAGCATGATGATGTCGTCCCGGTCGTCGCCCGGTGCGACGCGTATCGCCTCGGGCACCCGGCCGACCTCCTTGTAGCCGCAGGAGGCGTAGAAGCGCTCCAGTCCCTCGCCGCCCCGGCAGGTGAGCCGGAGCGCGTCGAGGCCGAGGCCGCGGGCCTGCCGCTCGGCCTCCTGGAGCAGCTCGGCGCCGTAGCCGCGGCCCTGGAGCGCGGGGTCGACCATGACGGTGTAGAGCCACGCCCAGTGGCGCATCAGGGGGTGGTCGTTGAAGGAGAGGAAGGCGGTGGCGGCGAGCCGGCCGTCGGCGGTGAAGGCCGCGAGGAGCCGGGTGCGGCCCTCGGCCACGGCGCCGAGATGGGCCTCGGCGCGGGGCCGTATGTCGGCCGGGGTCACCGGCGGCACGAATCCGACCGCGCCGCCCGCGTTGGTGACGTCCGTCCAGAGCGTGAGCAACTGGTCGGGCAGGGCCGGGGCCGGCTTCGTGGTCTCGGTGAAGAGGGTGAACGTCAGTGGCACGGTCACCCAGGCTAGAACATCGAGGTCAGAGCTCCCTCAACCGCAGAGGTCGCTTCGCTGAACAGCGGCCGGCGCGCGCCGGTACGTCAGACGCGCATCGGCTGCGGGGCCTCCCGGCGCGCCGGGTCCGGGCCGTCGTACTCGCGGATGATCTCGTAGCGGGTGTTGCGCTCCATGGGGCGGAAGCCGGCGTCGCGGATCAGGTCGAGCAGATCCTCGCGGGTCAGCTTGTTCGGGGTGCCGTAGTTGTCCGCGTCGTGCGTGATCTTGT
>NZ_JBEXHZ010000095.1:0-9127 GCF_040608315.1 Streptomyces sp. NPDC005195
CGTGGTCCGGGCGCACGCGGGCCGCCCGGTGCCCGGTGTCGGTACATCCGGGAATCCGGTGGCCGCCCGGTGCCGACGGGCGGGAGGCAGCGCGTGCGCGGGAGGACATCCCGGTGGCGAGGGCCGCTGACGCCGAGTCAGAGACCCGGTGCCCGGACGGGTTCGGCCTTGTCCCTGCCGCGCGGTCCGCCCGGCCGGCCGGTGCACCTCGCGGCGGCGCCGCTGACGCTCAGTGGTGTACTCATGCCGTCAGCCTCACGGGTCCGGCGCACCGCGCGACAGCCGGGAGGGGCACATCTAATAATTCACTTACGGATCGCTTCCCGTTCGGACGGCGCGCGGCGCGGTGGTGGTGCGGGGCGGGTCAGGCCTGGCGGCCGAGGTCGGCCAGCGGCTCGCCGGAGAGGCGGAAGACGGTCAGTTCCTTGCCCTGGACCGAGGGGATCTCCGCGCCGAGCGACCGGTAGAAGGCGGCGGTCGGCTCGTTGGTGACCCTGCCCCACCACTGCATGTGGCGGTAGCCGCGCGTGGCGCACAGGCCGGCGAGGGTGCTCAGCAGGGCCGTGTCGAAGCCGCGTCCGACCGCGTCCTCGCGGACGTAGATGTCGTCGATGTGGATGGCGGTGCCGCGCCAGGTGCTGTAGACGAGGGCCCACAGGGTGTAGCCGACGATCTCGTCGGTCTTGTCGTCGACGGCGAAGTGGGCCCAGGCCACCGGGTCCGGGCCGAACAGGGCGCGGCGCAGTTCGTCCTCGTCGGTGCTGATCTGCCGGGTCGCCTCCTCGTTCTCGGCCATCCCGTGCACCATCGTGTGGAGCAGCGTGACGTCCTCGGCGGTGACTGGACGAATCATGTGTGCCATCCCCTGATCCTGGTGATCCGATGAACCGGCCGCGTGGGTGCGGCGAGCGGGCGGTGCGGCGTCGGGGTGCCGCGGCGGCCGGGCCCCCGGGGGCTCAGGTTCGCACGCGTGTGCAGATGCCATGGATCGGCCGCGGGGGGACTGGTGGAATTCCCAGACTTTGTCGCGCGTGCTTCCGGCGGGAGGGTTTGGAAGGTAAATACGGGGGTGGGTGGGAGGGTTCGTGTCGCCCTTCTCCAAAATACCCTCGAATGCGGGTGGCCAAGCGGGTGGGGAGATGCTTGTACCACATGGCCGGCCGGGAGGAAAAGGCCTGCTGAGCTTCGTAGGGCTCTCTCGTGACGTTCCATTGATTTCCCTACCACCTGCCTGCCGAGGTATCCGGCCGGTGGCCGCGGCGGCCAGAATTCATTGTCCGGAGGCGGCCCGCAGGTGTGGTGACACAAGAGCCCGGCGGTCGCGTGGCCGGAGTGACGATTTCAACGCGCAGAGAGGCAGCCATGATAGATCCGGTACGGTTCGAGCTCAGCGCCCGGGACCTTCCCGAGACCTGGTACAACATCGCCGCCGACCTCGACTATGTGGCGCCGGTGTTGAGCCCGGCGACCGGTAAGCCGGTCACACGTGACGAGATGACCCGCACGATGCCGGAGGCGCTGGTCGACCAGGAGCTCGGCAGGGAAGCCGAGTTCGAGATCCCCGGAGAGGTGCGGCAGTTCTACGCCCGGTGGCGGCCGGCGCCGCTGCTGCGTGCCCGTGGTCTGGAGAAGGTTCTGGACACGCCGGCGCGGATCTACTTCAAGTACGAGGGTGTGGCGCCGACCGGCAGCTTCAAGCCGAACTCCGCGATCCCGCAGGCCTACTACAACAAGCGCGCGGGCCGTACCGGTCTGATCGCGGAGACCGGTGCGGGCCAGTGGGGCAGCGCGGTCGCGTTCGCCGCGTCCCTGTTCGGCATGGAGGCCAAGGTCTTCATGGTGAACGTGAGCTTCCAGCAGAAGCCCTACCGGCGGGCGCTGATGGAGACCTTCGGGGCGAGCTGCACGCCGAGCCCGAGCATGGAGACCGAGGCCGGGCGTGCGGTGCTGAAGGAGAATCCGGACCACCCGGGCAGCCTGGGCATCGCCAAGTCCGAGGCGCTGCAGGTCGCCTTCTCCGACCCGCGCTGGGGCTACACCCGCGGCAGCGCGCTCAATCACGTGTGCGCGCACCAGACGGTGATCGGGCAGGAGGCGATCCTGCAGATGGAGATGGCCGGGGACTACCCGGACATCGTGGTCGGCTGCGCGGGCGGCGGCAGCAACCTGGCGGGGCTGTCGTTCCCGTTCCTGCGGGCGCAGTTGCACGGCGGGCCCAAGATCCGGTTCATCGCGGCCGAGCCTGCCGCGTGTCCCTCGCTCACGCAGGGGCGGATCGCCTACGACTACTCCGACACCGCCGGGCTGACCTCGCTGACCCGCACGCACACGCTGGGCCACCAGTTCGTGCCCCCGTCGGTGCACGCGGGCGGGCTGCGGGCGCACAACATCGCTCCGCTGGTCAGCCGGGTCGTGGAGGAGGGCCTGATGGAGGCGGTGGCGCTGCGTCAGCGTGACTGCTTCGAGGCCGGTGTGCTGTTCGCGCGTACCGAGGGCATCGTGCCCGCTCCCGAGTCGACGCACGCGATCCGCGGCGCGGTCAACGAGGCGATCCGGTGCCGTGAGGAGGGCGTGGGCAAGACCATCCTGTTCGGCCTGTCCGGGCACGGGAACTTCGACCTGAGTGCCTACGACCGTTATCTGTCCGGCAGTCTCGCCGACGACAGCATCGACCCCGGCGCCCTCGAGCACGGGATGGAGAGCATTCCCAAGCTGGTGAACGCCTGACGCAGTCCGGGCCGCCCGCAAGCAGGAGCACAGGAGTGCAGGAGAAGGGACGGGACGATCCCGTGAAACGTGTCAGCGCCGTGCAGTTCGTGGTCCTGGGGGTCATCTGGGGCTCCAGTTATCCCCTGATCAAGGTCTCCGGCGAGGGGCTGAACCCGGGTCAGCTGGTGCTGGCCCGGCTGGTCCTGGGGGCGGTGGTCCTGCTCGGCATCGGTGCGGTGACGGGCGCGGGGCTGCCGCGTTTCGGCTTCGTGTGGGTGCACATCACCGTCACGACCGTGCTGGGCATGGTCGCGCCGTTCCTTCTCCTCGCCTGGGGCGAGCAGCACACCAGTGCCGCCATGGCCGGTGTGCTGACCGGCGCGACTCCGCTGCTGACGCTGGGGCTGGCCACGGTGCAGCTGCGCAGTGAGCGGGCGACGGCGCGCCGCGGTGCGGGGCTGACGCTCGGCTTCGCGGGCATCGTGCTGGCCATCGCGCCCTGGAACGGTGCGACGGGCACCGCGGGCGGCGAGCTGGCGTGTCTGGCGGTCGCCGTGATCTACGCGGGGCATGCGGTGTTCGTCCGCAAGTTCCTGTCCGACCGCGGTATTTCCCCGATGTCGTCGGCCAGTGCGCAGGTTCTGGTGGCGCTGGTCATCCAGGCGGCGCTCATGCCGTTCCTGGGCTGGCGCACCCCGTCGTTCACCTGGTCGGTCTCCCTGAGCATCGTGCTGCTGGGGGTGTTCGGCACGGGGCTCGCCTATGTGCTCTACAACCGGCTGATCGCGGACATCGGTGCGACCGGTGCCTCCGCGGTCAACTATCTCGTGCCGTTCATCAGTCTGGTGGTCAGCGCCGTCTTCCTCGGGGAGAGGTTCAGCTGGAACGTGCCGGTGGGCGGTGCGGTGATCGTGGTGAGCATCCTGCTCGGCGAGAACCAGCTGTCGCGGCTGGGGCGGCGTCCGGTCGTCACCGGTCCCGAGCCGCAGTTCGGTCCGGCCGCGGTGGCCGTGGGTGCCGTGAAGGCGGAGCCCGCGGGTGAGGCGGGGCGCGTTCCCTGACCGTGCGGGCGCGCCGCGGTGCCGCCGTGCGGGGTGAGGTCCCCGTGCGTACGCGGCGGGCCGGGGCGCCGGCGGTCGCGGTGGGACGGATCCGGTGCGCGGCGCGCACGGCCGGGTGCGCATCGGGACCGGCGCGTTCACGAGCCGGGGCGCCTGTGGTCCCGGTGCCTCATCCAGGAAGTTTGGAGGTTGATGTCGCAGATGGCCGCCACCGATCCCCGTACCCGACCGATCCGGATCGCCGTTCTGGCGCGCCGGCCGCTGCTCGTCACGGCGCTGCGGGCCCTGCTGGCCGCGGAGGCGGAGCTGGAGGCGGTCGGGGTGGCCGATTCCCGGCCGCAGCTGCTGCGTCTGCTGGACGAGCAGGAGCCGCGGGTCGTGCTGATCGACGACTCCGATCCGGGCTGGGAGACCGGTGACATCCTGCGTGCGGTCGCCGAGCGGGCCGGTGCCGGGGTGGCGGCGGTGGTGCTCGTGGACAGGTGCGTGGAGGAGACGGCGCTGGAGTATCTGCGGGCCGGGGCGGACGGGTTCGTGCTGCACGACGCGGCGCTGAGCGAGATCGCCACCGCGATCCGCGCGGTCTCGGACGGGTACGCCGTGCTGCCGCCGCCGCTGACGCGCCGGCTGGTGGACCTCCTGGTCCGGCGTGGGCCGGCGCAGGTGGTGGTGCCTCAGGTGTCGACGCTGACGTCGCGGGAGCGGGAGATCTTCGATCTGATCGCGGCGGGCATGTCCAACAGCGAGGTCGCCCAGGCGCTGGTGCTGAGCGAGAAGACCGTGAAGTTCCATGTGTCCAACCTGCTGCGCAAGCTCGGTGTGCGCAGTCGTGCGCAGGCCATCGTCCGTGCGTGGGACCGGGGTGTTCTGGCGGGCCCGTAGGGCGGGGGTTTCCCGTGCCGTGGCACTGGGTTCCGCGCTGTCGCGGGAATGGGTGCGGGGTTTTCTGGAATGCGGGTGGCGTACCGCTGGGGTGGCGGATGCTCGTCGAGGGCGGTCCGGGCCGGGGTGAATTCACGGTCCGTGCCGTCCCGATGAGTTTTCTTGTTTCCGGTGAAGGCCGGCGGTAATGCGTGCGAGATGCCCGTCACAGTTTATTTGCCGTGTCTGTGAAATCCGGTTCTGATACAGGTCCAAAGAACGGGTACAAAACCAGGCCGCTAGTCCGAAGAAATCGGCGGGGCGATACCCCCAGAATGTTCGTGACGGTATATCCGGTCGGAGGACTCGAATGCTCGGGTCCATCGATTTTCGATCAATGGGGAGTCATGTCCAGATCGGTGGCGGCGGACGTCGCAGTGCGTGCGAGGCAAAGCCCGGACGATCCGGCGCTGCTGTTCGGCGGCGCGCGGGACGAGGTCGTCACGTATGCCGAACTGGTCGGGGCGGCGGAGCGGATCGGTGCCGAACTGGCCGGCCGGTATCCCGACATCCGCCGCCCGCTCGCGCTCCAGGCGTCGAAGTCGACCGTGGCGATCGCCACGGTCCTGGCCTGCATGCGGGCCGGACGGCCGCTGCTGCTGGCCTCCACGGAACTCGGCCGGGACCTTCTGGCCGAGCTGGTCGCACGCAGCGGCTGTCAGGCCGTACTGGGCGTCGCCGAGGAGTGCCTGACGCACCGTCCGGTGGGCGGCGACGCGCAGGGCGGGCCGGTGCTGCCGCAGGACACCAGCCTGCTGCTGACGACGTCCGGTTCCACCGGCGTCCCCAAACTCGTTCCGCTGGGCGGGGCCGGCGTCGACGCCTTCACCTCCTGGGCGGGCAGCGCGTTCGCGCTCGGCACCGGCACCCGGGTCCTGAACTTCGCCCCGCTCAACTTCGACCTCACCCTCCTGGACATCTGGGGGACCCTGCGGCACGGCGGCTGTGTCGTACCGGTGGACCACGACCGGTCCGTCGACACCACGTACCTGCTCGGGCTGCTGGCGAGCACCCGGCCGCACGTCGTGCAGGCGGTGCCGATGTTCTTCCGGCTGCTGACCGAGGCGGGCACCGCCTCCGAGTTCCCGGGCGTGCGCGAGCTGCTGCTGACGGGTGATCACGTGCCGCGGTCGGTGCGGGCCGGACTCGCCCGGCTCTTCCCGGCGGCGCGGTTGCACAACGTGTACGGCTGCACCGAGACCAACGACAGCATGATCCACACCTTCTCCGCCGCCGAGGCGGCCGACCGGGAGGTGCTGCCCCTGGGCAGTCCGCTGCCGGGCGTGCTGGTGGACGTGGTGGCCGACGGCGCGGTGCTGCGGGGCGCCGGCAGCGGCGAACTGCTGGTCTCGACGCCGTTCCAGACCGCCGGGTACCTCGGCGAGGCCGGGGCGAAGGACCGGTTCGTCGTGCGCGGTGACCGCGTCTGGTACCGCACCGGCGACGTGGTCACCCGCTCCGCCGGCGGTGAACTGGCCCTGGTGGGCCGCACCGACTCGCAGGTCAAGGTGCGCGGTGTGCGGATCAACCTGGAGGAGGTCGAACGGGTCCTCCAGGGCCACGGCGGTGTCGCCGAGGCGGCCGTGGTGGCCGTGCCGCACCCCGTCTCGGGACGCGCACTGCACGCGTTCGTGCGTCGCAGCGACGACGCGGTGACCGGACTGCAGCTGCGCAGCTACTGCGCCGCCAAGGTCAACCGGGCGGCCATTCCCGCCGCCTTCCACCTGATGACCGACCCACTGCCGATCGGGCCCACCGGCAAGGTGAGCCGTCGCCTCCTCATGGAGAAGATCGAATGACCATCCAACGCGACATCACCGCGCACATCGTGGCGGAGTACCTGCCCGGCACCCCCGTCTCGGAACTGGACGCGTCCTACGACCTGCTGGAGAACGGGGTGATCAGCAGCCTGGATCTGCTGCGGCTCATCGAGTGGCTGGGTGACCGCTTCGACATCCCGTTCGCCGACCTGGAGATCTCCCCGGACGACTTCCGGTCCGTCTCGGCCGTCGAGAAGGCCGTCCGGCGCTACGCGGGCGTCACCGCCCCCGAGTAACCCCCCGCTCCCCCGCACCTCCACACCCAGGAGAAAGAGAGGAAACCATGTTCATTCGCGAGAAGTCGCAGGTCACACCGGTCGAGTGGGGAAGCGGTCCGAGTCACCGCCTCCTGGTCGAAGCGGACAACATGGGCTTCGGCATCTGCCACACCGTCGTCCGCGCGGGCACGAAGTCCCGGCTGCAGTACCGGCGTCACCTCGAGGCGTGCTACTGCATCTCCGGCTCGGGCCGCGTCGAGGCCGCCGACGGCAGCGTCGCGCAGGACCTGACCCCCGGTGTGCTGTACGTCCTGGACGAGCACGACGCCCACTTCCTGATCGCCTCCCCCGAGGCGGACATGGAGCTCGTCAGTGTCTTCAACCCGCCGCTGAGGGGCGACGAGAGCCACGCGCTCAGCGACGAAGCCTTCTCCCAGTACTGAGGATCGGAAACCCCCCGTCATGATGCGCTGGAGCGAGGAACAGCAGGAACTGCGTGAGGCGATCGGCGCCGTGGCCGCGAAGCTCGGCGCCGACCACCTCGAACGCGACCAGGCCGGCACGTTCGACCGGGACGGCTGGCAACGCCTCAAGGACGTCGGCCTGTTCGGGCTGCCGTTCGACCCCCGGCACGGGGGGCTGGGCAAGGACCTGCTGACCACCGTCCACGTGCTGGAGCAGCTCGGCCACGGATGCCAGGACTCCGGGCTGAACTTCTCGGTCTCCACCCACATGGTCAGCACCGGTGTCCCGCTCCAGCGGTTCGGTTCGTCGGCGCTCAAGGCCCGCTACCTGCCGGAGATCTGCGCCGGCACGATGATCGGCGCGCACGCCATCACCGAGCCCTCCGGCGGTTCGGACGTGATGGGGATGCAGACCACCGCCGTCCTGGACGGCGACGACTTCGTCCTCAACGGAAGCAAGTCGTTCATCAGCAACGCCTCGATCGCCGACGTGATCGTCGTCTACGCCCGTACCGGCGCGCCCGGGGATCTGGCCGGGATCACCGCGTTCCTGGTGCGCCGGGACTCGCCGGGGCTGTCGGTCGGCAATCCCATCTCGAAGATGGGGCTGCGCACCTCACCGCTGGCCGAGGTCTTCCTGGACGACGTCCGGGTGCCCCGCGACCACGTGGTCGGCAGCAAGGGCGCCGGGTTCCTCATCTTCGACCACGTCATGAAGTGGGAGATCCTGTGCGGCTTCGGGATCAACGTCGGGGAGATGCGCCGGCGCCTGGAGCGGTGCGTGGAGTACGCCCGCACCCGTACGCAGTTCGGCTCGGTCATCGGCGCGAACCAGTCGGTCGCCAACATGATCGTCGAGATGCGGATCGACCTGGAGACCTCGCAGAAGTGGATCTACGACACCGCCGAGAAGGTGCAGTCCAAGGCCGACGCCGCCGGTGACGTCGCGATGACCAAGCTGGTGGTGAGCGAGGCGAACGTGCGCTCCGCGCTGAACGCGATCCAGGTCTTCGGCGGTTACGGCTACGTCAGCGAGTACGGAGTCGAGAAGGACCTGCGGGACGCCGTGGGCGGGCGGATCTACTCCGGCACCTCGGAGATCCAGCGCCACCGGCTGGCCACCCTCATGGGCCTGAACCGTCCGCTCAGGCCCGCACAGGCCTGAGGATCTGGAAGGAATCCCGAGAACATGGCAGAGACCACCGGTGCCGCCGCCGCGGCCGGCACCGCCACCGAGACGGCCACGCTGGCCGCGACCGAGTTCCTGGACCACCGCTCGCCCACCGTCCGCGCGTTCGTCGACAAGACCCTCGCCCGCGCGAAGGAGAGCGAGACCCAGTCCCAGAAGGCGATAGCCCTCTACTACGCCGTCCGGGACGGCATCACCTACGAGGTGTACGGGGCCGATCTGACCCGGCACGGCCTGAGCGCGACCGGCGTGCTGGAGAAGGGCCTCGGGTTCTGCGTCCACAAGTCCATCCTCTACGCGGCCGCGCTGCGCGCCGTGGGCATCCCGAGCCGGGTCTACTACGGCGACGTACGCAACCACCTCGCCTCGCCGCGGCTGCGGGAGCTGGTCGGCGGGGACGTCTTCCGCTTCCACAGCCTGACCGTGGTCAACCTCGACGGCCGGTGGGTGAAGGCGACCCCGGTCTTCAACAAGCTTCTCTGCCGGCTCTACAAGATCAAGCCGCTGGACTTCGACGGCCGCACCGACAGCCTGTACCACCCGTTCGACGAGGACGGCCGCCAGCACATGGAGTTCATCCACGAGCACGGCTCCTTCGACGACGTCCCCTACGACCTGGTGGTCGGCGGGATCCAGCAGGCGCACCCGCAGCTCTTCGCGAGCGCGCACACCACCGTCTCCGGATCGCTGGCCGACGAGGCCGCGACCGCGACGGTCTGAGACGGCGTCCGGTGCGGCCCCACCC
>NZ_JBEXHZ010000096.1:0-9029 GCF_040608315.1 Streptomyces sp. NPDC005195
ACGAAGGGCCGGCGTGGGCGGCGATGCGCTGACGCAGCCGATGGCCGCGCACAGGGCCATGCCGTTCCTGGTGAGCTTTTTTCGGCCTGGCCATCGTCGGCGAGGACAGGGCGTGGCCCGACGCGGGCCCGACGTGGGCGCGACGCCAACACCTACGGCTACGCCTCCGGTGTCCTCAAAGGCCAGGGATGTTGATTTCCTGCTCGGCCCAGACGGTCTTACCGGCGGAGGTGTGGCGCGTGCCTCGCCGACTGGACAGTTGCGCGACGAGGAAGAGGCCGCGGCCGCCCTCGTCCGTCGGACGGGCATGACGCAGGCGTGGGACGGAGTCACTGGTGTCGGTCACCTCGCAGACCAGCACCTCGTGGCGGATGAGGCGAAGGGTGATGGAGCCGGCGCCGTGTCGTACGGCGTTGGTGACCAATTCGCTGACGATGAGTTCCGTCGTGGCGGCCAGGGCCTCCAGCCCCCATCCGGTCAACTGGGCGGTGGCCAGGGCCCGGGCGTGCGCAACGACGACGGGATCGTGCGGCAGGTCCCAGGTGGCGATCTGTGACGGCATGAGCGAACGGGTCCGCGCCAGCAGCAGAGTGGCGTCGTCCTCGAGGGCTCTGGTCGGCAGGGTGTCGAACGCGGCGGTGCACAGTTCGTCCAAAGAGCGGTCCGGTCGTGCCAGGACGGTGCTCAGCCGACGTATCCCGGTGTCGATGTCCTGATCCCGGGTTTCCACGAGCCCGTCGGTGTAGAAGGCGATCACACACCCCTCGGGCAGCTCCAGATCCACCGCCTCGAAGGAGGCCGGCCCGACCCCGAGCGGCAGACCGGCCGGAAGATCGGGGATCGAGACCCGGCCCTGCGGCGAGATCACCACGGGCGGCGGGTGACCCGCCCGGGCCATCGTGCAGCGCCGGGTGGCCGGGTCGTAAACGGCATAGAGGCAGGTGGCGCCGGCTTCCGCGCCGGCGCGTCCCGGGATGCCGCTGTCCTCCACGTCGAGGCGCGAGATGGTGTCGTCGAGGTGTGCGAGCAACTCGTCCGGGCACAAGTCCATGTTGGCGAGCGTGTGCACCGCGGCCCGCAGCCGGCCCATGGTCGCCGCGGCGTTGATGCCGTGGCCGACCACGTCGCCCACGACCAGGGCCACCCGGGCGCCGGACAGCGGGATGACGTCGAACCAGTCGCCGCCCACGCCATTCTGTGTGTCGGCGGGAACGTAGTGAGATGCCACTTCCACGGCCACCCCGCCGATCAGCCGCCCTGGCAGCAGGTTGCGCTGAAGGGCGAGGGCCGCGGCATGCTCGCGCACGTAGCGGCGGGCGTTGTCCAGGGACAAGGCGGCACGAGCGACGAGTTCTTCGGCCAACCTCAGGTCGCCCGCCTCGAAGGGCACGGAGTCGCCCATGCGGAAGAAGACCGCCACGCCCAGCACCGCACCGCGCGCGTGGATCGGCACGATCATCAGCGAGTGCATCGCGTACCTGCGCATCCTGGCCGACCGTCCCTGATCCCTCTCGAGCCAGGTGCCTCGAGAGGCGTTGACCACCGGTTCGAGATGTGATTCACCCGAGGCCAGGACCTCCGTGAAGGGGGAGGGGGCCGGTACGGAAACGACGTCGCCGCGCGACCAGAGCGACTCCGGAACGCCCTCGTGAATCGATGCCACCCCCGCTCGGCGGAACGCAGGCACGTGACCGTTCGCGGAGCCGAGCCGGGCCAGCGAGTCCTCGCCCAGCGCGACGGACTCCGCCAGGTCCACGGCGACGAAGTCCGCGATACGGGCCACTGCCAGGTCGGCGAGTTCCTGCCCGGTTCTCATCACCTCCAACGTGGTGCCGATCCGGGTGCTGGCCTCGCTGAGCACGGCCAGGCGCTCGCGGGCCCGCTGCCGGTCCGTCACATCGACGCTCATGGCACACACCCCCAAGGTGCGCCCGTCGGCGTCGTCGAGACGGAAGAACGAGGTCGAGAACGAGTGTTCCTGCTGTGGATTCGTCGACATCCACGTGCGGTATTCGTGATCGACCAGCGGCTCCCCACTGCGCAGGACCAGTCGCATCACCTCCTCGACCGACTCGGCCTCGGGTCCCGGCAGCACCTCCGTCAGCCGGCGCCCGAGCCTCTTCTCCCGGGGGACGCCGTCCTGGAGTGCCAGGGCGTCGTTGACCCAGGTGCAACGCAGGTCGGTGTCGCGCACGGCGATGCCGATCGGCGCCCCTGTGAGGAGCGCCTGCACCCCGGCACCGTTCATCGGCCAGGAGGGATCAGCCGTCATCTCGGTCGCGGTGACCAGCCACCGCACTCCACCGTCCCGCTCGGTAAGGGGGCAGACCCGCAGGTACACATCCAGCAGGGTGCCGTCGCCGCGACGGAGCCGGGCCGTCCCGGACCAGCCGTCCTCCCGGCGGCTCCGATCCGTGAAGGCGGGTGCCCTCAGCATCACGTCCGGGTCCGCCAGCAGCCGCCCGGCCCATCGTCCGATCACGTCACTGGCCGAAAGGCCGCTCAGTCGCTCGGCCTCCCGGCCCCACGCGACGACCACTCCGTGGGCATCCACCGCCGCCATGGCCGTGTCGACCATGTGGCCGGCTCCTCGCCCGGCGTCCGGCATCGTGTCCCTGGCTCCGGCCATCGGCGCCGTCCTTCCTTCAGGGTGTCGATCGGGCGGCAGGGCTCCCGTCGGCGAGGCGGTCGAGCCAATCCGACAGGAGTGCGCGCTCGGACGCTGTCATCGGGGTGGTGTCGCCCTGGGACAACGCCTCGCGCAGGGCCGCGGCTCGGCGCGCCACGTCCGCGCTCTGCTCCTCGACGGTGCATGCCGTCGTGATCATGCGCAGTGCGTGTTCACGGGCTGTCGCCGGCAGGTCCTGATCCCGCTCGGAAGGGGGCGTCGCGATGAGTGACAGCACGACACCCAGGCCCATGGCGTGGACGAGTTGCGTGGCCCGCTCCACGCTCATGCGCAGCCGGCCGGCGGCGGCCACCCGGGCAAGAATCCGGCGGAGGATCGCGATGGTCTCGAGGCCCTCCGGTATGCCGCCGCGATAACGGCCCTCGCCGTACATCAGTACGTAGAAGCCCGGCCGCGAGAGGCCGAACCCGACGTGCAGGTCCCAGGACCGGCGCAGATCGGCGACGGGGTCGTCGGTCGGCTCGAGAGCCTGCTTCTCCCGCAGATACTGCTGGAAGCCGTACGCCGCGAGGGCGTCGAGCAGTCCGTCCTTGTCGCCGAACAGCCGGTACAGAGTCGGCGGCTGCACTCCGGCCGCCGCGCTGACGGCGCGCGTCGAGATGCCCGCACGTCCCTGCGTGCCCAAGAGCTCCGCGGCGGCGCGCAGAACCCGCTGCCGGGTGCGTACGGACCGCTCTTGCATCTGTCCAATTTATCACTGTTGTAATACTTTTACATACCATTGATATGGCTGCCCCGAGCACCACACCTTGTCCTTGACCTCTGGGGCGAGTCCCCTCGCTTGGGTGCCGCCGTCCTTCCCGTCGAACGTCGGGCGGGCGGGCACCACGGAAGGTGGGGCGATGGTGCCCGACGACGGGGTGTTGGCTCGTTGGACGGACCCTTCCAGGGCAAGCTGGGGTGATGATCAGCGCGCCGGTCGTCGTGAGTGAGCCGCCCCTGGCCGCGGGCAGGACTGTGACGGTGCACCGGTGTGGCCGTGACGAGATCCTCGGTACCGCTTGCCGACCACGTAACCGGCAGACGCCGATCATGACGCTCAGGGGACCGCGTGGCAGCGGATGCGGTCGGAGAGCGGCATCCCACACCCCCCTACCGACGAATGAGGATGTGTCATGGAACCGACGCCGCATGACGACACCGATGTCCACGACGTCATCGTGGTGGGGGCCGGCCCCGTAGGCCAGACCGTGCTCGAGCGGGCGCGGTCGGCAGGCCTCTCGGTCGCCCTGGTCGAGCGCGAACTCGTAGGCGGCGAGTGCTCGTACTGGGCCTGCATCCCGAGCAAGGCGCTGCTGCGACCCGTGGTCGCCGTCGCCGACGCACGCCGGGTCGAGGGGGCGAGCGCCGCGGTCACCGGCGAGGTGGACCCGCGCGGTGCCTTCGCGCGCCGGGACCGCGTCGTGGCGGACTGGAACGACAGTGGGCAGGCCGACAACATGACGGCGCTGGGGGCCACGCTGGTCCGCGGCCACGGTCGGCTCGCGGGGGAGCGACGCGTGGCCGTGGAGGGCCCGGACGGTGCACAGCGGATGCTGGAGGCGCGGCATGCGGTCGTGGTGTGCACGGGCAGCGGTGCCTTCGTCCCCGACCTTCCCGGCATCGAGGAGGCGCGCCCGTGGAACAACCGGAGGGCCACCGACTCCGAGCAGGTGCCCGGCCGCCTCGTCGTGATCGGCGGGGGCGGTGTCGCCGTCGAGATGGCGAGCGCCTGGCAGGGCCTCGGCGCACGGGTCACCCTGCTGGCCCGGGGATCCGGCCTGCTTCCGCGCATGGAGCCCTTCGTCGGGGAAGAAGTGGCGCACGGCCTGGCGGAGTCGGGTGTGGACGTGCGCACGAGCACCGACGTGGTGTCCCTGAGCCGGCCCGACCCGGTCGGCCCTGTCACCGTGCGGCTGGCCGACGGCGCCGAACTCGAAGCGGACGAGGTCCTCTTCGCCACCGGACGCACCCCGCTCACCGACGACATCGGCCTGGACACGGTCGGGCTCGCCCCCGGAACCTGGCTGGACATCGACGACGCCTGTCGCGTGCGCGGCCTCGACGGGGGGTGGCTGTACGCGGCGGGTGACGTCAACCACCACGCCCTCCTCACCCACCAGGGCAAGTACCAGGCCCGCATCGCCGGCGAGGCCATCGGAGCCCTCGCCCGCGGAGAGAGCCTCGACACGGCGGCGTGGGGAGCCCATGCCACGACCGCCGACTTCCAGGCGGTCCCCCAGGTCTTCTTCTGCGACCCCGAGGCCGCCTCCGTCGGACTCACCGCGGCCGAGGCGGAACGGGCGGGCCACCGGACCAGGGTCGTCGACGTGGACATGGGCGCGGTCCCCGGGGCGTTCCTGTACGCGGACGGCTACCGGGGACGGGCCAGGATGGTGGTCGACCTGGACGGTCACCGCCTCCTCGGCGTCACCTTCGTGGGCCCCGGGGTGGCCGAGCTCCTCCACTCGGCGACCGTCGCCGTGGCCGGGGGCATCACCATGGACCGCCTCTGGCACGCGGTGCCTTGCTTCCCGACGATCAGCGAGGTGTGGCTCCACCTGCTGAAGGCGTACCGCGGCTGAACCGTGCGCCTGCCGGTCGCGTCGCGCCACCGACGCACGCGACCGGTCCCCGCGGAGTCGGCGGGGGCACCGCGGGCTGTTCGGACGGGAACCGACGCGTCTCCACGGGCGCGCGGAATCCATGTCCGCAGCGCCCGCCGGGGTACGGGGCGTTGCCCGGGCGTGTGCTCCGCTGATACGGGCGGACGGTGGCCGACGTACCGGCCGAGGAGCGGTGGTCGCATCGGGCGTGGCGCCTGGCGCGTTCCTGATCGTGTCGATGACGCCGAGGCGGCCTCAGTTCCTCGTAGCGGTGGACGACACCGGCGTCAGCAGGCCTCGCGCCTGGACGGCGGGGAGGGACAGGGTGCGATAGCCCACGCTCTCGAACAGGACCGTGATCCTGTTCCCGTCCTCGCTCATCACCTCGCCCTCGCCCCACGTGGTGTGCCCCACCCGCATTCCGGGCGGAAAGGATCCGTCGGCCGTCACGGGTTCCAGCGGGGCAGGGCCCGTACCGGAAAGGATGTCTCCTGTACGGGCGGGGGCCGCCTTCAGCTCCTGCGCACGGGCGCATATGTCACAGCCCGCGCAGTCGCCTTCCGCCAGACTCTCACCGAAGTACCCGAGCATGTGGCGTCGGCGACAACCGTTCGTCTCCGCGTACGCCCGCATCATCTCCACCCGGGAACGCTCCAGGTCGACGCGGGCGGAAGCGATCCGCATCGCCTCGCGGACGCAGGCGTCCCGCTGCGCCCCCGGCACGGCCCGGACACCGCCGCGCTTCTCCGTCGCCACGGCTCCGGCCTCCTCCAGCAGGTGCAGCATCGACGTCAGTGGCGTCTGGGACAGCCCGGTGCGTTGACGCAGACTGCTCGCCGTGACCTGCCCCCGCTCCTCGCGCACCGCGTCGATCAGCCCGCCCAGCACCTCGGGGTCGGGATGCGCGCCCGTCCGGAACCGCTGCACGCCGAGGTCCTCGGGCCGGTACGCGAGGATCGCAGTCGACGCCTTTCCGTCGCGACCCGCCCGGCCGATCTCCTGGTAGTAGGTGTCGAGGGAACCCGGCACCGATGCGTGCAGCACGAAGCGGATGTCCGGCTTGTCGATACCCATCCCGAACGCGGAGGTGGCGACGACCACGTCGAGGGCACCGTCCCGGAAGCGGTCGTGCGTCCGGGAGCGCTCAGCCGCCGGCAGCCCCGCGTGGTAGGCGGCGCTGTCGAATCCGAGCTCCGACAGTTCCCGCGCGTACTCCTCGGACTCCCGCCGCGTTCCCGCGTAGACGATGCCCGGTTTGGCCTCGGCCGCGGCACGCTCCACCACCCACCGGCGCTTCCCCGCGTTCTCCCGGTGGCGTACGACCTCCAGCGTGATGTTGCGGCGGTCGAACCCCGCGACCACCTCGTGCGCCTCCCGCATGCCGAGCCGCTCCACGATGTCCGCCCGTACCGGAGCCGCCGCGCTGGCGGTGAGGGCGAGGAGCGGCGGCCGGCCGATGCGTTCGCGCACATGGCACAGGGACAGGTAGTCGGGCCGGAAGTCGTATCCCCACGAGGACACGCAGTGCGCCTCGTCGACCACCATCAGCGCGGGATTGGCTGCGGCGATCTGCTCCACCACCTCGTCCTTCGCGAGCTGCTCGGGCGAGACGAACAGAAAGTCCAGGCTGCCCTCGCGTACGCGCTCCCACACGGCCTCGTTGTCCCGCGGGCGCTGCGCGGAGTTGACGGCCGAGGCGCCTGACCCCTTGATGCGGGCGAGATGGGCGACCTGGTCCCGTTGGAGCGCTATCAGGGGCGAGACCACGACGGTCGGCCCCTCCAGCAGTACACCCGGCACCTGGTACACGGCGGACTTCCCCGCACCCGTCGGCATCACCACGATGGTGTCGCGCCCCTCCATCACGGCTGTCATGGCGGCGAGTTGCGGCGGCCGCAGGCCCTCCCAGCCGAACACCTCGCGGGCACAGCGGCGCAGTCGTCTCCTGAGTGACCTGGTCTTGAAGTATCCGACCTTGACACGCATGGCACTCCTGACGCCGTTCTCCAGTGTGGTTCGGCGCTCGTGTACCCCCGTCGAGACGAAAAACGGTCCGTTCGTGAGGAGTTGTCGTTCCGTGTCCTCGGCGTGTGACGGTACGGAGTTCTCCGGGGGCGCGGTCGGCTTCGACGGGGCGGGGTTCTCCGGCGCCAAGGCCGACTGCGCCACCGTGAGCGGCATGAGAATCGTCAGGGCCGGTGGAACGGACGGGGGCTGCCCGTCCGGGCTGCCTCCCGACCGTTCTCATACGGCTACCAGGGCACTTCCCCGTTCTCGTCCTGGAAGGTTCCCGTAGGGCCGTCCGCGTCGAGAGTCGCGAGACGCACGACGACCCGGGCACTCTCCTCCGGCGCCCTGCCGATTCCGAAGCCCGCGGTCAGGTCGGTCGCGGTGGTGCCGGGCTCGACGGCGTTGAACTTGATGCCCGGCTGGGACTTGGCGTACTGGACCGTGAGCATGGTGGCCGCGGACTTGGACGCGGAGTAGAGCGCCAACGGCAAGTTGAACTCCGGCCGGTCCGGATTGGTCACCGCCCAGAAGGACCCGGCACTGCTGGAAACGGTGACCACGGTCGGGTTCGAGGACTTGCGCAGCAGCGGAAGCGCCGCCTCCGTGACACGCACGACTCCCACCGCGTTGGTGTCGAAGGCCCGCAGTGCCGTGGGACCGTCGGTGGCTCCGTGCCCCAGGACGCCCGCGTTGTTCACCAGGACGTCGAGCCGGCCCTCGGCCGAGCCGATCGCCTTCAGCGCGCTGCTCACCGATGCGTCGTCTGTCACGTCGAGCCGCACGAATCGCGCGCCCAGCTCCGCCGCGGCCTTCTCCCCTCGCTCGAGGTCACGAGCGCCGATGTAGACGACGTGGCCCAATGCCAGAAGCTGTCTGGCTGTCTCGAAGCCGATGCCCTTGTTGGCTCCGGTGATCAGTGTGATGGTCATGCGCGTCCTTACGAGTGATGTGGCTCTGACGGGCCGTTGTCGGTGGTGTTCGGACTCTTCTTTGAGTCGTCGGCGCTGATCCGAGAGGTCAGCCGGTCAGCTGCCGGAGAAGTTCACGGGCGTCGTGCAGGGCGGTCATGTGGACGAACCGTCCGTCGTGGACCTGATAGATGGCGTACTCGACGATCTCGAACGAGGTGCCGGTGGGAGCCACGCCGAGCCATGTCTTCACCGGGGTACCGGTGTTGACCAGACGCGCGGCCAAACGGTCACCGTCGAAGAGCAGTTCCCTGATGTCCCAGTGGAGGTCCGGAACCGCGTCCACGTCATGCATTTGAACGGCGATGAGGTCGTCCCGGGTGGCCGGCTCGCCGTTCAGGGTGGTCCGGTCATTGATGAACTCGTCCATGCCGTCGAACTGGTGGGCATTGAGTGCCTCGATATAGCGCAGGTAGAACGCGCGCGGATCACTGTCCGACATGAAGTCGACCCTTCTGTGGGGCGGCTCCGGATCGGAGCCGCGACCGGATGGGGAGGAGGGACACTGCGCCCTTCACGGCCTCGCCGTTCCGGCCGACGCTCGGGAGGATGCGCACCGGCCGGAGTCACTTCCGAGTGATGCGCTGTGCTCTCATCAGGTTGACCGTCGGCTCGTCGCGCGTCTGATGCGCAAGCCGGGTCGCGTCCTCGGCCGCCGGCCGAACGGCACTGGCCGGCCCGATGCCTGTGCTGCCCCCGGTCACGAGAGCGGTTCTTCCGTCGAGCGGTCCCACGTGACCAGTCCCTTCGAGTTCTGCAGCGATCGCTACGGAAGTC
>NZ_JBEXHZ010000097.1:0-8840 GCF_040608315.1 Streptomyces sp. NPDC005195
AGCGGGCGTACGCCGAGTCACCGTGGGTCAGGCGATCACCCAGGCCGCGTACTCCCTGGCGCGCCGGGCCGCGGTCGAGATCCTCACCTCGGGCACCTACGACGTGCTCGAGGGCGCCGACGATTTCGGCTCGATCAACGGCGCATTCTCTTCGCGCTGACCCTCCAGGAGGCACCATGACCACCGCGGACACGGTGAACGCCGTCCGTCAGCGGCTCGGCCGGGTCGGTGTGTGGCTCGGTGCCTTGCGCACAGCCGGCGCCGACGCCGGGCGATACACCGCCCAGCGAGTCGAAGAACTCGGCTACGGATCGCTGTGGACCGGCGAGAGGCTCGGTGGCAAAGAGCCCTTCGCTGAGTCCGCGGTGCTGATGGCGGCCACCTCCAAGATCGTGACCGGCATCGGTATCGCGAACATCTGGACCCGGCACCCGTCGGTCATGCAGCAAGGCGCCGCCACACTCAACGCAGCCTGGCCCGGCCGGTTCGTCCTGGCCGTAGGCGTGGGGAACGCCGAAGCGGTCAGCAGCAGCGGTCTGACCTACGACAAACCGCTCGATCACATGAGCCGCTACCTGGCCGGCATGGACGCCGCGTCCGGCGGCGGACCCGTCTGCGAACGGCCCCTTCCACGTTTGGTGGGGGCGCTGCGCCCCAAGATGCTGGAAGTAGCCCGCGACCAGGCCGACGGCGTCCACACGTTCTTTGTCCCCGCATCGCACACGCCGCTGGCCCGGGCAGTTCTCGGGCCGGACCGGCTGGTGATCCCCGAGCAGGCCGTCGTGCTGGCCACCGATGCCACGGAAGCACGCGGCATCGCCCGCGAGCACGTGGACTTCTACCTCCGGCTGCCCAACCTGAGAAACAATCTCCGCGCGCTCGGCTACAGCGACGACGACTTCGAGACCGGCGGCAGCGACCGTCTCGTCGACGCCCTCGTGGCCTGGGGCGACGAGACCGCGATCACCCGCCGGATCCACGAGCACCTCGACGCCGGGGCTGACCACGTCCTGCTCCAACCGCTCGGCGACCTCGGCACCACCGTCGACCAACTCGACCGACTGGCACCAGCACTGCTGCCGGGGTGACCCCGGCGGGCTCTCACACCGCAGACGATCAGCAGACAGCCGCCCGAATACCACCGGGCAGGCAGGCACATAGGAAGCCGCATGATGAGTGAACCCACCCTCTTCCCGGCCGGAGGAGCCGAACCTGACCGGACCCGCACCGGCGGCCTGGACGTGGTCGCAGACCCGGATTTCTCCACCGCCACACGCATCCAGCTCGACGCCACCTCCTGGGTGGACTACGTCCAGGGTTGGCTTGCCGGCGACGACGTACTGATGCGTCTGTTGATGGAGCAGGCTGCTTGGGAGCAGCGCTCCCGCTGGATGTACACCCGCACCGTGGAGGAGCCTCGGCTGACTGCCGAGTACCCCGTCATCGCTGACGCTCCGCAGCCAGTGCTGACGTACCTGGCGGACACACTGTCGGCACACTACCGACGCCCGTACACCCGGCTGTGGATGAACTGGTACCGCGACAACAACGACGGCACCGGCTGGCACGCCGACCGGCCTGCGAACAAGTTGGACGAGGCGATCATCCCGGTCCTCAGCCTCGGTGCGACCCGCCGCTTCCTCATCCGCCCGGTCCCGGGAGGCGCCAGCCGAGCGCTGGTCGTACACAGCGGCGACCTCGTAGTCATGGGCGGCCGATGCCAACGGGACTACCAGCACATGGTCCCCAAGCAGAAACAACCGGCCGGCCCCCGACTCAGCCTGAACTTCTCCGGGCCCAACCTCGTCCCGTGACCGCCGCCCACCGCAGGCTCCCAACGCGTACCACTGCGATTCCTGCGCACGGCCGCCAGCGACAAGGCGCCTCGAGCGGACGGCTTACCTTCCCGATCGAGATGCCGGAGGAGAGGACCATGGAGTCATCCTGTTTTCGACTTCGCTCCGTGCACCACGGCAAAAATGACAGCAACGAAGGCGGAGGACCACCCTCGACTGCGAAAGCGGGAAACGGCGGGAGCATGCCGGCGCGCGGTGACCCGTGTCCGAACGCCAGCGAGCCGGAAGGCAACCGCCACCGAAAGGAATCTGTACAGGACCCACCGGGAGGCGGTGCCGGCCGCAGGGCAGCCGGCGGTACCAAACGCGCCACGACAAGGCCGCAGCCGCAGCACGCCTTTCCTGCTGTGCAGGCATCTTCGTCTGGTCACAGATGGTCCAGACGAAATTGCCTAGTGACCGGCGGTGCGGCCTCCGTCGATGTAGGAGATCTCGCCCGTGACGAAGTCGGAGTCCTCGAGGTAGTTGACGGCGCGCACGACGTCGACGACCTCGCCGATGCGGTTCAGCGGTGAGAATGCCTTCATGTCCTCATCGGAGTCACCTTCGTGCATTGGTGTGCGCGCGATCCCAATGGAGACGGCGTTGACGCGGATGTTGTCCTTGGCGAGTTCCATCGCCAGGCCGCGGGTGGCGGCGACGCAGGCGCCCTTCGACAAGGACGCGAGGACCGCCGGCACGTTCTGGAGTGCGTGCTCGACGAGGCTGCTGCTGACCTGGATGATGTGGCCGCCGCCTTGCCGCTGCATGGCGGGCACCGCCGCCTGGGTGGCGAAGAAGACGCTGTCGACGTTGGTGGCCATCACCCGCCGGTACAGCTCTTCGGAGATTTCGGTGATCGAGCCCGGGCGCCAGATGCCGGCGTTGTTGATCAGAGTGTCGATGCGGCCGAACCGTTCCAGCGCGACCTCGACAACCCTCCGCGCGACCTCCGGTTCACCGACATCGCCGACCACCGTCACGTAGTCCGGATCATCGGACGGGGCGATCGACCGTCCGTTTCCCACCGCGCGCCAGCCGCGCTCCCGGTATGCCCTGACGAAGGCCTCGCCCAGACCCTGCGACGAACCGGTCACCACGACTACTTTGCGATCATCGCTCACAATCATGCCTTCTTCTGATCGATTCCCTCTTGACGAGGCCGGGTAAGGACTGCCCCTCAGGACCGGCCGTCGGGGCAACCCGCATTCGGGCTCCACCCAACGGCGGCTGAAGAAGGTCAGGCGGCGGCAGCCGCTTTCATGCGCTTCACGGTCTCTTCGGTGGTCCACACAGCGTTGGCGATGAACCGGTAGTTGACCATCGCAGCCTGGTAACCGTCGCCTTCCTCGTTGCGCCCGGCTGCGACCGCGTCCCGCACCATAGCGATCTCGAACCCCGCCTCGAAGATGTCCCGCATGTGGGCCTCCAGGCACAGGTTCCCCACCGGGCCCGCCATGATCACCTTCTCGACGCGTCGCAGGCGGAGCTGCTTGATGAGGTCGTTGGAATCCGACGACATGCCCTTGTGCGGGGATGTGTTCGCGGTCCTGCCGTCCATGAGGTACTTCTTCAGGTGCTCCGGGTAGTCGGCACCCGAGCCGGCGAAGCCCTCCAGGCTGACAGGATCAGCACGACGCACGAAGTCGATCCCGCCCAGGTAGTCGGCGATCGCCCCCGGCGGGGCGACCCACTGCCCGTCGGTCGGGTAGTAGTAGTGCGGCGAGTGGACGACGAAGAACTCGTTCTCCTGCGCGCACTTCAGCAGCTGCTCGATGTGCTCGGCCGTACCGTGGGCCTTGAGACTGTCCTCGATCAGCGGATAGTAGCTGCCGTCCTCGCTGAGGAAATCGTTCTGCAGGTCCGCCACCACTAAAGCGGTGCGCTCCTTGTCGAGCTGCATCTCAGGATTGCGGTGAGTGAAAAGCATACTTTCCTCTCCAGGAGAGCGGAGCTCAGGTCCTCGCGATCACGCTTTGTGCTTCCAGGCCGACTCTGTTATTACATGCAAGGCAGCTCGACAGCCGCGCACGGACTGCGAGAAAGAGTGTCCGAGCAAGCGGCACACCTGAGAACGTGCACGTCTCCGCTTCGCGTAGACGATTCATCGTCTCCCCGCTTCTTCATGATCGCTATCCGAGCCAGTTTCGCCGGAGACACGGGGGCTATTCTTCGCCTTCTTCGTGCCATTCGGGCGCTGGCCGATGGGCTCGACTGCCCCACATGTACTACAGCCGGAGATCTTGAGGGTCGGTGATCGGCGGGATCGGTTGGTGGTGCGCCCAGGGCTGTAGGCGGAGCGGAAGTGGGTCGCCGCGGCGTCGGTAGTGGCTGACCTGGGCTCGGGTCTGGTGCAGGCGGCGCCATAACTCGCAGGTCAGGATGGTTTCGACGGGGTGGTGCGGGTTGAGGCGGGTGGCGGCCAGGCAGTGCCGGATGGTGTGGACGGAGGGCCGCAGCAGCGGTCCAGGGATCAGCCAGCGGCCTCGCTCACGCCGGGGCTGTGGTCTTTTCCCAGGTCGGCCCCCTCTCCCGGCGCTGGATCGGGTTCGGGTATCTGGGCGCGTTGGACGGCCAGGAAGGCGCTGGCCAGCATGCAGGCAGTGACGTGCCGGTGCCAGGGCGTCCACTTGCGGACCTGGTACTGGGCGAGGCCGACGAGCTGCTTGTTGATCTCGTTGTCCTCCTCGATCTGCCAGCGTCCGCCGGCCCGCGCGATGATCTGCGAGACCGTGATCCCGGCCGGGGCGTGGACGAGGAAGTAGGCGACCTCGCGGTGCGGTTCGCCGTCCTTGGCGCGCCGGTTGGGGTGCAGTGAACGCCGCAGCACCAGCCAGTGGGTGAAGGTGTCGGCGGGGTCCTCGTCCTTGACGTGCACGGCGAAGGCGGTCCAGTCGTAGAGCCGTTCGCCCTTGGCGCCGTCCCCGCAGGAGCGGCGTTCCCACTGGTCACGGGTCTTTGCGTAGTGCAGCAGGTCATCGGCTCGCTTGACGGCCGGCTGACGCGGCTTGCCCGGCGGGCCGTCCAGCGGCAGGTCGACCGGGACGCCGAAGACGTACGGCGCGCTCTGCCGGTGACACCAGGCGCGCAGTTGCGGGTCCCGCCCGTAGCCGGCGTCCGCCAGGATCCAGGCGAACGGCACCTGCGCGGACCGGGCCTGCTCGAGCATGGCGATGGCCAGCTCGGGTTTGGTGGCGAAGGCGACCTTGTCGGGAATGCCGGCCTCCCGGCAGCGGTCCCGGTCGGTGGTCCAGTCCTCGGGCAGGTACAGGCGCCGGTCGATGAAGGCGTGCCCGGCGGCGGTGGCGTAGCTGAGCATCACCATGACCTGGCAGTTGCGGACGTCGCCGGTCAGTCCGCAGTGCTGGAAGGCCACGCCGACCGACTTACTGCCCTTCTTCTGGGCCTGCGTATCGTCGATGACCAGCGACGCATCCGCATCGCCCAGGTGATCCACCACATAGTCGCGGACCGCGTCGCGCAGCCGGTCCGCATCCCACACCGAGCCGTTGAGTAGCCACTGCATCCGGTCCGCAGTCACATGCCCAGCCCGCTCGGCGAGCGTCCAGCCGTTCTTCGCCGGCAGCTCCGCCAGCAGCCCCTCGATGAACTGCGCGAACACCACCCGCGGCTCCGGCCGGTTGAACAAGTACCCCAACGAACCGGTCAACACGGACAGTTCGGCGTCCCACTCGGCTATCTGCTTAGCCGTCACATCCAGCAGCATGCCCGGTCAACGACGCCACCGGGAGTCCGTCACAAGATCTCCGGCTGTAGTACCTGACAGTCAGGCGAGAGTAAGGAGACTCCTGGAGCTTGGTTTTATGCAACCGGGTGACATGGAAGAGAACATGGGTGATCGTCTTGGGCGAGCCGAAGATTTCACCAACCTCTAGCCTCGATCGTTCATGAGTCCTCGTCGGTGTGCTGACGGGGACTCTGTGTTTGCGAGGTGCGGTCTTTTCGGGGGTGGGGCAGGTTGACGGCCCGACTGTCGCGTCGGGTGGGCGCCGGGTTCCACTGTGCCGGTGAGGTGGTTCGGGGTTGTCGGGACGGGTGAATTGGCTGGTCAGTCGGGGTTCGGGAGGATGTAGAGCCTGTTGATCGCGTGGGTGATGACGTCGGTCCAGGGCCATCGGGCGGGGAAGCGGAGCCAGTGGCGGCGTCCGGTGTTCACGAGTTGGGCGGCGGCGGAGAACAGCCGCAGGCGGAGTTTCTTGGGTTCCCAGCGGCGGGTGTCAGCGGTCAGGGTGAGCATCGGCATCCAGGCGAGGAGGTCGAGTGCGAGGGAGACGATCTCCAGCCAGATCTGGTTCTGGGCGGTGTCGTGCAGGGGCAGGTTGCGCAGGCCGGTGTCGCGGGCGTTTCGGATGCGGTCCTCGCAGCGGGCCCGTCGGCGGTGACGCAGTTCGAGGTCGGCGAGCTGGCCGCCTTTGGTGTTGGTCGCGAAGCAGGTCAGCCGCAGCCCGTCGAGGTCGGTGAAGCGCAACTGGGCGCCGGGGTGTGGTCGTTCCTTGCGGACGATCAGCCGTATGCCTTTGGGTCAGGTGCTCAGGTCGGGCACGTCGGTGATCTCGGCGACCCAGGCGCCGGGCCGCTCGGTGCCGCCGGCGTCGTAGGCCGGTGTCCACGCCTTCTTCGGGATCTTCAGCACGGCCTGGTGGAGGGTGTCGGTGATGGTCATTCCGACGGAATACGACAGCCACCGGCCCCGGCGGGAGAGCCGGTCGAGGAAGGCATGGGTGCCGCCGGCGGAGTCGGTGCGGATCAGTGTCTGCCGACCCCGCCGTAGGTGTCTGGGCAGTTGGGCCAGGGCGAGCCGGGTGGTGGTGATGTGATCGCTCGCGGTGTTGGAGCCTGCGTTGCCGGGCCGCAGCAGCGCGGCCACCGGCTCTCCGGAACCGGCCTGGCCGTGGTCGACGAACGCGACGAGCGGATGATGGCCGAAGGTCTTCTTCCAGGTCGCGGTGGCGTCCTGCTTCTCGGAGTGCGCGAGGACCAGCACGCCGTCGATGTCCACGATCACGCTGCCGTCAGCGGCCGGACTGTCCGCACCGGCCAACTCCCAGACCCGCGACCGTACTTCTGCCCGCGCCGACCGGATCGCGGTGAGGGCCTTCGGGCCGGCTGCGGCGAGGACATCGATGAGCCGGGAGACCGTGGGGTCGGATGCCACCGGGCCGAACACGTCGGGCTCGGCCCTCAGCATGGCGACGTCGGCGAGGCAGTCCCCGCCCAGAGCCGTCGCGAGCGCGACATCCAGCAGGACCTTGCCCGGGTCGTGCACTGTCCGCGGCTTGCGCCACGGCGCCAGCGCCGCCGATATCGCAGTGTCCAGGCCGGACTTGCGGACCGTCTCGACCAGCAGCACCGCCCCGGCCTGCGAGACCACCCCACCGCCACCGCCCTCGACGCGGACACGCGGGTACAACCCGATACGCTTGCTCACCTGGAGAGTGCTTCTTTCCGTGCAGCCAACAGGACCCTAGACAAGTCCCATCGTTGCAGGTCAGAAGCACTCTCCGCTTGTTTGATCAAGGCATGGACAGGTCCACTCGTGAAAGCGCGAGGCTAGATGACTGAGTTACAACCGTCCCCACTGGTTCAAGCGGCTCATCTGCGCTCGCCGTACGCACCCCCCGGCTCGCCGCCGCGGCCGACGCTCGTGTGTTCGCCCCGCTCCGGCCCCGGCTCCGCCGGGCGCGCGACCAGAGCGACCACGCCGTGACGAAGAGACCCGATGGAGCTGGGGCCAGCTCCGCCCGTTTGTACCGTTAGTGATCAATGGCTTCTTAGTGCGGGACAGGGTCGTGTGCGTGTGAGGCTGTAGTGGGCAGGTCTTGTTCGGCCCAGACGAACTTGCCTCCCGTTGAGGGGCGGCAGCCCCATCTGCGGGACAACTGGGCGATCATCAACAGGCCTCGGCCGTTCTCGTCGACGATGCGGGCATGGCGCGGGCGGGGGCAGGAGACCGCGCTGTCGAATACTTCGCAGGTCAGGACTTGGTGCTGGATGAGGCGGAGGCGGATCGGGCCGGTGCCATGGCGGATGGCGTTGGTGACCAGTTCGCTGACGACCAGCTCCGTGGCGGGCACGAGAGGCTCCAGCCCCCATGCATTGAGTTGACGGACGGTTAGGTGCCGGGCGGTGTGGACGGCGGTCAGCTCGGGCGGCAGGTCCCAGGAGGCAATCTGGGCCGCGTTGAGTGTGCGGATCCGGACCAGGAGCAAGGCGACGTCGTCGGATGCTGCCTGAGCTGGCACGGTTTCCATCACTGAGGAGCACAGGTCTTCCAAGGACTGATCGGGCTGCGCCAGGGCGGCGCCCAGGCGGTGCATGCCGACGTCGATGTCCTCGTCACGGGACTCGACCAGGCCGTCGGTGTAGAACGCGAGCACGCTGCCCTCGGACAGTTCCAGTTCCACGGCCTCGAAAGGGACGCCCAGCCCGACGCCGAGGGGGGTTCCTGTGGGGAGGTCGGGGAAGGTGACCTGGCCCTGTGGGTCGGTGATCGCGGGCGGGAGGTGCCCGGCCTGTGCCATCGTGCACCGCCGGGTGGCCGGGTCGTAGACGGCGTACAGACAGGTAGCGGCCAGAATCACGGGGAATTCGTCCGGGCCGTCGGTGTCCTCCTCGGCCAGCCGGCGGACCGTGTCATCGAGGCGGGTCAGCAGTTCGTCGGGGGGCAGGTCCAGGTCCGCGAGCGTACGGACGGCGGTGCGGAGCCTGCCCATCGTCACTGCGGCGTTGATGCCGTGTCCGACCACATCCCCGACGACGAGGGCCACCCGTGCGCCGGACAGCTCGATCACGTCGAACCAGTCGCCTCCGACGCCGGCGTCCATGTCGGCGGGCAGGTAGCGCGAGGCCACCTCGACCGCCGTGCCGCCCCTCAAACGGTGGGGGAGCAGGCTGCGCTGCAGCGTGAGGGCCGTGGTGTCGCGCGCCAGGGAGTACGCGGCCTGGGTGATCGCCTGACCCACGGTGACTCGGCGCACGCCCGCC
>NZ_JBEXHZ010000098.1:0-8767 GCF_040608315.1 Streptomyces sp. NPDC005195
GGGCGGGGCGGCCGGCCAGACGCGGACCGCCTCCACCAGCGCGTCCTGAACGGCGTCCTCGGCCGCCGCGAAGTCCGCTCCGCGGCGGACCAGAATCCCGAGCACGCTCGGCGTGAGGCTACGGAGCAGAACCTCGTTCACCTGAGAGTCACTCCGTGACGGTGGTGTGCACGCCCAGGAACGGACGGAGTTCGAGCCACTCGTGGATCGGCTTGCCGCCCGCTCCGGGCGCGGCCGACAGTTCGCCTGCCAGCTCGACGGCGCGCTCGTAGCTGTCGACGTCGATGACCATCCAGCCGGCGATGAGGTCCTTGGTCTCGGCGAAGGGGCCGTCGGTGACCGGCGGGCGCCCCTCACCGTCGTACCGGACGAAGGTGCCCTCGGGGGCCAGCGCCTGGCCGTCGACGAATTCGCCGGTCCCTTCCAGACGGTCCGCGAAGTCGCGCATGTACTGCATGTGGGCCGAGATCTCCTCCGGCGTCCACTGGTCCATGGGCACGTCGTTGGCCGGGGCGGGGGCGCCACGGTAGTGCTTGAGCAGGAGGTACTTGGCCATCGTGGTTCTCCTCGGTGCTGGTGCGACCCATTGTGGACGCGTTCGGTGCTGGGACGGAGCAGGCCACGGATTCTCGACATCGGCGGAGCCGACCGTCGAACTTCTCTTCCCGAGGAGACCGTGCTCCGGTCCGGTCCGATTCGGTCCAGCCCGATCCGATTCGGTTCGGTCCGGTCCGGTCCGGTCCGGTCCGTACGGTCACACGGTTTACCAAGGGCGGTGCGCACCCTCGACAGGTGCGCACCGCGCGGGCACCGGCACGGCCCGTCGGTCGCTGGGACGAGGCGGTTCGCCATCATTCGCCGTCAACAGCCACCCAGGTCCGCGAAGAGCGTGCCCGACACGAAGGTCAGGCCGTGCTTGGCGCTGGGGCGGTCACGAATCGCGTCACCGCCCGCGCGAAGGCCTCCGGTTCCTCGAGGTGACCGAAGTGCCCGCTGTTCTCCAGGATCAACAGGTCCGATCGGGGAATCAGACGGTGCAGTTCCTCGGCCCACCGCACTCCGCAGATGACGTCGTACCGGCCGACGACGACGAGAGCCGGCACGGTGAGCGAGCCGAGGTCCGCACGGTCGTCGATGACGTCGGGAGAGAGGTTCTCGTCCAGCCCGGAGATGTGGGAGGCCCGCACGGAGGCGCGGAAGGAGGCGAATTCCTCCTCCCGGCCCCAGTAGTCGGCGAAGTACGAGGGGAGCAGCCCTTTGGCGACGGCGGTCATCCGTCCGTCGTCGGAGATGGTGGGGATCGCCTGGAAAGCCGCCAGGACCTCGGGGAGTCCGGGATGGTCGGCGTGCCGCGCCGCGAACGACTGCACCAGGCGCATGGCCTCGGCGACGTGATCGGGACCGGTCAGTGGCGCGCTCTCGTACAGGATCACGCCGACGACGCGCTCCGGGTGGTGCAGGGCGTGGTACTGGGCGACGAAGCCGCCGTGGGAGTGGCCCAGAAGGTGCACCTCGGGGACGCCGAGGTGTTCGATCAGCGCGCCGAGGAACCGGCTGTAGCGGGCCCGGGTGTAGCCGTGGGGGTGGGAGGGCAGACGGGCGGAGTCCCCGCTCCCGATCGGCTCCGGGTACACCATCGTCAGGTCGCCCTCCAGCGCGGGCATGCGCAGGTACTCCCAGTCGATGCCCGGCCCGCCGGAGTGCGTGACGCACACCGGTCCCGTGCCGTGGACGTGATAACGCTGCGCCACTCCGTCGATCTCGACGGTGTGCGTTCCCGCGGCCAGGGGGTCGGCCTCGAAGGTGGTCATGGGATCTCCGTGTCCAATGGGTGTCGATGACACCGGCAGGACGCGGGGGAGAGGACGAAGTTCGATCCGATGCGCGTGACGCCCGTCACAGCGGTATGAGTGACTGGAGGGCCCGCACCGGCCTGGGGTGCAGGAGGCGGAGCCGGTGCGGACGGCCGACGTCGTCCAGGGTCATCAGCCAGGCCACCGAGGGCGGGCAGTGGCCGGGGTCGTCCGCGGGGTTGAGGAGGTCCATCTCCCAGACGACAAGGGAGCGGCCGGCCACGGCATGCACGAGGCGCTGGCGTACACCGGCCTCGAGGTCGCCGTCCATGCCGCGTGCCAGGACGCCGCTGCCACCCACGGGCTCGTTCCCCCTGAGCAGGGTGATCTCGGGCGACCAGCGTTCCGTCATCAGCGCTCCGAAGCGTCCGCTCTCGGCGGCGGCCAGCGTCTCGTGTGCCTCGGCACGGCTGGCGCGGACACGCCGTGCGGTGTCACCGTGCGGGGCGTCCGCCGTGGCGGCGAGGGCGGTCGCGAGCTTGGCCCGGCCCTGGCTGAGCCGGCTGCGGACGGTACCGACCGGGACCCCGCAGGCGTCGGCTATCCGCTCGTAGGAGGTGACGGTGGTGCTGAAGTGCCGCAGTACCAGGGGCAGGAGCAGCGTGGGAGAGAGCTCCTCCATGGCCTCCCAGATCCAGTTGCGCATCGTGTGGTGCTCCAGCCACCGTTCCGGAGCGGTGTCCGTGGACGGTACGTGCAGATCGTCGATCGGCTGGGAGGGAACGGAGGAGCGCACCAGGGATCGGCTGGTGTTGCGCACGATCATCCGTAGCCATGCGCCCACGGCCGCCGGGTCGCGGACGTCGCGCACGCGGCGCAGCGCGGTCACGGCCGCGTCCTGGACCACGTCGTCGACGTCGGGCCCCGGCCCGAGGATGCTCAACGCGACCGCGCGCATACCCGCCCGGTGCCGTTCCAGCAGCAGCCCCAGGGCGCTGACCTCACCGGCCTGTGCGGCGCGCGTGAGCACCGCGTCCTCGAGGCGTGCGGCTTCGCCTGGGTTCTGGTCCATGGGTTCCTCTTTCCGCGCCCGCCGTCGTGCGTGACCGTACTACGGGAGCGTCGTGTTCTCCCCTGGGACGGAGCCGGGCCGGACGCCGGGACCGGCACCGGCGTGCGGGCTTGAGCCGACCGGACGGCGTCCCCCGTTCCACTCACCGACGCCGCGCCCTCACGCACTGTCGTCGCCACAGCCTTCCTCACCCACGGACTCACAGGTTGGTGAGGAGGTCATCGAGCGGGCTCGGTACGTGTTCGGGGTCGAGGGCCTGGACGAGGAGGCGGCCGTAACGGATCTTGCGGCCTCTCTTCGTGCCGAGGAAGCGCCGCAACTGCCGCTGTCGTGGCTGGCCGTGCTGTGCGGGTTGGCGCAGAAAGGTCCGCCAGGCACGGAAGTCGCCCTCGGCCCGGATGATCTCCTCGACCGCTGCCGGGCCCAGCGCGCGGATGAGTTCGTCCTCCAGATCCGTCACACACACGTAGAAGCCCTGGTACGGCACCCGAGCCCGCTCCAGGCCCCGTTCGTAGAAACCCCGCTCGCCCTCGTCGCACAGTCCCGCCAGGCGCAGGCCGAGGCCGGGCGGTCCGAGGAGGCCGGCGTAGCGGCCGATGCTCATCGCCCCGCCCATGGGTACGACGCACACCCCCTCGGCGCCCAGGTCCCGGCCACGCCGGGCTGCCAGCGCCTCGACGGCCGCGAGGTCACTCAGGCCTTCCAGCAGTACGGCCGTCCGCACCCCCAGTCGTACGGCCAGATCGGCCGCCGGTCCGCCGGGACCGCCGGTCGCCCAGACACCGACCGCGTCGCGGAACGCCCGCATCTCCGCCATGCTGCGAGTCTGCACCTCCACCGACAGCACGGCACGGGATTATTCGGCGGCCCGCTCGTCATGCGCGGCCCCCTCGTGGCCCTGGCGGCCCGCACGACGACCGCTGCCGGCCAGGTGGATGTGGCGTACCGGGCGGCGCCCCCTCCTCCCAGCCTTGCCGGAAGCCCCGGATGGTGCCTTCACGGTCGTCGGCGACTGCGATGCCAGGCGAAGCGGACGGGCCGACGGATCGCGCCCCGACGTCCGCCAACCCGTCAACCCGTCAGTCCGTCAGCAGCCCATGATCTGCATGGTGTTGGCCGATCCGAGGACCCGTTCCAAGCCATCCGGCGTGAGCACGACCTCATCGCGCATGTTCTCTCCAACGATGTAAATCATCCTTGAGGACACCGCGCGACGGCCGTGCGCTCAGGGCGACTTGGGAAATCTCCGACGACCCCGAGCGCGACCGGCGTGGGGTGGACGTGCCAACTGGTCGACGTGTGAAGGGAACCGCAAATGAGACCCCGGTCAGCGAGGCGATGGCTGAGATCCCTGCGAGGGTGGACCGGTCTTGCCGTAGTCCTGTGCACCACAGCCGCCATGACAGTGACCGGTACCGGTCCGGCGTCCGCGGGCGGATCGCACGATCACCTCCGGATACCGACCGTTTCGGCAGGGGACGCCCGCTTCCAGATCCTCTCGCCGACGCTGATACGTACCGAGTACGCCGGTGACGGGAAGTTCACCGACGCTCCGACGTTCAACGCGATCGGCCGCGACGCTTTCACCCCGACCGCGTACACCGTCAGGACCTCCGGCGGCTGGCTCACGGTCAGGACGAGTGCCATGGCCCTGCGGTACAGAATCGGCTCGGGGCAGTTCGACGCGCGGAACCTCTCGGTGCGGCTGACGGCCGGCGGCACCCCGGTGACCGCCACCCCGTGGCACCATCTGACCTGCGCGCTCCAGGCTCTGTGCGAGGCCGAGAACCTGCGGACCAGCGGGGTGTCCGTCGCGTCCGATCACCGGGGCTACAGCGGGAGCGGCTTCGCCGCCGGATTCGAAGGCACGGGCAGCTCACTCTCCGCCGACATCGATGTCAAGAGCGCGGGCTCCTACAAGTTCGACCTGAGGTACGCCAACTCCCGCGGCGGTGACGGTCAGGCCCAGACCCGTACCCTGACCCTCTCCGTGGACGGCGGCGCCCAGCAAAGGGTGAGCCTGCCGGCGACGGCGAACTGGGACACCTGGGACGTCGTCCCCGCGAGTGTCCAACTCGGCGCGGGACAGCACACATTGACGCTGACGCGCACCGCGTCGGACTCGGGCGATGTCAACGTCGACAGTGTCGCCCTGGTCCAGCCGGACGACGCGTACCCGCCCGCGTCCAGCACCGCGATCGTGGACTGCGGATTCGGTGTGAGCTGCGAGGCGGAGGCCGGACGCATCGGCGGTACCGCGGTCGGCGCTACCGACCACAAGGGATACGCCGGCAACGGTTTCGTCGCCGAACTCACCCAGGACGCGAGCCTCACGACCCACGTGGTGGATGTTCCGGCGGACGGGACCTACACCCTGCGGGTCCGCTACGCCAACGGTGTGGGTGCCGACGGCCGGCACGAGACGCGGACCGCCTCCGTGTCCGCAGCCGGGTCCAGCGGGACCCTGTCCTTCCCGGCGACGGAGAACTGGGACACGTGGGCGAGCGCCTCCGCGCCTGTCACCCTGAAGGCCGGTGCCAACGACATCACCCTGAGCTGCCCCGACGCGGCGAGCTGCCACGTGAACGCGGACACCGTCTCCGTGGCCGCGCCCACATCCGTCGCGCCGCCGCCGCACCTGGCGCTCGGCGGATACCGTCGCGGCCTGGACGGCGTCACCGGCAACGGCGCCGCCCCCGTGACCACCCCGGGGCTCCTCAGCCAGGACGGTTGGTACCTCCTGGACGACACCGCGTCGGCGCTGTACGACACCGCCTCGCAGAAGGTCACCCAGCGTCCGGATCACGGTGGTGAGCCCTATCAGGACGGCTACGTCTTCGGCTACGGCCACGACTACAAGCGGGGGCTCACCGATCTGGCCACCCTCACCGGGCCACCCGCGCTGCTGCCTCCCTGGGCGTACGGCGTCTGGTACTCGGAGTACATCGACCGCACCTCGGCGGACTACGAGAACACGATCCTGCCGAAGTTCCGGTCCGAGGGCGTTCCGCTCGACGTTCTGGTCACGGACACCGACTTCAAAGCCGTGAACTCCTGGAGCGGTTGGGAAATCGACACCGCCAAGTTCCCCGACCCGAAGGGCTTCTTCGACTGGTCCGCCTCACAGGGCCTGCACAACACGCTCAACGTCCATCCGAGCATCCTGGCCTCGGATCCTCAGTTCGCCCAGGCCATGGCGACGGCCAAGGGCAAGCTGCGGAAGGGCGGTTGTGCCGCGGACGCCGACGTCTCCCACGACTGCTACGTCTTCGACTTCGCGGATCCCGACCAGCTCAAGGCGTACATGGACCTGCACCGGACCATGGACCAGCAGGGCAACGACTTCTGGTGGCTCGACTGGTGCTGTGACGCGGCGCAGTCCTTGCTGCCCGGAGTGACTCCGGACGCGTGGATCAACCAGCAGTACGCCACCGCCACGGCCAAGACCCTCGGCCGCGGGTTCGTCCTCTCGCGCGCCTACGGATCCCTTCAGGCCGGCGGCTACAGCGGTCAGCAGGCGCTGCCCACCGGTCCCTGGGCGGACAAGCGCACCACGGTGCACTTCACCGGCGACACCTCCTCCACCTGGGGAACGCTGAAACTCGAAGTGGGCTACACCCCGGGCGAGTCGGCCGCGACCGGGATGGCCGCCATCACCCATGACATCGGTGGCCACAACGACACCACCGGACTGACGGGCTCCGAGTCGTACACCGTCGGCGGGCAGACCCGCACCACGCACAAGCTGCCCGACGACCTGTACGCACGCTGGGTGCAGTTCGGTACCTTCCAGCCCGTCGACCGCCTGCACAGCAACCACAGCGACCGGCTCCCCTGGCAGTACGGCACGACGGCCAAGGAATCGGCGGAGAGATTCCTCAACCTGCGCGAGAACCTCGTGCCGTACACGTACACGCTCGCCGAGGAGGCGAACCGGACCGGCGTACCGATCGTCCGGCCCGCCTACCTGGAGTACCCAGAGGAGAAGCAGGCGTACGCGACCGCCGACAGCGAGTACTTCTACGGCTCCGACGTACTCGTCGCCCCCGTCACCACCCCCGGGACCTCCACCACGACCTCGGTGTGGTTCCCGCCCGGCCAGTGGACCGACTACTTCACCGGCAGGACGTACACCGGTGGGACCACCCAGGACGTCACCACCGACCTGGGCACCATGCCGGTGTTCATCAGGGCCGGTGGCATCATGCCCACCCGGACGCACGACGTCGCCCACAACGACCGGAACGCACTGACCGACGTCACGCTCACCGTCGCCGCGGGTGGCTCCGGGTCCTCCCGCCTTTACGAGGACGACGCGACGGCCACGGGCGGGGGCAGGAGCGCCACGACGGAGATCCGGTACAACGAATCAGGCGGCCGCCACACGGTGTCGATCGGCGCGGTGAAGGGCTCCTTCCGCGGTCAGGTCACACACCGTCAGTGGACCCTTTCGATCATGGGGGCGAGCAAGCCCACCCGCGTCACCGCCGCGGGCGCACACCTGTCCCCGGACGCGTACCACTGGGACGCCGCCACCAGGACCCTGACCGTCACCGTTCCGCGGCACACCGTCCACGCCCCGATCACCGTGACCTACCAGTAGGAGCCGGAAACCACCTCCAGGAGCCGGGAACCACCTCCGAGCAACACCACCGCGGACGCGGCGGGCCCACGCGACGCGTGCCCCGCCGCGGCCGCATTGCCTGCGGACGGCTTTACCCGACATCGCGGAGCAGTGGGGTGAGCCAGGCGCGGCGCCCAGCCCCGCGAACTCCGCCCGCATCAGACGCCGACATCAGACGCGCACATCAGAGCTGAAGCGCGGCGGACGCGTACTGCCACAGACGATCAGCCGTCCTCGGGTCGAGGGCGTGGGCGGCCACGCCACCGGGAGCGGTACTGCCGTCCGCCGCGAGCGGAGCTTCCTGGTTGTCCTCGAAGTAGCGGCCGGTCACGCCGTCGAGCAGCGGCGATGCCGCGAGCAGCACGGATGTCGCCGCGCCCTGAGCCGGGCTCTTGTAGTAGGGCAGCGGAGTGAGGGTGCCTTCGGCGTCCATGACTCCGAACGCACGCATGGTGTCGTCGTCGAGGTGCCGCTGCAGGTTGGTGAGAATGTATCCGGGATTGAGTGCGTTGACCGTGATGCCGTCTCCGGTCCAACCGCGCGCTCCCACGGCGAAGAGCACCTCCGCGGATTTCGACTGGCCGTAGGCGGCCCACGGGTCGTACGGACGCCGTTCGAAGTGAGGGTCGCCGAAGTCGAAGGGCGCGTCACGGTGCGCGCCGGAGCTGACGACCACGACACGAGCGGAGCCGCTCGCCGTCAACGCGTCATGCAGGGCCGTGACGAGAGCGAAGTGGCCGAGGAAGTTCGTGGCGAGCTGGAGCTCCCATCCCTGGGGAGTGACCTCTCTCCGGGGAACGGCCATGATTCCGGCATTCGCCACGACTATGTCGAGCGGCCCCCTCCAGCTCTCCGCGAAGGCCCTGACCGAGACCAGGTCGGACAGATCGAGTCGCGCGAACCGCACGGAGCCGGCCCCCGGAAGACCGGCCTGTTGGCGGACCAGCTGTTCCGCAGCCTCCGGGCGACGGGTCGCGATCGTGACGTCCGCTCCCGCCGCGGCCAGAGCCCTGACGGTCTCCGTGCCGATGCCGGACGCGCCGCCGGTGACGATCGCCCGCCGACCGGTGAGATCGATGCCCTCGATCACTTCGGCGGCCGTGGACTGCGCGGTGAAAGGGGTGAGCAGACGTTGTTCAGTGTTCACGGAATGCCTTTTCGGAAGGTGCGGGTGGATATGCCCCGACCTTATGGGGAGCCAACTGGACGCACCATCATCAGAAGTCCGAGAGACTTTATCGATCGTCCAGGCGGATGGGGATCCGACGGAGACGTGCC
>NZ_JBEXHZ010000099.1:0-8685 GCF_040608315.1 Streptomyces sp. NPDC005195
GCCTGCGGGGGCTACATCTGCTTCGAGGACGAAGCCGGGTTCACCCGCAGGCCGCCGAGGGGACGGACCTGGGGCCGGCGCGGAGTGACTCCGGTCGTCACCATCAGCGGCCGGCGTTCGGGACGGCTGTCGGTGGCCGGGCTGATCGCGATGCGGCCGGGGTCGCGGACCCGGCTGTGCCACCGTCTTCGGACCCACACAGGGAACAAAGACGCACGTCGCAGCATGGGCGAGTCGGATTTCATCGGGCTGGTCGACGGAGTCCACCAGTTGGTCAGGGCACCGATCGTGCTGGTCTGGGACCGCCTGAACACCCACGTTTCCCGAAGGATGCGGAAATTCGTGGCCGAGCGTGAGTGGCTGACCGTGTTCCTCCTGCCCGCCTACGCACCCGACCTCAACCCCGTCGAGTGGGTATGGGCCCACGTCAAACGCAGCCTCGCCAACCTCGCCGTCATGGCCCTTGACCGGCTTGAAGTCCTTGTCCGCAACCGGCTCAAACGCCTTCAATACCGGCCCCACACCCTCGACGGCTTCATAGCCGGCACCGGACTCACCCTCGACACACCAGCCTCACCCTGACAAGCCGAAGTCAGTAAAGATCGGCAACTCCGCACTGGCGAGCCTTCCGCGCCCCTGACTCATCGCTGCCGCGATCGCTGGTGCGCCATCGCGGCGCACCAGCGACAAAGATCCAGCGCGAATATCGGCATCAGCGCCTGTTGCCTGTCGGTCATTGCTCTCCGGTGCCCACCCGTGCGCCGCGTCAGTCCACGCTGAGGTGCGCGGGCTGATGGCAGGCCCCCGCACCTCAGCCATGCGCTGCCCCTGCTCGCGGGGGACGCGTCCGACCGAGAGCGGCTTGCGAGTGGGGTACAGGAGCGGGTCCACGTCGACGGCGACCAGCGGGGGCGGACGAGCACCTGCGCCCACGAAGGGCGCCCGATCCTGTTAGCCAACCCCCTGAGCGACACCTCGCAAGACGGTCAAAACCAGCATACCCTCGTAAAAACACGAGGAGGACGAATGACTACTCCGTACGAACCTGGACGTGTCGGCCTGCTCCTCATCGACACCATGAACGATGTCTTCTCTGAAGACGGCAAGGCCTACCCGACCTTCAAGGACGAGTTCGAGAGAATCGGCACCCTGAAGAACCTCAAGCGGCTACTGGCCGGCGCCCGTGAGCGGGGGTTCCCCGTCTACTTCGCTCCCATGTCGTACACCGAGGGCGACTACACCTCATGGAAGCACGTCTCAGGTGTCCACCACGAGATGTTCGACAACCGTCTCTTCGAAGCCGGAAGTTGGGGAGCTGAGTTCCACCCCGACCTCTCACCCCGCGACGGCGAAATCGTGATCACGCCACACAAGAACATCGACGTCCTGGCCAACACGGACTTGGACGTCCAGATGCGCCAGCACAACACGGAGTACATCGCCATCGCCGGAATGGTGGGGACGATGTGCGTGGAATCCACCGCGCGCAGCTGCATGGAAGCCGGCTTCCACGTGACCACCTTCACGGATGCGACAGCAGCCGTAGGGGGCCGGCCTGCCTACGACGCGATGGTGCTGCGCTACCCGCTCATCTCCCATGCCACGCTCACGGTCGACGAATTTCTTGCCGCTGCACCCCCGCCCGTCGCCTGAACAGCGTCCCTTTCCGATGGCCGATGAAGGCCCTCGGAACCAGTGCGAGGGGCACGCCATGGATCGACTCGGCCTGCCGGACACCATCGAAGCTTGCCTGTTCGATATGGACGGCGTCATCACGAAGACCGCGAGCGTGCACGCGGCCGCATGGAAACAGGCGTTCGACGACTTCCTGCGCCGCCGCAACTGGGACGGCTATCGCCCGTTCGACGAGGTGCGCGACTACGACACGTATGTCGACGGAAAGCCACGCGCCGACGGCGTCCGCAGCTTTCTCGCGTCCCGAGGCATCACACTCCCGGAAGAGTCCGATGCCGGGGACCCTGAAGCAGAGACGGTGCACGCTCTGGGTGATCGCAAGAACGACATCCTCACGCAGATGATCTGCGCCCGTGGCGTGGAAGTCTACGAAACCACGATCGAGTACGTCAGGAAGGCGCGACACCTCAATCTCAAAACAGCAGTCGTGTCATCCAGCACGAACTGTCGGGAGATCTTGGAATCGGCCGCCGTGGAGTGCCTCTTCGACGTACGCATCGACGGAGTAGTGGCGGCGGAACGCGAGTTGCCGGGCAAACCCCACCCCGACACGTTTCTCGCCGCAGCCCATGATCTCGGCTCGCTTCCTTCCGCCTCCGCGGTCTTCGAGGACGCGCTAGCCGGGATGGAAGCAGGACGCTCCGGACACTTCGGCTTCGTAGTGGGCGTCGACAGAGCAGCTCAGGCAAACGAGCTGCGCGCCCACGGCGCTGACGTCGTCGTGCGTGACCTGGCCGAGCTGGGGTGAGGAAATGATCAAGAATATGTGCTTCGCGCCGACCCGTGGACGCTGACCGAAAAATACCTCGACTTGGCTCTGCTCCCTCAGAGCGAGTCGGTCTTCGCCCTGTCCAACGGCCACATCGGGTGGCGCGGCAACCTCGATGAGGGCGAGCCGCACGGACTGCCCGGCACATACCTCAACGGCTTCTTCGCACTTCGCCCGCTGCCCTATGCGGAAGGCGGATACGGCTACCCAGAGTCCGGACAGACTGTCGTCAACGTCACCAATGGCAAGATATTGCGACTGCTGGTCAACGATGAACCCTTTGACCTCCGGTACGGCCGAGTGCACCAGCATGTACGCAAGCTGGACCTGCGCACCGGGCTGCTGCATCGGGACTGCACATGGACATCCCCCGCAGGGTGCACGGTGCGAGTGCGATCGAGCCGCCTGGTCTCCTTCACCCAGCGTGCCATCGCCGCCATCCACTACGAGGTTCAGGCTGTCGACACCCCGATACGCGTCGTCGTCCAGTCCGAGTTGGTGGCCAACGAACAACTCCCGACCGCTCACGGCGATCCGCGCATCGCTACCACGCTTGAGTCGCCCCTCGCCGCCGAGGAAAACCTCACCCGGGGAAACCGACTGAGGCTGATCCACTGCTCTCACAGCAGCATGTTGCGGGTAGCGGCAGCCGCGGACCACGACGTGCAAACAGACGGCCCCCTCAGCACTGACAGCGAAAGCAGTGAGGACGTCGCGAGGCTGACCGTAACCGCATCCCTCCAACCCCGGCAGAGCCTACGGCTGGAGAAAAGGGTGGCTTACGGCTGGTCGGGCGTGCGGTCGCTGCCCGCGGTTCGCGATCAGGTCGAAGCAGCGCTCGCGGCCGCCGGCGCGACCGGCTGGCAAGGACTCGTGGATGAGCAACGCATCTACCTGGACGCCTTCTGGGGCCGCTCGGATGTCGAGGTCGAAGGCGACGAGGAAATTCAGCACGCCGTACGATTCGCCTTGTTCCACGTCCTACAGGCAGGCGCCCGGGCCGAGCAGCGCGCCGTTCCCGCAAAGGGTCTTACCGGCACCGGCTACGACGGACACACCTTCTGGGACACGGAGACCTTCGTCCTGCCGCTGCTGACCTACACGTCCCCCCACTCGGTAGCCGAGGCACTGCGATGGCGGCACTGCACACTGCCTGCCGCACGCGAGCGCGCACGGCAACTCGGCCTTCGCGGAGCGTCCTTCCCGTGGCGCACCATCGACGGCGCCGAGTGCGCCGCCTACTGGCCCGCCGGCACCGCGGCCTTCCACATCAACGCCGACATTGCGGACGCCGTCATCCGCTACGTATCAGCCACCGGCGACCTGGACTTCGAACGCACAAGCGGCCTGGAACTTCTTGTAGAAACCGCCCGGCTGTGGATGTCCCTGGGCTACCACGACGAGCACGGTGCCTTCCACCTCGACGGCGTGACGGGCCCCGACGAATACAGCGCGATCACCGACGACAACACCTACACCAACCTGATGGCTGCCAAAAACCTTCGCGGAGCGGCTGAAAGCGCCGACCGTCACTACGATGAGGCTGCCGCGCTCGGCGTGGATGAAGCGGAGCTTGCTGCATGGCGGAGGGCGGCAGACTCTGTCCACTTGCCCTACAACGAGGAACTGGGCGTACACGAGCAGCACACCGGCTTCACCCGCCACCAGCCATGGGACTTCGAAGCAACCCAGCCGGATCAATATCCACTCCTGCTGCACTTTCCCTACTTCGATATCTACCGCAAGCGCGTGGTCAAGCAGGCCGACCTGGTGCTCGCCCTGTACACGTGCAGCGACGACTTCGACGACGCGGAGCAGAAGGAACGCGACTTCGTCTACTACGAACCCCTGACGGTAAGGGACTCCTCGCTGTCGGCATGCTGCCAGGCGGTCATCGCCGCCGAGACGCACCACACCGAGTTGGCCTACGCCTACACCGTAGAAGCCGCATTGATGGACCTTGGCGACCTGGAGAAGAACACGCGCGACGGGTTGCACATAGCGTCACTAGCCGGCGCATGGATGGCAGTGGTCTGCGGATTCGGTGGCATGAGACACACCGGGAACACCCTCTCCTTCACACCGACGCTGCCCACGAGCCTCAGCAGGGTAGCCTTCCGCATGGAGATCTGGGGCAGCCGCCTGCTCGTGGACATTCACCGTGAAGCCGCCGAGTACACCGTCCTTGCCGGCACGCCCACGACAATCAGGCACTACGGCACGGACATCACCCTTGCCGTAGGACGACCCAGAACCTTTCCCATCCCCACGCCTCCACCGCGAAACTCGCCGAAACAGCCCGAGGGCCGTCTGCCTGGCAGGCGATAGACCAAAACGGTCCGAAGAGGTGGATTGCCGAAGCAACCGTCGTGCGCCGTACGGGAGAGGTGGATGTCGCACGCCGATGCGATCTGGAGTGGGTTTGTATCGGCGGGTCAGATTTCATTGTGACAACTCTGCACGGGATCAAGATTTCCAGAAACCGAAATCTCTCTCGCGAGGGATCCGCCGCTCGTCGGTCTACCCGGCCCCTTACGGCATACCGCAGGAATCACGGGCCCTCAGCCTTCGCCGACACCACGCTGGGAAGCTCGGTAACCGCGGTGCGCCTTTCAGGCTCTTGGCTGCAGTGTGCGATTGCTCTGCCAACGTCTAGCGGTTGGCCGAGAATTGGTAGCGGTCTCCGTGTTCCAGATAGTGGAACCTGACAGACGTCGAAGACTGAGCGGCAGCCTTTTTAAAATCTTCAAGCCCAGAGTGGAACACCGAAAAGTCGTTGTAATGGATCGGGATCGCAACGACAGGCTTGACGATCTCAGCGCAGCGGACAGCCTGCTCGCCTGTCATGGTCACTGTGGTCAGAAACAGCGTTGTCCCACCTGCATGGAAGTGGCCCAGGTCGATGCCGGGATAGTTCCTCGGTATGTCGTGCAGCCGGTTGTGGAGCATGGTGTCGCCGCTGATGTATAGACGGAACAGCCGCTGGTCGCCGTCGTAGAAATCCAGCAGGTTGCCGTTGACGGGCATCAGCAGGGCCGCCATCTCGTAGTCGCTGGTGTGCTCAGCCGGCATGGCTGTCACCACGAGCCGAGCATCACCTTTTCGGACGGTCTGGCTCTCCCATGTATCCAACGCCTGGCCGTTTGCGAAGCCGAGCGCGCGTAGTTCTTCAACCGCGTGCTCCGTGCTGATCACGGGTACGTCTTTGTTCAGATCCCGAGCAGCGACATGGTCAAAGTGATCGGCGTGATAGTGCGACAGGACTATCAGGTCTAGTTCCGGCAAATCGGCAACCTGACAGGCCGGCTCCATTTCACGCCGCGCATAGATACCGTGACCGAGGTGGAGATGGTCTCCCTTGTGTAGAAACGCAGGGTCGGTGAGGACTGTGAAGCCAGCGAAGCGGATCAGCGTCGTAGCGTTGCCAATGAAGTAAACCTCACCCGACTCGAAGTCCGGCTGCTCTCCCGGTGGTAGCGTGACTGTCGCGTTCATCGGGACCCTCTCTCGGAAATCACTCACGAGCACTGCAAGACGTGTTCCGCACGCCTGGGGGCAGCCGATCGAACAGATGATCGCGTTTCGGGAATCGGAACGCTGTTAGGTCGTTCGAAGCTATTTCCACGGTACATCGGTTGGCTCCGCGCGGCGGGGCGAGCGGTGTTACTGAGGTTGATCCTCGGCAGTGGACACCGGGGTTCACGCGACGAGTGACAGCGTTACGTGCGGTGATCAGTTGCTGTTCGAACTCGGCTGGTGTGAGGTATCCGAGCGCGGAATGCCGACGGCGCCGGTTGTAGTACGACAGCCAGCAGAACAGCTCCAGCCGGGTCTGTGTCTTGGAGGTCCAGCGCCTGCCAGCGCCTGCTGTTCAACGTCGACGGACTGGGCCTCTCGATCGGCAGGCTCCACAGCCTCCCGAACCCCGGCCATTTGGCGTCATCGCCACCCCACCACAGGCTGTAGCGGACCCTGCGCACCGGAGCCGGCCCCGTGGAACGCGGGCCCGGCTTCGGACACGAAGTGACCTGTGCACGCTGTGGCGGCGGCGCGGCCGACTGCGGTGCCGAGCAGGAGAGATGGGCCCGCCGTCCGTCCGGTGCCGGCGGCCCGGCCTCGCGGCATGTTGCCTCCTTCGGGGGCGTCTCCGCGTGTGCGAGGAGCAGCGTTGCCGGTCCTGGTGGGCCGGGCCTGTGGCGGGAGCATTTGCGGGTGTGCGGGGATGCTCTCCACTCGTGCATTGCCTCCGACTGGGGCCTCCGGCCGGCCCTCTCCTGTGGACCTGCGGCAGCGCCGTGGAACCGGGTGTGGTGTAGGGCTCCACGGCGTGTCAGGTCGTTCCTGGCGAGGGTGTTGTGGTGGTCAGGCCGGGGTCGGGTGGTGGTCCGCTGGAGCCGTGGTGGTCTCGGGGCGGCGGATGAGGGCGCGGGGTGCCCACCAGTTCGCCCGTCCCAGGAGGATCATCGCGGACGGGAGGACCACCGCGCGGATGATCGTCGCGTCCAGGAGGATCGCTGCGGCGAGGCCGACGCCGAGCTGCTTCATGTCGAGCGTGGACAGGGTCGCGAAGACGGCGAAGACGGCGACCATGACGACTGCGGCGCTGGTGACGGTGCCCGCCGAGCCGGTGATGCCGCGGGCCACCGCCTGCCTGGTGGGCAGGCCCTGGCGGACGATCTCCTGGATCCGGCTGACCACGAAGATGTGGTAGTCCATCGACAGTCCGAACAGGACGACGAAGAGGAACAGCGGAAGCCAGGTCACGATCGCGCCGTTGGAGTGGAAGCCGAGCGCTCCCTCGGCCCAGTGGTGCTGGAAGACCAGCGTCAGCAGACCGTACGAGGCCGCGGCGGACAGTGAGTTGAGCACGATCGCGGTGAGGGCGACGACCGGTGAGCGGAAGATCGCCACCAGCATGACGAGGGTGAGCAGCAGGACGAAGCCGATCGCCCAAGGCATTGCGTCCGTCACGTCGGCGGTGAAGTCCGCGTTCAGCGCGACCGGACCGCCCACCGCGTGGTCGGTGACCGTGAGTCCCTTCAGCGCCTCGGGGAGCAGGTCGTGGCGCATGAGGGTCAGGGCGCGTTCCGCGTCGGCGCTGCCGGCCTTGTGACGGACGCCCACGTCGAGGGTGGTCACCGTGTGATCCGCGGAGGTCCGCAGCCGGGGTGTCTCGTCCAGGGTGAACAGCGCCTGGTGGCCTGTGCGTTCGGCCAGTGCGGTGAGGGCGCCGCGGACCTCGCCTGCCTTCTCCGCGGGGGCCTGGACGGCCATGCGCAGCGAGGAGCCCGTGCCGGGGAAGGCGTCGGTGAGACGGTCGTAGCTCTGCATGACCGGGAGGGTGCGGGGCAGGTCGGAATCGTCGAGGAGTTTCAGCTTCATGCCGGTGGCCGGGGCGGCGAGTGCCAGCAGGACGAGGACGGAGAGTGTGAGGGTCGCGGCCGGGCGGCGCAGGGCGGGGCGCAGGACGGAAGGCCAGAAGCGGCCCTCGCCCTCCTCGCGGTTCGTCAGGCGCCACAGCAGCGGCACACGGGGGCGTTCGAGCCGCGAGCCGAGTCCAGCCAGCAGCGCGGGCAGCACCGTGACGGAGCCGAGGACCGCCACGGCGACCACCAGGATCGCACCGATCGCCAAGGAGTGGAAGGTCGGACTGTCCGAGACGAACATGCCGCACATGGCGACCGAGACCGCGAGGCCGGAGACGACCACCGCGTGTCCGGAGGTGGCGGCCGCGATCTCGACCGCGCCGATCCGGTCCCGGCCGCGTGCCCGCTCCTCGCGGTCGCGCCGCAGGTAGAAGAGGGAGTAGTCCACGCCCACGGCCATGCCGATCAGCAGGATGACGCTGTTCAACACGTCGGTGGCGGGGACGAGTTGAGAGGCGAGGGCGGAGAGTCCGATCGCCGCGCCCACCGACGACAGCGCCAGCAGCACGGGCACGCCGGCCGCGAGCAGCGCGCCGAACGCCACCAGCAGGATGGCGAGGGTGACGGGGATGCTGAACAGCTCGGCCTTGTGGAAGTCGCCCGAGACGCGGCTGTCGAGCGCGGCGCCCATCGAGGCGTCACCCACCTCCTCGACCCGCAGTGCGGGGTACGCCTTGGCGGTGGTGTGGGTCGCGTCCAGCAGCGGCTGGACGTGTGCGCCCGCGTCGTCGTCGGCGCCCGCCATGGTGGCCTGAACCAGCAGGGACGATCCGTTGTGAGCTGGAACGGCCTGGG
>NZ_JBEXHZ010000100.1:0-8655 GCF_040608315.1 Streptomyces sp. NPDC005195
GCCATGCGTCCCCGTGACGCCATGGCGTCGGCCGGTAAGACACTGGTCGAGCTGTTCGGTCTGGCCCGCGAGCTCAACATCGACGCCGAAGGCATCGACATGGGCCCCTCGCCCGTCGACGCGGCACTCGCCGCCGACCTGATCATGCCGATCGAGGAGCTCGACCTCACCGTCCGCTCGTACAACTGCCTCAAGCGCGAGGGCATCCATACCGTGGGTGAGCTCGTCGGCCGCTCCGAGGCCGACATGCTCGACATCCGCAACTTTGGTGCAAAATCGATCGACGAGGTCAAGGCCAAGCTTGCCGGCATGGGCCTGGCCCTCAAGGACAGCCCGCCCGGATTCGACCCCATCGCTGCTGTCGACACCTTCGCCGCCGCCGACGACGAGACGGACACCAAGTTCATCGAAACAGAGCAGTATTGAACACTGCGCTACGCCAGGCCTTGCCACCCAATCCAGTCGCGGGCCCGACCACGCCAGGTCACAGCAATGCGCAATCCCCGCCCACCGGCCTGCGCAGCCAGTCCGGCAAGGCTGCGCACCGGCCCGGTGAGGGCAAACCGACCGCCAACGAGTCCTTCTCTGCGTGGACCAAGACGTTTACCGACCCGAGGCTCTGCGCGGCCAAGGTGGACCGCCTCACCTTCCGCGGCAACATCATCGAAACCGGCACCGACTCGCTCACACCAAGGCCCAGCACAACGTCAGCTGACCGATGACCAACACAGGGATCACCGGAGCGCGAACGCCGCTCGCTGCTGCCACCTTGTTCCGTCGTGAACCATCAGATGGACCGACGACACGCGGGCAGTGACGGGAAGCCGGCTGCGAAGGTCGGCCTCGACCTCCCACAGCACGGCATCGTCCTGCCCCTGGGCGATGGTCAGATGCGGGACGACCTCGTCGAACTGCCCGCCGAACGGCGGGGTCTCCGGCCACCGGTCCGCGATCGCCTCGGTGAGTCGACGGAACGGGAGGTCCGGTTCGGGAACGAGATACAAGATCCCCGGGAATCGCCCGCAGTGCTCGAACCGGGCCTCGAAGGGCCGGTGACGCCCGATCACCTCTCCGACGGCAGCGAAAACCTCGTCGTCGACGAGGCTCTCTTCGAGAAACGGGAAGAGGACGGTGACATGGGCCGGAACACCCGCACGGGCTGAAGGGTCCAAGCTGTCACGCCACACTCGAACGGCAGGTTCTACCTCGGGGACCCTCACGATGAGTCCCGACTGCCCTGCTTGAAACGCCGCGGAGTCGTCGCCTGCCATCGCACACATGTAGCAGCGAGCCCCGAACGGCAGCGAACCATTTTGACGGGGCACAACGACTGCGGGAGGACGGCAACCCTGGACGCTATCGCCTTCCTGCTCGGCGAGCGCCTGACGTATCTCATGGTCGAACTGACAGTCCAATGACCGAGTAACTGCTGGATGTGCCAGTGAAATCCGGCGGGACCGGCCTGCGCCGGCAGCGGCCACCACCGTGGCCGAGGTCAGGCAGTAGGCGGCATGGGTCGGCCCCGGCGGTTCTCGCCGGGGCCGATCAGGCGCGCCAGGAGCGGATCGCCGCCGCGGTGTCCCGCAACGAAGACTCACCGGCGCGGATCTGCCCGGCCAGGACCCACAGCGTTTTGGGCTCCGGGGCGACTGCCTGGCCGGAAAGCTGCATGTACGCCTGGGCGGCCGACCACCCGACGACCAGGTTGTAGTCCGCGAACGGCTTCAGTGTGAGCGCGAGGTAGAGGAACGTCGCCGCGCGTACTTCCGGCTCCTCGTAGTACGGGGTGCCCGCGATCTGCTCGTAGCGGTGGGCGGTGCCCGTCCAGTGCAGGGCTCCCCAGTCGTTGATGTCGACGTTGGGGGGTGCGGTCTCGGACTGGATCGTGAGCAGCCAGCCGGGATCGACGTAGACGATCGGGCTCAACGAAGGCCCTCCGGAGCGTCCTCGACGGCGGCCAGCGCCACAGGGTAGGCGCCGCGGGCGGCACCCAGGAACGCCGCCCGGTCGGCCTCGGACACGAGCAGCGTGCGCGCGAGGGAACGGGTCGAGACTCCCTTGGTCCTGGCGAATTCGTTCACGCGTTCCAGTTCGTCATCGCTGAGGTCTACGGAGATTTTCGGCATGCCCCCACTGTAGAGGCATCAATGGAGGCACGACTAGAGGCATTGCGGCGGGGTGCCGCAAGCATCGGGTGACGTGACGCGCTCGCAGCGGTCGAGTCGCGTCACCTGGGCGACTACAGGATCGTCGAGGTGGAGCACTTCGGAGATGGCGGACGGGTGCCCTGGGCCTCGCCTCCGTCGTGGGTGACGAGAGCGACGACGGCGGCGGCGGCGAGAGCAACAGCCACACCAGCACCCGTCGAAATGGCGGCACGGAGGTCGCCACGCGTGGTGGGGACTCCGATCGGTGTCCGGTTCTGGGACCGCGGTAGACGCCCCAGCCCACCAGGATCGAGATGATCGCGATGCCGGCCCCAAAGATGATCACGTTCTGCCCCTTCGCAGCGCGTCGTGTGTGCACAGTGCCGCGGTCTGTCCCGGGGCGCCTCCGGGACAGACCAACCTGCGCTTTGCTTACGAAGTAATACGACGATTATTTGCGAGGGTCTTCGTTCGTCCTGACCGGGCAGGTCCACGTGTCCGCGCGTGAGCCCGCCTTCAGGCAGGCAGGCAGGACCACGCTGCTCAACCTCCTCCTGCACCGCTGACCAGGCGTATCGCAGTCGTCGTCAACGACAACGGGTCAGCTGGCCCGCAGCGGACTGGCGAGCAGTGAGCGGCGGGCCCACGCTGGAACTGGGGCGACTTCGCGCAGTTGATCTTGCCCAACGTGCGCCCCGCGCGCGCCTCGGACAACCGGCAGACGGCCGCCCGGGACACAAGAACGCCCTGCCCCTCACTCTCCGCGGCGTGGACTACAGATACGACGTGACGTGAAGGCGCTGCCCTCCGAGGACCCGGCCGCGCAGGGCCAAGACCCGGCTGCCGATCAGCCGTCGGAGCTCCAGCCGCCGCACCAGGACGACGCGCGGCCGTGGGCGGGCGACGCCTACGACGAGGACGACGAGAGCGATCCCGCGCAGGCCTATGCCGCCTTCACCGGCCCCGGCGGTGAGCAGGCGTGGCTGGACAAAGCGGAGGACGGCACGCTGACGGGCTGGGTCCGTGACGAGTCCGGGCAGGTGTGGCGCTACTCCGACCCGGACACGTGGGCCATCGACGTGGACGACGCCGGGATGGCGGAGGCGGGCGGCACCGGCGGCCAGCCGGACCCGGGGGCGCAGGACCCGAGCGCCGGCGATCCGGCGGCCGTAGACGACGGCGGCCTCTCGCTGGACTGCGGATCGCTCGGGTGACCGTGGAGCGGTCTACCCGATAGAGCTCCGCCAGGGCTGCGTGCGGGAGTTGGAAGCGCAGCGCCGCCAGGGTGACGACGACGCGGTCGACGGACACCAGCTCGTGGTCCGGGCCCGCCCCGGGCGCGCGCATACGCTCGTGACCTCGACGCTCTCGCAGCCGGGACTCCTCAGCTGCCATCCAAGCGCCGGCGAGCTCGACGACGAGTTTGCCGAGCCGCCGCGGCTGGAGGCCGGTGAAGATACGCTTGGACAAGGCCGTGCGGCCCAGGTGTTGCATCACAACAACACCCAAGCCGCACGGCCTACTTCATGCCTCGGCAGTGCCTCGATCACTATCACGCACCACGTCGTAAGGTACGGCCTATGTCTGATAGATCGATGTCTACGGGCCGCCTGTAGGCAGTCCTGCTCGGGGTCGACGCTGTGGTTACTGCGTCGACGATCGTGGTGTGGAGGCAGAGCGGAACACCGTGGACCGAAACCTTGGTCAGTTCGGGTGTGGTTGCTCTTGCGGTCCTGATAGCCGGCCCATGGGCGATAAGGCGGACCAGGGCAAGGGTCGAGGAAGCAATGCGGCAACAGCGTTGATCCAGTTCGGTCGCCTCTGAGAGTGAGGTAAGTGACGTAATGCCCGCTTCAGTCTTGGGGTTGGGTATGGGGCCCTGGTCGGCGGGGTGGGTTGGTGGTCAGGTGCGGGGCTGAGTGAACAGGCCGGGTTCGGGTTCGGTGAGGATGCCCGGGTGACCAGGCGTTTCAGCTTGCACCGGATGCCTTCGGTGTTCTTCGGGAGTGGCCCGCCTGGTCTCCGACCGCGCCGCCGAGAGGTGATCACCCATCAGCCGAACCGCCAGGCCGGAACCCCCAGCCCTCAATCGCGCACCACGTCGTTACCGGCGAACCACGGCCGGGGTGGACGGTGGCTGCTCAGAAGGGGCACGGATGACCGATGACTTTTCGCATCGGTCCCTGTCTGCAGTACGACGACCCGCACGAGCGAGCCAGGGAGCACAAAGTGACCGCAGAACAGACGACGGCCGAGCGTTTCTCCTACACCTTGGAACGGACGTTGGAAGCTCCTGTGGCGAGGGTCTGGAGTGCCTGGACGACCGCGGAGTCCTACGCGCAGTGGTCCTATGCCGCTCCCGGGTCCGTCAAGATGGACGTACGGCCGGGCGGGGCATGGAAGGCAACGATTGTCACCCCAGACGGCGGCCAGTTCCCGCTGACCGGCTCCTACTCCGAGGTCGATGAGAATCAGCGTCTGGTGATCGGCATGGACGTACCGGGGAAGAACGAGCCGGCAGTCATGACCGTCGAACTCGTCGAGCAGAGTGCTCACCAGACACGCGTCGTGGTGAGCCAGACCTGCGACACCCCCGACGAGCGCGACCTCGCCGATCAGGGCACCACCATGCTCCTGGACAGCTTGACTGCCTTCCTGAAGACCGCGGCCTGACGCACCGCGCCGCCCGCGCTGTGATCGGCGGAAACTCCTCCGGATACGGAGACTGGCGTCCCACCTGGACATCCCTCCTTGGACCATCAAGATTCATTGTCAGGGCGTCCGCTCCAAAGGATCAGCCTCAGGCGGTCGGCTCGGCCTCGAACTGGACACGGGTCTCAGTCTCGCCCGCGACGAGCCGGGCCACCGCAGTCAGGAACTCCTCGTCCGCACTGGTGATGTAGGACGCGGTGAGCTCGGCCTTCGCATGACGATCCTCAAGGGTGCAGTCGACCCACCCGTGTGCCCCCAGCGTCCAGGTGATGCGGATGCCTGGTGTCACTGCTGTTCACCCGGCGAGGAACGGGGGCGGACGCGTACCGTGAGGGCGCGTCCGCCCCTGTCCGTGTCCGAAAGGCACGTGCCTTGTCCTCGACGCTCTGCCGAGTGCGCGAACCTTTCCCCGACGCCCGGAGCGCCCTGACGCGGGCGCGGGCGATCATGCACGACCTGGCTGGCTGGACCGCCCTCCCCTGGCCTCGACTGAAGCCGGTCACCACGGCCGAGCAGTACGCACACGCCCTCCGAGCTTTCGACACCGCCCGCATCTACGGGAACCAGGGACAGCCCGGCGCCGGTGCTGCCCTGGACGAACTGCGGCGCCGCAGGGTCATCACGTTCGACAACGAAGGGCCGAACTCCTGGTTCGCGGGGTATCTGGGGCTCCGCCCCGACCTGGCCAGACTCTGGCCGCTGCCAGAACTGCAGCGCGGAGGAACTGGACCAGATGGTCTCGGTGCTCGGGCCGCTGACCTTGGACGTCAGATGGGACTGTGCCTGGCGCGGCCTGCCCGCGTTCAAGGACCGCGGCGTGCAACTCTGCCTGAACGGCGTCTGGACGGAGCAGATCGCCGAGCCGTCCTCTGGCGAGTTCGGCGTCTGGATCTCCCTCGGCCCCCGCGTCGCCCGGACGCCCCCTTCGCGGTCTGCCTATTCGATTTGAACCCGTGCTGTTCAGGCAGCACCTCGCACGGGTTCGCCGGAACATACGCGCTTTAGAGAACGACTCGTTCGAGGTGATCGCCTCGCTGTTTCGGGCGACATCCTGGAAGTTGTCTCTTTGGGCGCGGCCGATCAGTCCTCCATAGGTGTCTTGGATCCACACGTATGCGGCCTTCTCCGCCGGGTCGAATCCGAGGTTGATGTCGTCGTCCGCGGCGGAGGGGTCTACGCCGTTGCCCTCGGCGACCCGGGTCTTCCACGCGGCGGTGACGGCCTTGTCCATGGCGCCGGCGACCCGGATCTCGTCCTTGTCGGTACTGGGTATCTGCGCGGTCGCCATGCCGGACTCGTCCCCCCGCCACTGCCCGGCAACCTCGTTGTAGCACCCGTCGGTGGCCTGGCCGAAGCCGAGGACGTCCGCCTCGATGTCGCCGTCGGAGCTCTTCCAGAAGACGGAGTAACGGCCGTAGGACCATGTGGTGGGGCTTCCCTGGAGGCGGCGGGCGAGAGTGGTGCAGGATGCCATCGCTCCTGCCCTGCGGAATACCTCCTGGTCGTCCTCCGGCAGCCCCCGACCATTAGACGCAGAAGCTACCCACAACCCCCCGGCCATTCCCACTGCAACCCACACAATCCCAGGTCAGCCCCCCTGAGAGCCTGCCTGCGGACTGGCAGAGATCGGGCTGGGTACCTCCGCGGTGGTCCAACATTGATGGCGGTCGGCCAAGGTTCGCTGTCCGAGAACTTCGGGGCGCCTCACCCCCAACTCCCCCTCGCATGCCTGCGCCCTGGCCGTCACGTCCTGGTGCAGCTGTTGCTCGGTCGCCGCACGCCGCACGCCGCAGGCGCGGGGAGCAGCACGCGCTCTCGTACTGTGCCTTGTTCGTGTAGGGACCATCCCCGCGGGGGCGCGGGGAGCAGCTCGGCGCGCCGGCCGGCTGGGGGCCGGAGTGGGATCATCCCCACGGGCGCGGGGCGCAGTTGGGGAGTTCGACGAAGCCGTAGCGGATGCCGGGACCATCCCCGCGGGCGCGGGGATGGTCCCGGGATCAAGGACGGCGCCGGGTGGGTCATCTCCTGCTCCTCGCGCAAGCGGGGATGGCCCCAGGGTCGTCAAATTCTTCGAGTCGAGCTTGTGCTGCTCCCACGCACGCGGGTGGTCCCGCGCCGGGTACAAGGGGGAGGCCACCCTGCAGCCTGCAGTATGTCGGCGGGACGAGCTCTCGGCCCCAGCGAACCGCACCGCGGACTGACCGGGAGTCCAGGGCCTGCGCTGAAAGGCATCAGCATCGGCTCCGTACGCCTGCCGACCACTGAACTCTCACGTCAGGCAGGCCACCGGTGACGACGCTCCTTGAGAACAGGGGTGCCCCCCATCCTGCTCAATGGACCTCCCCACGGGGGAAGGCCATCGGACGGGCGCGAGACGCACTTCTGAAGTGCGCGAATTTCGTTTGGCGCGCAGCGTAACCGCCACTTGAGGGTCCTCCGTGCAGGTAAGCCCTCTTCGCCGCCGCCCGCTCCATCCTGGTCTCCGTCTGGCACCTGATGGCCAACCCGACCGACCGCTACCGCGACCTCGGCGCCGACGTCCACATCCGCAACCTCGACCCCAACCGAAAGACCCGCGACCTGGTCCGTCGGCTGAAATCCCTCGGCCACGACGTCACCCTCGCCCAGGTAGCCGTCTGACGCGCCACCCGACACCCAAACCGCTCGGCCAGCCCCCGGCCGCCACCGCCGAGGGGCTATATCACCGTACCCATCTGACCGTTGATTTTACCGGTCAGGTGTGCAGCGCGGATCAGGTGTTGCAGCGGGTGTCCGGGGGCCGGCTACCGGCGGCTCGGGACGTCGACCCGGGCCTCCGCCAGGACGATGCCGGTCGCGGTGCATGCGAACGTACAGGCCGCAGTCGGCGTCGCACCCTGCACGCAACGGCCGCCTCTGCCGTATCGGCCGTTCCTTCCGCCCCTGCGCGGGGGGCCGGGCACGCTCGCTGTGGAAGCGCCCCACCGACACGGCGTAAGTTTCTACTATCAGGTGACATATCAAGAATTCTTGGCTGCTTTCGACTATCGGTCTGATCACCGGCCTGTGACCAGCACTTTCACCGGTCACCGGTAGCCCCGCGTGGATGCCACTGCCCGCCCGTTTCCCGGTCGCCTCGCCGTACGGCAGTCGGCCCGAGGAGGACGTCATGCACCGCACCCCGCTGGTCGCCCGTCGGGCCGGGACCGCCGCCCCGTCCGTCCGGGCCGCCTTCATCACCCTGCTGATCGCCGTGGTGGTGGTTGCGGGCGCGCGGCTGGTCCTGGCGGCCGCGGGCATGCAGGTCCTGGGGATGGCCGAGTACTCCACGCTGATCCCGGTCGTGGCCGCCGCTCTGTTGCCGCTGCGGCAGACCCTGATCGTGGGCCTGGCGAACCTGGTCGTCGGCATCCTTGCCTACGGCATTCTGCTGCCGTCCATGTCCCACGTCAGCCGGATCACCGTCATCACCGCGCTGGTCGCCTCGATCCTGGTCAGCCTGGCCGTCTGCCGCGCCCGTATCGCCGCGGAAAGGAGCCTGAAAGGCCTGATGGTCGCCCGGGAGCGGCTCAGGCTGCTCAGCGAGGCCAGCACCCGGGTCGGCGGCACCCTGGACGTTGCCCGCACCGCCGAGGAGCTCGCCGAGGTCGCCGTGCGCCGCTTCGCGGACCAAGCCGCGGTCGACCTCTTCGATCCCGTCCTCAAGGGCGAGGAGCCCGCGCCGGGGCCGCACGCGGGCCCGGTCACCCTGCGCCGCGCCGCCTGCCGGTCGGTACCGGCCGCGCTCACAGCCGCGGCACCGCCCGACAGCAGTACC
>NZ_JBEXHZ010000101.1:0-8556 GCF_040608315.1 Streptomyces sp. NPDC005195
CGCCGGTGCCGTGGCCGGACCGGACGCCGACGCCACCGCCTCCGAACTCCGCGCCGCGGTACGCACCCTGGCAGACGTCGACCTGCAGCCGGAGGAACTGCTCACCCATCTCGCCGACGTCCTCGCCCGGCTGCGGCCCGACGTCCGCCCCAGTCACGACACCCGGACCTCCGGCACCGGCCCCGGCACCGTCAGCGCCCAATGCGTGTACGCCGTCTACGATCCCGCCTCCTGCCGTTGCACACTCGCAAGCGCCGGTAGTCCCCCGCCCGCCGTCATCGCACCCGACGGCACGGTCACATCCGTCGACCTGCGCGAAGGCCCACCCCTGGGACAGACGGACCTGCCGTTCGAATCCACCGAGACAGACCTCCCCGAAGGCAGCGTGCTCGTGCTGCACACCCACTCGGGCACCGGCGCGCAGGACTCCGGCGACAAGGAGCTGCTCTGGGCGCTCGGCCGGCCCCAGTCCTCCCTGGACGCCACCTGCCGGTGCGCCGTCGAAGCCCTGCTGCACGCGCCCCATGCTCAGTTCGGCGTCCTCGCCGTCCGCACCCACGCCCTGGACACCCGTACCGTCGCCACCTGGGATCTGCCGGCCGATCCGGCCGCCGTCTCCCGCGCCCGCGACCACATCGCGGAGAAACTGGCCTCCTGGGGCCTCACGGACGCCGCCCCCACCACCGAACTCATCGTCAGTGAACTGGTCACCAACGCCATCCGTCACGCACAACCTCCCATCCAGCTGCGCCTGATCCACCACGCCGGCAGCCTGGTCTGCGAGGTCGCCGACGGCAGTAGCACCTCGCCCCACCTGCGCCGGGCCCGCACCTTCGACGAGAACGGGCGCGGACTGTTCATCGTCGCGCAACTCGCGGAACGCTGGGGAACCCGCCACAGCCACCACGGCAAGACCATCTGGGCCGAACACACTCACGCAGACGACCGACCCACTACCGCGGTGTGAGGCAGGCGGTTTCTCAGGGGACGCTTCCATCGCCTACGTGTTCAACGAGCTTCACGCAATGGAAGGGTCTGTAAAGCGAGCGGTGAAACTGGGTTTGGTGTGAATGGAGTTGGCCAGTGGTGAGGCTGCCGTCGAAGGCCAGGTCGAAGGCGTTCATGGCGCGCTTCCGGCGCATGGTCCAGCGTTCGCGGCCAGACCCCGTCGGGCAGGCCCTTCAACCCGTAGCGGATCAGCATGAGGACGTCTTCGACGACGCCGATGTGAAGACGGCGGCCGACGGAAAGCCGCGATCACCCTCATGGCCAGACGCCCGATGGCTGACGTCGGATCTCACGTTTGCGGTGGCCCCGCCGTCTTCCAGGTGAAATGGCTGTACGAGGAGGCGAGGCGAACATGTTCTGCAGACACGTGGTGGTGGACACCGCGCTGGGCGACGTCACGATCGTGGCGCGCGACCAGGCGGTCACCGGGCTGTACTTCGCCGAGCACGCGCGACGTCCGGCGCCGGAGGCCTCCGGTGTCCGGGTTCCGGTGGCCGACGAAAGGCCGGCGGCGGTATGGGCCAGGCCGATGTTGCCCTGAGGGCTCGGTCCACGTCGGGTCTGCCGTCTCTGCGACAGGATGAGCATGAGGGAACCGTTCGAGAAGATCGTCGAGCAGCACGGCGCCACGGTGCTGCGGGTGTGTCGGGCTCTGCTGGGGACGCACGACGCCGATGACGCCTGGTCGGAGACGTTTTTGTCGGCGATGCGGGCCTGGCCGCAGTTGGCGGGGACGGCGAACGTGGAGGCGTGGCTGGTGACGATCGCGCGGCGCAAGGCGATCGACGTGCTGCGGGCCGCCGGTCGGCAGCCGCTGCCGGTGGCAGAGCTGCCGGAGTCGCCCAGCCCGCTGGGCGTGCCGGAGGCAGGGGACACTGACCTGTGGGAGGAGGTGGGCCGGCTGCCGGGCAAGCAGCGGCAGGCGGTGACGTTCCGCTACCTGGCGGGGATGCCGTACGACGAGATCGCGGCGGTCCTGGGCGGGAGCGTGGAGGCGGCGCGGCGTGCCGCGGCGGACGGCTTGAAGAATCTGCGGAAAAACTATCCGGGCGCGAAGACGAGAGGAGCATCCACATGAGCGACTACTTGAGCGGCGGCCTGCCCGATGGTGACGTCCTGGCCATGCTGTCGGCTCCCGTCGACCCCGAGACCCTGGCCCAGCTGCATCGTCGGCTGGAGCGCGAGGCCGAGGCCGTCGGCGTGATCGACGTCGCGTACACCGTCATCGACTCCCCGGTCGGCCGCCTGCTGCTGGCGGCCACCGGCCAGGGCCTGGTGCGCGTGGCCTACGCCAGCGAGGACCACGACCTGGTCCTGCAGGCCCTGGCGGACAAGCTCAGCCCGCGGATCCTGCACTCCCCGGGCCGGCTGGACCAGGCGGCCCGGGAGGTCGAGGAGTACTTCGAGCGCCGCCGCCGCACGTTCGACCTGCCGCTGGACCTGTCGCTGTCCCGGGGGTTCCGCCGGCTGGTCCAGCAGCACCTGCCGGAGATCGGCTACGGCCAGACCCGCAGCTACCGGCAGGTGGCCGAGCTGGTCGGCAATCCCAAGGCGGTGCGGGCGGTCGGCACGGCGTGCGCGACCAACCCGCTGCCCGTGGTGGTGCCGTGTCACCGGGTGCTGCGCACCGACGGAAGTCTGGGCGGCTACATCGGCGGCCTGGAAGCCAAGACGGCCCTCCTGGAACTGGAGGCCGCGGCATGACCGCCCCGGCGACGACGCCCAGGACCCGGCACGGCGTGGACACCGCCGCGGCCGGCCAGTGGGCCGGCCGGGTCGATGCCGCGGACTGGGATGCGGTGGGCAGCGAGCTCGACGCGTTCGGCGGCGCGCTCCTGCCGCGGCTGCTCACCCCCGCCGAGGCCGGACGGATCAGGGCCCTGTACGAGCGGCCCGAGGTGTTCCGGTCCACCGTCGACATGGCCCGGCACCGCTTCGGACAGGGCCAGTACAAGTACTTCCACGCCCCCTACCCCGAGCCGGTCGAGCAGCTCAAGCAGGCCCTGTACCCGCGGCTGCTGCCGATCGCCCGCACCTGGTGGGCCCGGCTGGGCCGGCCCGCGCCGTGGCCGGACACCCTTCAGGAGTGGCTGGAGATGTGCCACGCGGCCGGGCAGACCAAGTCCACCGCGATCCTGCTGCGCTACGGCGCCGGGGACTGGAACGCGCTGCACCGCGACCTGTACGGCGACCTGGTGTTCCCGCTGCAAGTCGTGATCAACCTGGACCGGCCCGGCACCGACCACACCGGCGGGGAGTTCCTGCTGGTCGAGCAGCGCCCCCGGGCCCAGTCCCGCGGCACCGCCACCGTGCTCCCGCAGGGCCACGGCTATCTGTTCACCACCCGCGACCGTCCCGTGCGCTCCGCGCGCGGCTGGTCGGCGGCCCCGGTCCGGCACGGCGTCTCGGCGGTCCGCACAGGACACCGGCACACCTTGGCCCTGGTCTTCCACGACGCCGCGTAATCACGCCCTGCTCGCCCAGGTGCGTGAGGCCGCAATGACGGTATCCGTGCAGGTCCCGGCCCGTGCCCGCTCTCCGCCGACGACGATGTACTCATCGAGCAGAGCGCGGGCCTGGCCGCGGGAGAGCCGGGCCGGCCCGGTGTCCGGGCACGCGTCGCGCGGGCTCACGACTTTCCCCGGGCCGGGCTTCCGGCAGCCGGGGCAGGGGACGTCGACTTCACCGTGGACGCCCTGGTCCCGGCCGACCACACCGTCCTCGCCCCGCCCTTCGGCATGATGGACGGCCACATGGCCAAGGTGGCCGACCCGCAGGGCGGCCGGTTCGCGTGGATCACACCGACCCCGCCGACCCCGATGCAACCGCACCCGTGTCCCGCCCGCCGGGACCTCCCGAGTGACCTGACCGGCGCGGACGTCACGCCGGGACGTACCTCCGTGTGTCCCGGCCGGGCGGTCGGGACACACGGAGGCGATGCGCTGAAGTCGCCTGGCGGCGCTGGGGCTACCGGTGGCCGTGGCTCAGCTCGGCAGCTTCCAGTTCTGGGCACTTGAGGCATTGCAGCTGTAGAGCTGGAGTTGGGTGCCGTTCGTGGTGCTGGAGTTGGGGTCGTCCAGGCACAGCTTGGACTGGGGGTTGACCAGCGATCCGTTGGCGCCCGTGGTCCATTGCTGAGCTCCGCTGCCGTTGCATGTCCATAGTTGGACCAGTGTGCCGTTGGTGGTTCCGCTGTGGTCGGCGTCCAGGCATTTGCCGAGGGTGCGGATCGTTCCGTCGCCTGCGACGATCCAGTCCTGGGCGTAGGTGTTGTTGCAGCCCCAGATCTGGACGTGGGTGCCGTCGGTGGTGGAGGAGCTGGCGTCGTCCACGCACAGGTTCGCGGCCACCGCGGCGGTGATGGTGCCGATGCGGGGCGAGGCCGGGGCCGTGGTGTCACCGGCGTAGGAGGGTGGGGCCGCTGAAGCGGCCGTCGCCCAGGAGGTGTTGGCGGTGGTGCCGAGCGTGAAGTCCAGCGTGCCGCCGGCGGTGATCGCCGCGGTGGGGGCGTAGGCGTTGTTCCAGGCGGTGCCGTTCCACGCCGCGGACTGCACGTAGGGGGCGTTGTCGGCCGCGCCGTTGCCATTGACCGTCAGCGTCCTGCCCGACGGGAGTGTGACCACGGCCTGGGTGAACAGGGGGGAGCCCAGGGCGAGGTCGGAGGTGCCCGGGGTCTCGGGGTACATGCCGAGTGCGGACCACACGTACCAGGCGCTCATCGCGCCGAGATCGTCGTTGCCGTCGGCCAGGCCGCCTGGGGTGTTCGCCCAGATCTGGTCCTGGATCGCCCGGACGGTGCCCTGTGTCTTGTAGGGCTGGCCGGTGTAGTCGTACTCCCAGGGCAGTTCGATGCTGGGTTCGTTGCCGACCCACGCGTAGCCCTTGTCACCGGTGTAACTGCGCAGCACGGTGTCCAGATAGTGGTTCATCGCCGTGTTGCCGCCCTTGGCCCGTGCCAGGCCGCCGACGTTGAACGGCACCATCCCGGTGTAGATCCAGGAGTCGGCCTCGACCATGTCGGTACCGCTGGTGGGGTCGAAGCCACCGGTCCAGGAACCGCCGGCGTTGCGCGGTTCGACGAAGCCGGAGGCCGGGTTGAGCACGTTGCGCCAGCCTTGCGCACGGTTGGCGTACGTCCTCTGGTTGCCGGTGTCACCGAGTGCCCCGGCCATCGCGGAGATCGCGAAGTCGGCGGTGTTGTACTCCAGCGTGGTGGCCACCGGGCCGTAGAAGTTGCAGCAGCCGTAACTGCCGTCGTGCGGCATGTATCCGGGTGAGTTCAGGTAGTTCAAGCCCGGCCGGTCATTGTTGGCCGTGCTCGCCTGTTTGACCATGTCGGCCAGGGCGGTCGTGGTGTCGAAGTCCCGGGCGCCGAAGGCGTAGTAGTCGGCGAGGATGGCGTCCGCCGGGTCGCCCACCATGACGTAGGACTCGCCGTTGTTCTCCGACCACTTGGGGAAGACTCCGGTCTGGGCGTAGTCGTCGACCATCGACTGCGCGGTGTCCGAGGCGACCTGGGGGGCGACCAGGGCTTCGAGTTGGGCCTGCGAGCGGTAGATGTCCCAGCCGGAGTAGTTGGCGTACGCCGCTCGGTGGCCGGTGTCCACGGTGTGCGTTCTGCCGTCGAAGCCGTAGTACTGGCCGTTGGTGTCGCTGATGACGTTCGGGTGCAGCAGCGAGTGGTAGAGCGCGGTGTAGAAGCTCTGTTGCTGTGCGGCCGTCCCGCCGGCGATCTGTATCTTGCCGAGTGCGCTGTTCCAGGCGTTCTGCGCGGCGGTGCGCGTCGCGTTGAAGTCCCACCCGGTGTTCTCCGCGGCCCGGTTGGCCGTCGCGTTGGCTACCGAGACGTAGGAGATGCCGACCTTGGCCTGCACCACCGGGTTGGCGGTGGTGTTGAAGGTGACGTAGCCGTTGGAGGCGGCGGCGTTCGGGGACGCGGCACCCTTGGCCGCCTTCGGGGCCGTCGCGGAGAGGGACTTGCCGTGAAGTACCGGCTTGTTGGGCTTCTCGGCGGCGTTCTTGGACGCCGTGCCGGGCTTCGCCGTGATGGTGGCCGGCGTCTTCGCGACCGAGGCGCCCTGCGAGGTGAACGGCTGGTCGAAGACCATGTCGAAGTACACGCTGTACGTGTTCCCCGCGCCGCAGAAGCGGCCGCTGGTGACCTGGCCGCTCACCTCGGTGTTCGAGACCTTGGTGAACTGCGTCGAGGTGGCGCCGTTCTGGCTTCCGGTGAGTTTGAAGATCAGGTTGGCCTGGCTGCTCGAGGGGAAGGTGAAGCGCGCCATGCCGCTGCGTGTCGTGGTGGTCAGCTCGGTGGTCACCTGGTTGTTGAGGGCGACCTTGTAGGAGCCGGCCGACGCCGACTCGTTGGCGTGCGAGAACGCGTCTGTCGCACCGGTGTTGACGGTGCCGACCGTGGGCAGCACGGGTATGTCGCCGGCGGCGCCGCAGCCGGGTCCGGCGATATGGGTGAGGCTGAAGCCGGTGATGGACGAGTCGTTGTACTCGTATCCGCCGCCGGACGGACGCGACGGCGTGTCCGGGCTCCACTGCACCATGCCGAACGGCACGTCGGCCCCGGGGAAGTCGTCCGCCTGGTTCGACGTCCCTATGAACGGGTTGACCACAGTGGCGGGTGACGTGACGAGCGCGGCCTTCTCGGCCGCTGACGCGGGTGCGCACAAGCCGGCCGCGGCCAGCGCGGCAGCGGCAAATAAGCCGATCGCGGTGTTTCCGGGCTGTCTCGGCAGTCGTTTCATCACGGGTTCTCCTCTACTCGGAAGCAGGAAGCGGCACTTGACAACGTTGCCTTCCGGTCAAAAACCAGACGCTCGGGCCACGGCCGGGATTGACAACGTTGTCTCATCACTGGGACGGGGCGCCCAATACCGCGGCAGGCAGCGTTTGCCCTTCGAGGAGCGGCGTCCGGTGCGTGTTCTGGGGGTCCCCCGGCCGGAGTCTGCGGACCGGCCGGAAGTCCTCGTACGGGACGTACTTGCACTTCCGGCCGGTGTGGCGAGAGTGCGTGCCGGGCGCCGCGACGGAGTGAACGTTGCCGCGGCACTGGCGATACGAACGCGGTGACGGAGCCCCGGGGCCACGAGCACCTGGGGGCACGGACGGGAGCTCTTCGCGAAGTTAGCCACAAGGCAGGGTCATGTCAACGATTCGCGCAAGCGGTCGTTCCCGTCTCCGTGCCCTCGGAACGCGGCGCGTGGCCACGGGGTGCCGCACACGCCCCCGGATCGCGGCGGGACATCGGCGGAGCAACGCAACGGTGTTGACCCAGAGGGCAATTCCACGTACCGCCGTGGCCCACAACCAACAGCACGCCGCACGCGACGGTCACCACCCGCGAGCCGTGGTAGCGGGACGGCGAAGTCCCGACGGTGGTCCGGCGCGACGGCGGCGCACCGCGACCATCGCCATGTCGTCCTGCAACTGCGCGCCGGCATGGACGGTCAGGTCGCTCAGGAGGCGCTCGGGACGGTGCCCGTGTTCGGCCCGGCCCACTGTCTTGCCGGGCTTCGCTCGGGGCAGCCGGGCCCGATGGAGCGGTCCTTCAGCAGTCGGGACAGTCCGTCACAGGCGGCGGCTCCGGGAAGGTGCGGTTGCCCTCCAGCCAGTCCGCGAGCCACTGCACCAGGGTGAACCGCTCGACGAAGAACCGATGGCGTTCGCAGCGCCCGTTCGGATCCCATCCCCACATACGGCCCTCCGGTGTGCTGAAGTCGACGTGCCACCAGATCGCACAGCCCAGTGTCATCAGCGGCGGCACGTGCAGCGGCAGCGGAACCTCCGGCTCGGAGGTCGGAGACCAGCCACGCACGAGGTGGAGCAGCGACTCCTCGTCGCTGTACCACTCACCCGTGTCGGTCAGGGACAGGATGCTTCCGTCGGGGCCGAAACCGCCGTTGGCGACCTCCAGGTACAAGCGGCGCAGCAGAACCGGAATGGGGTGTCCCACGATGGCCTCGAGCTCGGCGGCCGCCTGTAGAGGTGCGGGCGGCGGCAGTTCATGGGCTCGTGCGTAGGCCCGGACCCGATCCACGATCTCGTCCTCGGTCACCGGTCGATCATCGAGGTCGGCAGCCCGGCTGTCCAGCACTGTTCTTCCGGACTCCGCCTACCAAAGGAAACGTCTGTGCGAGTTCGAGCGGTCCGCTTGCCGTGGGTCCCCATGCCGTGGGTCCGCCTCTCCTGTGGTCATCGGGAGGCGACCGTCTCGGAGGTTCCTCTCTCGTCCGCGACGGCGGGTGTCGTGTCCTTCGGGCCGCGGAGGACGATGCAGAGGAAGAGCGCGCCCATGACGGCGACGCCTGCCCACATGGCCTGCCTCCAGCCGTCGACGAAGGACTGCTGGGCGGCGTGGACCAGGTCGTGCGCGTACGGTCCGGTGCTCCCCGCCACTTCAACGGCGTTGGCGATGCCTTCTCGGGCGGTGTCCGCGGCCCCTCGCGGAATGCCGTTGAGCCGGTCGTCGATGGCGCTGCGGTACCCGGCGGACAGGAGCGCGCCGAGCAGGGCGACGCCGAGTGCGGTGCCGAA
>NZ_JBEXHZ010000102.1:0-8455 GCF_040608315.1 Streptomyces sp. NPDC005195
CAGTCCTGTTTGAGGGCGTGGAGGCCGGAGAGCGGCCCGCCGAGCTGCATGAGACGTCCGCCCTCGCGCAAGGAGCCGAGGTCGACGGGGGCGAAGCCGAAGGCGGCGGTGAGGTCCTTGACGGTGGTCTTGGCGTCGGCGTCGTCACCGGCGAGGAACAGCACCTGGCGTCCGGCCCGGTGGCGCGGATCGGCGGCGATGTACTGGCCGTAGAGGGTGTTGAACGCCTTGACGACGCGGGCTCCGGGCAGCAGGGAGGCGACGTGTTCGCTGCCGGTCAGCTCGCCCAGGTCGGCGATCTTCATGGGCGGGGGCGGGGAGGTGAACTGGTTGGTGGCGTCGATGACGATGCGCCCGTCGAAGGGGGGCAGGCCGGCCACCGCGTCCGGGATCTGGGGCCAGCCGACTGCGAGCACGACGAGTTCCGCCGCGGCGGCTTCCTCCGGGGTGCCGGCGTGGACGAGCGGTCCGAGTTCGTCGGCGAGGCCGGCCAGGGAGGCCGGGCCGCGGCCGTTGCTCAGTACGACCTGGTGGCCGTGGGCCACGGCGTGCCGGGCGATGGCCTGGGCGACGGTTCCGGCGCCGAGCGTTCCGATCTTCATGGCGGTGCCCTTCGTGGGGTTCAGGGTGCGGGGCTGGTGAGCAGGACGGTTCCGCTCCTGCCGGGGCGGCGGACATGGTCGATGGCCTTCGCGAAGTCGGCGAGGTCGTAGCCGGCGGCGACCTCGAAGAGTTCCGGGGCGGTCGCGGCCAGACGCGCGGCGAAGGCCACGTCCTCGGCCCGTTCCCCGGGCGAGCGGGCGGCCATCCACTGGAGGACGGACGTGCCCCGCACGGTCAGGGCCCGCGGGGTCAGCGCGAGCGACTCCAGCGGCGTACTGCCAAAGCCGAGCCCTCCATAGGCGATCAGCGTGCCGCCGTCGGCGAGCAGCCCGGCCAGCTCACCGGTCAGGGATCCGCCCACCGCGTCCAGTACGACCTGGGCACCCCGGCCGCCGGTCGCGTCCTTGACCTGAGTGCGCCAGTCCGCGTCGGCCGTCGAGATGGCCGGCAGTCCGGGGAAGCGCTGCCGCAAGGCCTGCGCCCCCGTGGCGCTGCGTACCAGGTTGACCAGCGGGATGCCGTGCTTGAGTGCCGCGGCGCTGACCAGCTTTCCCACCGACGAACCGGCGGCCGTCTGGACCACCGGACCGGCCTGGCCGTGCTGGGCGTCCTCGACCGCCCGCAGCAAGGAGAGCAGGGTCAGCGGGTTGACCAGCATCAAAGCCGCGGTCTCGTCGCTGAGATCGTCGGGTACCGGCACCACAAGATCGGCCGGCGCCGTGACGAGTTCGCTCCACGCGCCCGGCACGGGGAAGAACGCCACCCGCTGGCCGGGCCGCAGGTCCTGCACACCCGCGCCGACGGTCTCGATGACGCCCATTCCCTCCACGCCGGGAATCCGCGGTGAGGCGAACCGCTGCCGCGGCCAACCGGGAAGGCCCTCCACTCCCGCCAGGTCGCCTGGGTGGATCGGCCGGGACAGCACCCGCACCTGCACCTGCCCGGCCGCGGGCGCAGCAGGGGCCGGCTGCTCGCTCAGGCGCAGTACCTGCCCGGCTTCTCCGTGCTGGTCGTAGGCGATGGCGCGCATGACGCTCCCTTTCCACAAGCTATTAATGATGGGCATCATTACAACTCCTGTTATGATGAGAGGCATCATTAAAAATGTCAAACCGAGAACGACGCGAGAGGACGGCCATGCCGCGGATCACCAAGCAGGACAAGGCCCGCAACCGGCAGAACATCCTCGAAGCGGCAAGCCGCATGTTCCGCTCGCAGGGCATCGACGCCGTCGGCATCGCCGAGCTGATGAAGGAAGCCGGACTCACCCACGGCGGCTTCTACAACCACTTCGCCTCCAAGAACGACCTGGCCGTAGAGGTGTGCAGCGCCTCCTACGCCATCTCGCTCGCGGTCCTGGCCCAGGCGATCGAGGACGGTCCGGGCCAGGCCGGCTCTCCGCTGGAGCGGGTCGTGGCCGACTATCTGTCCGCCGCGCACCGCGACGCCCCGGACGGCGGCTGTCCCTCCGTCTCCCTGGCCACCGACGCCGGACGGCACAGCGAAACCGTGCAGAGCGCGTACGCCGAAGGCGTCAAGGGATACCTCACCGGCTTCACCACCGAGTTCCTGCGCGAAGCCGAGGACAAAGGCCACGAGCGCGACCCGGCCGAGGCCCGCCACAGGGCCATCCGCCTGCTCAACGAAATGGTCGGCGCGCTGATGCTCGCCCGCGCCGTACGCCACGTCGAGCCCAATCTCTCCGACGAGATCCTGCAGACCGGCCGCAGCCACGCCCTCGACTGATGCGACTCAGGGCCGCTGCGGGACGTGGAGCCGAGCCGTTCGCGACGGACGGCCCGGCCCCGACACGCTCCCTACAAGGCTGATCGGCCTGACTCGAACGCCTCCGCCAGGACACCCAGGCTCGCGTACGTCCCGAACATGGTCACGGGTCCCGTCCCGTCCTCGCCCTCGACGGCACCACCCTGGCCCTCCACGACCGCCACAACGTGCGCCAAGGCTGCACCACCCACCCCATGCCCCCCTGGGCCCAGCCCCTCATGCGCGCCGCGGCGTTCACCCACCTCCTCACTACCGCAGAGCGCAGCTGCCTGGTGTCCGTTGACATCGAACTCAGTCCACCGGATGCCGCTGACCTGCGGCGACTAACTTCGCTGTCAAGGCGGCGGCGCGGCGTCCGTCCTGTGTCCAGCCCTGCGACCTGCGGCGACTGGGTTCGATGTCAGGGATCGCCGTCGGGCTGGGTTCGATGTCAGCGGACACCTGGCTCTGTGGATGACGAGGAGCAGCGTTTCTCGGGCAGTTCGGGAGGCGTGTACCGTGTCGAATATCGATGGCTTCGGACAGCAGCTCGGTGTCGACCGGCCAGACGCCGTCTGCCGCTCCTCCGGGGCACGGGACAAAAGCGCTGGCTACGGGCGCAGGTTGCGGTCGTCGTCCCGCCGTTGCCGAGCGCCGACGGGTGCCTCCCGTACTCGTCGACATCGAGATCCGGGCCTGGCGAGCGCCTCCCGAGGCCGTCGACAACTGCTGTCGTGTGACGTCGATACAGCCAGTTCCGTGTTCTCCGTGGGTTTCCCTGGCCGCTGCACGCTGGTTCTTGGCCCGCACCCCGGGCGAGAAGGCGTCCCAGACCACGGAGGCGGCGGGCAGGAAGTGCCCGTGCACGGCCGCATAAACGTTTTGCGGGGCTATCGCGTCACGGGAGCGAGGGCCGGTGGCTTGTTGGTCACCACAGTCCGTGGGCGGTGATGACTGAGGCGTCGTCGTGCTGTTTGCCGGCGGTGTGCAGGAGGCGGGCGGCGATCACGGCGGGGGAGTGGTTCAGGAGTTCGGGAATGGTTTCGGGGTGCCAGCGTTCGGTCAGGCCGTCGGAGTGCATGATCAGTGCGCTGCCTTGGGGCAGCGGGTGGGTGGTGGTGCGCAGGGTGCGTATCTGGTGTCCGGCGGTCCCTGGCCGTGAGGGCAGGCTGCTCTTGGATGTTGCTGTGACGACCGCGGCGCTGATGTTGCCGATCCCGCAAAACGACACCTGATTCAGGTCCGGTTCGATGCGGGCCACGGCGACGGCGGCGCCGCGGGTGGCGGCCAGGGTCTGGTGGATGTCGGTCATGATTTCTTCGGGCGAGCTGCTGGTGCTCGCACGGAAGGCGCGGAGCGCTGTGAGGGTGGCCCTTCGGGCCAGAGGCCCGTGGCCGAGTCCGTCACAGAGCATCACCAGGACTGCTTGCGACGATGCTTTGCTGCTGTCCCAGCGGGCTGCCCAGCCGTCTCCGCACTGCTGCCCGCCACTGATGGTCCTGGTCACCCCCTCCACCACCGAGGTTGCTCGGTCGTTGCTTGCGTCTGGGGGGCGAAGCCGGGTGCCGCGGGGCCAGAACCGTGCCAGCATCACGGTGCCTTGTCCGGGGAGGGAGTGCAGGTCGAAGGTGTCCGCGAGCCGGGCGATCATTCCCAGTCCGATGCCCAGCGTGCCGGCGGTGGAGTGGCCGTCCCGCATGGAGCCGGCCACATCGGCCATGCCGGGCCCGTTGTCCACGGCCAGGAATTCGATGCCGGCGCGCTGAGAGGTTCGCACGATGCGCAGCAGGATCGCCCCGGCGACGGCGTGCTTGGCCAGGTTCGAGGCCGCCTCGGTCACCGCGAGTGCAACCTCGCCGCGGCGATGCTCGTCCAGCCCGACCTGTTCGGCCAGCCGTGAAGCGGCCCCCCGCGCACCGGTGAGGTCGTCGCGCAGCCACGCCACGTCCTCGGTCTCCAGCAGCAGAAAACTCATTGCACCCGCCTGGGGGTGCATTCCCTATCGGCGATCCGTTTCACGCTGGTGTTGCGCTGTCCATGGGCAACCTCCCTGGTGAAGCCGGTGCCCGCCATCGGACAAGTCAGACCCATCTGTGAGGGTCCGGCTTCCGTCAGCACATCAGGCCGTCTGCTGAGGGCGCCCTGTGTCCGGACTCCGCGACGCGCCGCGAAGGGGAATGGGTCTTCGGAGGGAGGCCGGATGCAGGGCATGGGAGGCAGGTTACCTCTTCGGCTAGGCCCTAAAAATCTGTGATCGCTGGAGTAGACATTGGTGGGTGGTCTGGTTATGGTTTCTCTCGTAGCCAGAAGGAAGCAGGGCCCGGCAGACACGAACTGCCGGGCAGTAGTACAGGTGGTTGCAGGTGGCAGGGCGGTGCGGTGGTGGAGTTTCGAAGCCAGGGCGGTTGCAGGACGGCGACGGGACTGGCGGCCGGACCGGGTGGCCCGCAGTGATCAGGGGCCGCCGTGAAAAGGACCGCGCTCATGCGGTGGCATTACCGGTATGTGCAGTTCGCAGGACCCAGCAGTGAAGTTGGTGAGTGGTTCCTCGGTGAAGGCGTCGGCTGCGGGCGCGCGCACCGGGAGGTCCGGCAGTGGGGTTCTAAGCCAGAGCAGGTGCAGGACGGGCGACGGGGCTGGCTGTCGGAGGGTGACGCTTCAACAGGTCACCGAGCAGTACGCGGTATCAGCAGTACGCAGGAAAGCGAACTCCCACCAGCCCACTCGGCAGCGCGAACGCGCGATGAAGGGCTTCCGCAGCATCGGTGGAGCACAGCGGTCCCTGTCCGCGTTCAGCGGCATCTCACCCCACTTCCGGCCCCGCCGCCACCTGATGGCCGCCTGCGACCACCGAACCGAAATAACCAACCGCTTCGCCATCTGGGACCAGATCACCGGCGCCGCCAGCCGGCCCACCACGGCCTGACCACAGGCCGGCGCCCGGGCCCCACCACGCCCCGACACGCCATCAGACACCCACGCACCCAACAACGAGACAACGCCCTGCTCGCCCTTGAACTGACCAGGGACCGGCCCCACGTGTCGCCGCAGCGGCACGTGGGGTACAGACCCGGTACCCAGGACGGCCGAACGGCCCTGCCTGTGCGCAACAGCCGCAGCGAGAACAGGCAGAGCGGCGTCGGCACGCCCCGCGGCCGAATGTTGAATGGCGAGCCCGTTTCCTGGGTAAAGTAGCTTGCCATTTCGTGCTCGCCGAAAAATCGTGTCACCGGCACATACTGGGGCGGCACGCTGGCTGGAAGGGCGCTCCCATGCGGGACAGCGGAATGGACGGACTGGGTGAGGCGCTGGCTGCAGCGGAGGCCGCGCCGCCGGTGGAGTCCGTCGACGTCATCGGCGCTACTTTGCGAAGACAGCTCGGAGCCCGGTCCGTGTCATTCCTCATCACCGACTTCACCGGCACCTCTGTCGTCCGCCTGGGCACCGCGGACGACATCGACCTGGAGCGTCCCGCAGACCCGATCGCCGTCTCCGGCACCGTGTACGACAAGGTGATCCGGACCCAACAACCGCATGTGGAGACCGTAAGGGGCGGCGCTTGGACTCGGGTGATCGCACCGGTCACCAACCGCGGGGACGCGATCGGGCTGCTGGAGCTCTATCTGCCCCACCACCCCGACCCGGAGACCCTGCTGAAGATCAGCCGGAGCGCCCACGCCCTGGCATACATCATCATCGCGAACCGGCCCTTCACCGACCTGTACCAGTGGGGCCGGCGCACCAGCCCTCTGAGCCTGGCCGCCGAGATCCAGCACCGGCTGCTGCCCTCATCGCTGGCCTGCGAAGCCGCACAGTTCGCGGTCGCCGGCGCCTTGGAGCCCGCCGAGTTCGTCGGCGGCGACACCTTCGACTACGTCATAGACCGCGACCACGTCCAGCTGTCGGTCACCGACGCCATGGGCCACGACGTGGACGCCGCCCTCCTCGCCACTCTCCTCGTCGGCTCCCTGCGCCGCGCCCGCAGGCAGGGAGCCGACCTCGCCGGACAAGCACAGACCGCCGACCAGGCCGTGGTCGAGCACAGCGGCGGCCGCTACGTCACGGGGCAACTGCTGCGTATCAGCCTGCACGACGGTCGAACCGAGTTCATCAACGCCGGCCACCCCTGGCCCCTGCGCCTGCGCGGGGGAAAGGTCGAGCAGATCGTGCCGTCCATCGACTTGCCCTTCGGATTCATAGCCCCGCACGCGTATACGGTCCAGAGCTTGGACCTGCAGGCCGGGGACCGGTTGATCATGCTCACCGACGGGATGCTGGAGCGCGGCGCAGCGGACCTCGATCTGCCCGCCCTCATCGAGAGCACACAGGACCTGCACCCGCGCGAGGCCGCCCGTGTCCTGATCGAGCACGTCGTCCAGGCCCATGGCGGGCTCCTGCACGACGACGCCACCGTGATGTGCCTGGACTGGTATGGCACCGAGTCCACCCGACGCGACGCCGACCACGGCGCCGACCTGACCGAAGCCTCGCCCACGGCCGGACAGCGAACCGCACCACCGGAACCTTCAGACGCCTGATATGTCCCCCTTGGCCAGGATCATTCCAGCGCCGGAGCAGTCCCGGCCGGCCCTCTGTGACAACCTCAGGTGAGTCGGGGAGAACCCGGAAACATCTGACTGGGCGGAGAGACGAGTAGTGCTGTACCGATGACCGTTCTGACCTCAGCCGGGCGGGCAGGGGATGCTGGAGGAGTGACCCCCCGCCCGGATCCCCAGGTCCCCGCCAAGGCCAAGCGCCGCAGCTTCACCGCAGACTTCAAGATGAAGGTCCTCGCCGAGTACGAGGCCGCCCCCGAGGGCGAGCGGGGGAAGGTGCTGCGCAGGTACGGGCTGCACTCGTCGCACATCGTTGACTGGCGCCGCTCGCGGGACGCCGGCGCCGCGGCCGGACTCGCCAAAACCCGCGGACGTCCGGCGGCCGACCCCCGCGACAAGGAGCTCGAGCAACTGCGTGCCGAGAATGACCGGCTCCAGGCCTGCGTTCCGCATAATTCGCGGCGCCTAGAGCGCCAAATCGTGCTGTGAGCTGGGGAAACGCGTCTGGACACGCTGTGGGGGCGTGTCTCTAGGCGTGGGGGTTGTGGCTGGTCAGCGGGTTTCGGGGGTGAGCTCGACGATCTTCTTGGGGGCGGGGATGTCGAGCTTGTTCAGTAGGTCGCGCTGGGTGCGGGTGAGCTCGGTGAGCTGGCGGAAGGTGCCGGCGGGGCCGGTCGAGTTCGCGGCGGATGGTGGGCCAGGTCGCCTGGGTGGTGGTCTCGGCGATACGGATCAGCAGCAGGGCGAGCCAGCACAGGATGACGTGGGCGCGGATACGTTCTTCGAGCCGGTGGTAGACCGGGCGGAGATCGAGGATCTGCTTCATGTCACGCCAGCCGCGCTCGACTTCGAGGAGCTGCTTGTAGCCCAGCGCGATGTCCTCGGCCGAGAGCTTCGGGTCGCTGCAGCGCAGGAGGTACTTCCCGTCCAGGTTCGCCTCGGCCTTGGCCTTGGTGGCATCGATGCGGAGCTTGCCGGCCGGGGTGGTCCGCAGGTAGCGGTTAAGGCCGGGCTTCGCGGCGATCTTCCCGCGCAACTCGCCGCGCTTGCAGTCCGACAGTGCGTCGCTGCCCTCGATCAGCTCGGTGAGCTGGGTGATCAGCTGGGTGCGGATCGCCGCGTCGCGGGTGGCGCCTTCGGGGTTGTGGCAGATCACGAAGCGTTCGGCTTCGGAGACCTTCACTTCCTTGACGCGCATGTTGTGCGCGATGTCCTGGTAGCGGCCCTGCCGGGACAACGCTGCCTTGATCTCGGGCGAGTTGGAGCGGAGCTTCTCGCCGATGATGTAGTGGTGGTCGCCGGAGCGGAGGTAGCGGCGGTTGGCCGCGGAGGCGAAGCCCCGGTCGGCAACCCACACGATCTTGGACAGGGTCCAGTCCCGCATCTCGTCCTTGACCTGGCGGATCAACGCGGACTCGCCGGTGTTGCCCGGCCAGCACCCAATGCCGTTGCCTTTACGGGGCCCGGGCCCGAATGGCGATGGCAAATCCTCCGGCAGGTAGGCGAATGCCCTGGTCAGGGGGTTTCTTCGT